>NZ_CP095481.1:3145312-3459843 GCF_023023025.1 Amycolatopsis sp. WQ 127309
GGCCCGCGCCGAGCAGGTCAAGGGCCAGATCGTGCACCACGAAGAGGTGCAGCGGCTGATCGGCTCGGCCTGGAGCACGGCCAAGGAGATGCTCCTCAACGCGGCGGAGGACCCGTCGAGCGAACTGCGCCGGCGCGTCCGCCTGGGCCTGATGTCCCTGGGCACGCGCTTGGTCGAGGACGACCAGATGCGCGGCAAGGTGGACGGCTGGGTCGAGGGTGGCGCGGTGTACCTGGTGAAGAACTACTCCCAGGAGATCACCACGATCATCACGGACACGGTGGAGCGCTGGGACGCCGAGGAGACGTCCCGCAAGATCGAGCTCCAAGTGGGCCGTGACCTGCAGTTCATCCGCATCAACGGCACCGTCGTGGGCGCGCTCGCCGGGCTCGTCATCTACGCCGTGGCGGAGCTGCTGTTCTGACGGCCGTTCCGTATACCACACCCGAGAGAGGTTCAAACCAGTTGTCCACAGGAAGCTGAGTTATCCCCCGGGTTATCCACAACTTTTCACGGTGATGGCCTAACGGCTGTCCACAACGTGTGGGGGCAACCCCGCCCGGGCCGTGGATATGTGGTGCTGGTGTGGCGAGTTGTCCACAGCTGGTCGGGGGTCGACCGCTCGGATGAGAGTCTCAACCAGTGGCCGCGCGCGCCCGCCAGCCGCGCGCCTTCTCGCGGTTGCCGCAGACGCGCATCGAGCACCAGGTCCGCGACCGGTTGCGCGACTCGTCGTAGAACGCCCACAGGCACGTGTCGGCGGGGCAGATCTTCAGCCGGATCCAGTCGCCGCGCACGACCAGGCGGGTGCAGGCGGCGAACACCGCGCCGACGACGTCGTCCGCCATCAGCGCCGGGCCGGCGTCGGTGAGGGAGATCCGGGTGCCCACGTCGACGCTGCCGCCGGGCAGCCGCGGATCGCCGATCGAGGCCCGCAGCGCGTCCCGCGCCGCACGGGCCTCGGCGGCCGGATTGGCCGTCAGCGCGTGCCCGGCGGCCCACTCGCGCCACGGCCCGGGCTGTTCGAGCAGGTCCGCGCCCTCTTCGACGTTGACCGTGTTGAGGAACTCCACCACGAGGGAAGCGTCGGTGTGCACCGAACCAGTGTACGGCGGAAGGTGGTTGCACCCTCGTGCGCTAACCCACATAATTCGTTCACTGGTTATCCGTGATCGAAGGGAGCGACGATGGGTGCGGTACCGACGCTGGGTGTGGTGGCCATCGACTGCCCCGACCCGGTGGCCCTGGCCGGGTTCTACCGGGCGGTGCTGGACTGGGGCGCACCCGACGTCTCCGACGACGGCCACTGGGTGACGCTGCCCAACCCGGCCGGCGGCGCGGGCATCGCGTTCCAGCGGGTGCCCGACTACCGGCCGCCGGCGTGGCCGTCCGCGGACAACCCGCAGCAGATGCACCTCGATCTCGAGGTCACGGACATGGAAGCGGCGCACGCGCGCGTGCTGGATCTGGGCGCGAAGCTCCTGGACGACAAGCCGAAGGGGTTCCGCGTCTACGCCGATCCGGTGGGCCACCCGTTCTGCCTCTGCGCCTGCTGAGCCGAACATGCGTAGTCTCGGATGAGTGATTTGTCCGAAGTGTCAGAACCAGATGCGAACCGTGGACAAGAACGGCGTCCACATCGACCAGTGCGAGGGCTGCCGCGGGATCTTCCTGGACCGCGGTGAGCTCGAAGCCATCGCCGGTGCGGAAACCTCCTTCTACGGCGGCCAGCAGCCACCGCCGTACGGCGGGGCGGCTCCGCAGTATGGCGGGGCGGCCCCGCAGTACGGCCGGTCCGACTCGCCGCGCCCGTACCGGGGTGGCGGCTACCCGGACTCGCCGAAGGGGTACCGCGGCGGCGGTTACTCGGACTCGCCGCGGCCGCACCGCGGCGGGTATTCGGATTCGCCGAGGCCGCACGGCCACGGCCACCGCAAGCGCGGCTTCCTCGAGAACCTCTTCGACTGAAGTGGCGCTCGACCTGCGGATCTGCCCGTCGTGCGGCGACCGGGCAGACCGCCCGGTCGCCGTCGGCGCGGAACTTTCGTGCGTCCGGTGCGGACATCGGTGGCCGTTTCGCCGGCTGCCGCTGTTCGCGCTGACGGGCCCCAGCGGCGCCGGCAAGTCGACGGTGGGACCCCTGCTGACGTCACGCTTCGCGGGCGAAGTGGTGGTGCTGGAGCAAGACGTCTTATGGGCGGACGCCCTGCGCGGCGACATCCGCGCGTTCCGCGGGGCCTGGCTCCGGATGGCGGCGATGCTGCACCAGAACGGCCGCCCGGTGGTCCTGTGCGGCACGGTCGCGCCACCGGAGCTGGAGCCGCTGCCGGAACGAGTGTTCTTCAGCGAGATCCACTACCTGGCCCTGGTCGGTTCGGCGGAGTCCCTGCGCCGCAGGCTGCGCGCGCGCCCGGCATGGCGCGAGTGGGACGAGCCGCGGATCGAGGAGATGCTGGAGTTCAACGACTGGCTCCAGAAGTCGGCACCGGAACTGGGCGTGGAGATCTTCGACACCACAGACGTCCCACCGGAAGCAACGGCGGACCACGCGGAGAAGTGGATCCGGTCCCACCTGCCGGGTAGCCGGATTGAGCGCGACTGAGCGCGGCTGTCAAGTCCGCCATCCACAGGCCGAAAGTTGTCCACAGATTTCCGCACCCCCCGTTTTCGCAGGTCGGTAGCGATACGCTGGGATCGGGGACGCCCCCCTGGGATGGGTGGGGGCCGCCCTGCGGCGGGTCGCTCTTTCTCGGCGCGACCTGAGCGGGAAACGTCAGATGGCGGTCTGCTGCCGTCGAGGCTTTGGCGTGAGCAGGGCTGGGGGCCGGTGCAGATCGCGGGCTCGTCGCCACGCCCGGCGCGGCCGGTTCCCGCCGTCGGCCCCGGCCTGGTGAACCCGCGCCGGCCGGGTCGGTCCGGCTGCGGCTTTGAGGTGGGCTGCTCCGGTCAGGTGAACTGCTGTTGGCGTGAGCCGCGGCTTTCGGGGCGAGCTGCTGCGGCGTGAGCTGCGGTTCGTTGCGGGCGTGGGCTGCGTCGGCGTGAGCCGCTGCCTTCGGGGTGGGCTGCTCCTGTCGGCGTGAACTGCCGTTGCGTGAGTTGCGGCCTTTGCGGCGGGCTGTTCCGGGTGCGCGATGGCGTCAATCGAGGAGTTCGCGGTGCCGAGCAAGGGGCCGTACGGGGCCGGGGCGGATGGCGGTCCCGATGAACTGCTGTGGCGTGGGCCGTGGCCTCTGCGGTGGGCTGCTCCAGTCGGGGCGAACTGCTGTTGGCGTGAGCTGCGGCCTTCGAGGGCGTGGGCGGCGTCAGCGCGACCCGCGGTGTCGGCGTGGCGCGTCAGGCCAGCGGCCAGGTGGGGCCGTCCGGGGCGTCGAGCCAGAACTCCTGGCGCTCGCCGGTCACCGTCACCCCGAAGCGGTCGCGGTCGGGCTTGTCCAGCTCGCACCACTCCACGTACGCCGCTTCGGCGACCTCCCACAGCGCTCGCGGGCCGCCCTGGGCGACCTCGTTCGCGCCGGCGCGTTTGCGGTGGCGGACCCAGGAGCCGTCCGGGTGCACCAGCGCCAGGCCGGCCTCACCCGGGCCGCCCGCGGTGTTCGGGTCGAGGCCGTCGTGCTCGCGCACCGCCCGGACGCCCGGCAGCGACAGCCCGGCGAAGAACTCGAACTGCTTGCGCGGCTGGAGCACCATCGACATCGGCAGCCGCGTCTGCTCCCAGTCGTCGCGCGACGGCATCGGCAGCGGGTCCGCCTCCGGCAGCCGGTGCGCGCGAAGCGGCATGAAACGGCCATCGCGCGCGAGGACCGGGCCCTGCCCGGTGCCGTCCTCACCCACGACGAGCCGGACCAGCCCGGCCCCGATCGGCCGGTTCAGCGTCGTCACGATCAGCCCGCCCGGCACCGTTTGCTCCAGCCACACCGGCGGGATCGACGTCACCGACGCCGTGCACAGCACCCGGTCGAAGACGGTCCCCGCCGGGAAACCGAGCGCGCCGTCGCCGACCGCGCAAGAGGGTCGGTAGCCCGCCTCGGCCAGCCGCTCGCGCGCGGCGGCGGCGAGCACCGGGTCGATGTCCACTGTGGACACCTGGCCGGCGCCACAGCGGTGGCTGAGCAGCGCGGCGTTGTACCCGGTGCCGGTGCCGATCTCGAGCACGCGGTGCCCGTCCCGCACCCGCAGCTCTTCGAGCATGATCGCCATGATCGCGGGCATGCTCGACGAGCTCGTGGGCGTGCCCGTCACCGGGCCGGTGGTCCGGGCGAGCTCCCAGCGGCCGGGATCGTCGTCCAGCTGCGTGACCAGGACGTCGCGTGAGTAGACGGCCTCCAGCCACCCCGGGTCGCCCCGGTCGACCGCCGCCCACAGCCCGCCCGCCCGCGTGAAGAACCGCGGCAGGAAGACGTGGCGGGGCACCGCGCGGAACGCGGCGATCCATTCCGGGGCGTGCAGGACGTCCTCGTCGAGCAGCAGCTCGACGAGCCGTCGCCGCAGCCGGCCCGAGCTCGTCATGGGACCACGTTAGCGGTGAGCACCACCACACCCGATGTGCAAGCAGGGTGCTTGCAATAGCTAGCACGCGCGCGTAGCGTCATTGGTGTCGCAAGGAGGTGACCGGATGACAGAAACCGGTGGGACGCAGCCAGGATCCGGCAGCCCCATGGAGAAGGTCGCGGACCTCGCTTCCGACATCGGCGAGTACATCCGCCAGCAGCGCAACACCGCGAAGATCTCGTTGCGCCAGCTGTCGAAGCTCGCCGGAGTGTCCAACCCGTACCTGAGTCAGATCGAGCGCGGGGTGCGCAAGCCCAGCGCCGAGATCCTGCAGCAAATCGCCAAGGGGCTGCGCATTTCAGCTGAAGCGCTGTATGTGCAGGCCGGGATCCTCGATCTGCCGACGGGCGGTCCGGTGGGCGACGCGATTCGCGCCGACGCCGAGCTGACCGAGCGGCAGAAGCAGGTCCTGCTCGACGTCTTCGAGTCCTTCCGACGGGAGAACGCCGCGGCACGGCCGGCCGCCGAATCCCCCACCGCAGACACCACAGACACCTCGCCAGCCGCAGACACCAAGAAGGAGTCAGCATGACCACCCCCAAGACCGAAGACGTCAAGAAGGCCGTCAACACCGCCCTCGACCAGGTCCGCACCCCGCTGCTCGCCGCGCTCGGCGCCGGCAACCTGGCCGGCCAGGCCGTCACCGACGCCGTGGCCAAGGCCCGCGAGAACGTGGCCAAGAGCAGCGAGAGCGCCCGCAAGAACCTGCAGGAGCTGCCGACCGACGTCGAGAGCCTCCGCGAGAAGCTGGACCCGGCCGAGCTGCGCAAGGTCATCGACGAGTACACCGAGGCCGCGCTGAAGCTGTACAACAAGCTGGCCGAGTCGGGCGAGCAGGCGTGGGACAAGTTCTCCGCGCAGCCGCAGGTCAAGAAGGCCATTGAGCAGCTCGAAGAGGCCCTCACCACCGCGCAGGGCCAGGTCGAGGACGTCACCACCGACGTCCGCGAGCGCGTCGACGGCGTGCTGTCGACCTTCACCAAGCGCACCCGCTCGGTCGGCGAGAAGACCGCCCGCAAGGTGACCGAGGTCGCCGGCGAAGCCGCCGAGGCCGTCGAGGAGCTGGGTGACGACGTCGCCCACGAGACCCGCTCGGTGTCCCGCAAGGTCGCGAACAAGACGGCTCCGAAGACGGCCGCCCCGGCCCGCCGGACCACCACGACGACCACCAGCACCGCTGCGAAGAAGCCGGTCGCGCCGAAGACCGACAAGTAAAAACGCCGTGAACACCCGGCCCCGCCATCGGACCTCCGGTGGCGGGGCCGGGGTCGTTCGGGCGGTTTGCCGTAAGCTGTGGCTGTGCTAGTTGCCTACTGGATCCTCGAAGTCATCCACTGGGGCAGCGCGCTGGTCGGGCTCTTCGCCTTCGTGCACGCGTTGCTGCAGCGTGCCGACGCCTATTCGGCCGCCGACCGCAAGACCAAGCCCATCTGGATGCTGATCACCGGCGGCTCGACGCTCGCCATGGCGCTGTTCAGCGTGATGGGCCCGGGGATGATCTTCTGGGTGCCCGCGATGGCCGCGGCGCTCGTCTACATCGTGGACGTCCGCCCCAAGCTCATCGAGGTCCAGCGCGGTGGCTCCAACTGGTGAGCTCCTTCCCGCCCCCGTCGCTCTCGGCGGGGGCGCTGTTTTAATGGGGTCGTGACCTGGACCATCGCCGGGAGCCTGACTGTCGTTCCCGCCCCCACGCGTACTGACCTCCTCGCCGAGCCTGTCGCCAAGGCGCTGGCCGCGCTCGCCGAGCCGGATGCCATCGGCGTCACCGAAATCGACCCTTCGCTGGCCGACACGGCCGCCTTCTGCGAGGCCTACGGCTCGCCGCTGACGGCGTCCGCCAACTGCGTCGTCGTCGCCGGCAAGCGCTCCGGCGAAGTCCGCTTCGCCGCCGCGCTCGTGCTCGCGACGACCCGCGCCGACGTCAACGGCGTGATCAAGCGCCGCCTCGACGTCCGCAAGGCGTCGTTCGCGCCGATGGACGAAGCCGTCTCACTCACCGGGATGGAGTACGGCGGCATCACGCCCGTCGGCCTGCCCGCCGAGTGGCCGATCCTGATCGACAAGGCCGTCGCCGACGCGCCCGAGCTGGTCATCGGCAGCGGGATCCGCGGCAGCAAGCTGCTGATCGCCGGCGCCGCGCTGGCCGCGCTGCCCGGGGCCGAGGTCATCGAGGGTCTCGCGCAGTGACGTCGGTCTGGCTCCGGTACCTGACCGGCGCCGACATCGATTCGCTCGGTGTCACGGACGCGGACATCGTCGGCGCGGTCGAGGACGTGCTCGGCGACCACGGCCGCGGCCAGGTCGTCTTCGAGCCGCGCACGCACCTCGTGCCGGACAACGGCGGCAAGGGCCACTTCAACATCCTTCGTGGCCACCTGTCGGCGAAGCAGGTCAGTGGCGTCAAGGTCGTCGGTGACTTCGTGGGGAACTTCGAACGGGGCCTCCCTTCGGAAATGGCATTGATCCTGCTGCTGGACCCGGACACCGGCATGCCGCGGGCGATCGTCGACGGCACGATGATCACCGAAGCCCGCACCGGCGCGATGACCGCCGTCGGCGCGAAGTACCTCGCCCGCCCGGACTCACGGGTGCTCGGGCACATCGGCGCCCGCGGTACCGCTTGGTGGAACGTCGTGCTCCTCGACTCGTTGTTCGACTTCGCCGAGATCCGCGTGACCAGCAAACGCCCGGAGTCACGTGAGGACTTCGGCCGCCGGCTGTCCGAGCGGCTCGGCAAGGACGTCCGCGTCTGCGCCACGGCCGAGGAGACCCTGGACGGCGCGGACATCCAGGTCGAGGCCTCCCGGCTGGTCGAACCCGAGGCGCTGGTGCGCCGCGAGTACCTCCGGCCGGGCACCTTCCTGGTGCCCTACGGCACGATCAGCGCGCTGGAGCTCACGCTGCTCGACGACATCGACAAGGTCGTCGTCGACGACTGGCGCGAATCGCAGTCCGGCAACCCGCGATTCGGCGCCCTGCGCCCGCAGCTCAACGCCGGCCTCCTCACCGCGGACGGGGTCCACGCCGAGATCGGCGACATCGTGGCGGGCAAGAAGCCCGGCCGCGAGCACGACGCCGAGCGGATCCTGTTCTGGCACCGCGGACTGTCCACAACGGACGTCGCGGTGGCGAACATGATCCTGGCCCGTGCCGAGGCTTCCGGCGTCGGCACCATGCTGCCGTACCGATGATCGTCACCGGAAGCGATTTCGCCGACGGTGAACGGTTGGTTCTGACCAAACCGCTGGTAGAAGCCCTGAAAGCGCGTCGGGACGAGGTCTTGGCGGCCCTCCGAAAGGGTGAAAACCCGGTGTACGGCGTCAACACCGGGATGGGCCGCCTCGCGGGCGTCGCGCTCGACGCGCGGCAGCAGGCCGAACACCAGCGCAACCTGCTGATCGGCCGCGCCGTCGGCGGCCAGCCGTGGTTGCCGCCGGAAGACGTCCGTGCGCTGCTTGTGGTGCGGCTGCGCGACTTCCTGCGCCCGTGGTCGGGCGTGAGCCCGGACCTGGTGCAGTTCCTGGTCGACCGCCTGAACGACGGTTTCACCCCGGCGATTCCGCGCACCGGACTCGGCAGTTCTGGCGAGATCATCCCGCTGTCGCACGCTTTCCAGACATTCCTCGGGATCGGCACGGTCCTCGAGGACGGCGTCGAGACGCCCGCGGCCGAGGCGCTCGCCGCGCGTGGCGCCGCGCCTTATGTCCTCGGCCCGAAGGAAGGCGCGTCGCTGATCCAGGGATCTCCACTGGCCGTGACGCACGCGCAGCGCGGCTGGGCGGAGGCGCGACGGCTGATTCGCCTGCAGACGCTGACAGCGGCGTTCGCGATCGACGTCCTCGGCGCACCCCCCGCGGTGTTCGCACCGGTCATGGCCGGCGGTGACGACCACCTGCGGCGCCTGCTGGAAGAACTGAACGACCTGGTCAGCGGTGGTTTTGTGCGCCCGGACATCGTCCAGTCGCCGCTCTCGGTGCGGGTCGCGCCGCGCGCCCTGGCGCACGCGGACCGCGTCGCCGCGGACCTGCGCGAGACGTGGCTGCGCTGGGAATCGATGCCCGGGGATTCACCGTCGTTCGTCGACGGCGAGTTCGTGCCGGGCACCGGCTACCACGCGGTCGACCTCGGACTGCGGATGGACGCGCTGACGGCGGCGCTGGTGCACGTCGGCGAAGTGTCGGTGCAGCGGATGCACCGGCTGCTGGACGAGCGCTTCAGCGGTCTCCCGGCGCAGCTCACGGCCGATCCCGGCCCGCGAGCGGGACTGGTGCCGCTGCACAAGCGCGCAGTCGGTGAGTTGCACGCGCTGCGCCGTCTCGCGACTCCCGCGACCCTCGGCTCGATCGACACCTCGGCCGGCCAGGAGGACGTGCAAGCGTTTGCGTGGGCGGCGGGGGAGCAACTGCGTTCGGCCGCGGCGCACCTGTTCGCGATCACGGCGTGCGAGCTGATCACGGGCTCCCAGGCGCGATATCTAGCTGGAGGCGACGGTGCCGCCGGGCTCCGCGAGTCGTACGAATGGGTGCGATCGGTGGTGCCACCGCTGGACGAGGATCGTCCGCTCGGGCCCGAGATCGAGCGCCTGATCGCCGCCTGCCGGGCTGGCTGATCCGGCTGGTTGCCGGGCTTGCGTTGGTCGCGCTGCCGGAGGTCGCCTTGCCGCAGCGGCTGGTCGCCCGTCCGTGGGCCAGCCCTGTGGACCGATTGATCGTCTGGACGAGAAGCTGGGCCTGTCCTGCAGATTGATCGGCTGGACACAGTCCGTCGATTGCCGCTGCTCGCCCCGGTTTCAACGCGCCGAACATCCTTGCCACACAAGGCTTGTCCTCTTCCACTCCCCGCGCGTGGGGGCGCCCCCGGTCTCAACTCTATCGGCCGGCACCGACGTTTTCGGGCCGCGCAAGGGAAATCCACCGAGTTGTCCACAGGTCGATCCCGATGTGGATAACCGCCCCGGATCCGACCCCGAATCGGACAGGCCGCGCATCGCGGCCGCTACGTTCGTTGGTGTGCGCCCTCCGGGGACGCGGACCCCGAGGAAGGAGGGATACGACGGCGGGTCCGGGTGAAGGTGAGGGTGCGCGCATAAGGGCTGAAGCCGAGATCGCGATACAACGGGAGGGCAGCTGGAGACTTCGGATCACCGATCACGGGATACACCACGGCTTCGCGAGCGCCGGCGTCACGCGCTGCGTGCATTGCGGCGAGGCACACCGCGCGGGCCAGACCCAGCCGTCGGAACTCCGGCAAAGTTCCGACGGGCTCCAGCTCGCCGACGGCGTTGCGGTCGTCGAGCCAGATCAGGCACTGGGCGGCGAACCGGCCGTCGGGTGCTTCCACGACCCAGTCCAGGCGGTCGCGGTACGGCCAGGCTCGCATCACGTTGCGGTAGCTCGGTTCGGTCACCCGCGACGGGTGCCACACCGCACGATGCACGGCCACGCGCCGGGCCAGATCGTCCGCACCGACCGGGCGGACGGTGAACCCGCCGGGCACCACCGGTTCCGGCAGATCTTCGAGGAGGCGAGACATATACGACTGGTGAACGGAACTCTCCGGAAGCGCGTAACCGCTTCGCTCCAACGCGGCGATGACATGCTTCTCGGCGTCGAGCACCGTGACAGTGAGCTCGGCGGTGGTGGCGGTGTCCTCGAACCAGCCGAGCACCTCGGACGCGAGTTCGGGGCGCGCCGGATCGACGAGCAGCGCCAGCCCGCCGGGTAGCGAAACCCAGCCCCAGGCGACGACTTCGCGACCCGCTTCCCACAGTACGGTCGGCCACTCGGCTTCGCGGCCCACGTGCTGGAACCGCTGCCACGCGAGATCCCCGACGTGCACCGAACTCGACCGCGACCAGATCCGCTGGGCCAGGCTCTGCATGGCCCGCAGGTCCTCCGGACCGGTGTAGGCGCGGCGCGTGACGGCAGGCATGGGCAGAATCGTCCTGTGCCGCGGCGGCTCCTGCCAAGCGGATTTCCGGAGGGGTGAGGAGTGGACGTCGGGTTGATCGGGCGCGCGGTCGCGATGTTCGCCGTGACGAACGTCGACGACCTGGTGCTGCTCGCGGTGTTCTTCGGCCAGGCGACCGGACGTCGCGGTGAGCTCAAGGTCGTGGCCGGGCAATTCCTCGGCTTCGCGGCGATCTTGGCCGCGTCGGTCGCGGGCGCGCTCGGGGCGGGGCTGCTGCCCGACGGTGCCGTCCGGTGGCTGGGCGTGCTGCCGGTGCTGCTCGGGATCCGCGCGGCTTGGCAGGCGTGGCGCCGGGACGACGACGAACCGGCACCGGCGAGTGGCGTGCTCGCAGTCGCGGCGGTGTGCTTCGCCAACGGCGGCGACAACATCGGCGTGTACGTCCCCGCGTTCGCGACGACCGGACCCGCGGGCCTGGCCGGCTACGGCGTGGTGTTCCTGGCGGGAGTGGCGCTGTGGTGCGTGATCGGCCGCTTCCTCGCGACCCGGCCGACCGTCGCCCGAGCCCTCGCACGCTGGGGGCACGTGGTGCTGCCGGTGGTGCTGATCGCGCTCGGCGTACTGATCCTGACCGGCGCGTTCTAGCCGACGCGACGTCAGGGCGAGGACCACTCCGGCACAGGTGGTTGGTGGGAGGGGAGGGGGAGGGCCCCACCCGGCTGGGAGGAGCGCCGCCCGGCGGGCCGGGTGCTAGTCGCGGCGGGCGTTCTGCAGGGCCAAGCCTCGCGGTGTTGCCAAGCGGGTGAGCAACGCGAACACGCCGTCGCACACCAGGGCCAGGACCACCGCGGCCAGGCCGCCGGCGAAGATCTCGCCGTAGCCCTGGGCTCCCAGGGCGAAGCCGTCGACTATGTAGCGGCCCAAGCCGCCGCCGTCGTTGACGATGGCGCCGATTGCGACCGTGGCGATCAGCTGGAGGAACGACACCCGGGCGCCCGCCAGGATCACCGGGGATGCCAGTGGGAGTTCCAGCTTGAGCATGATCTGCCACTCGCGGTAGCCCGTGCCGCGGGCCGCGTCGACCGTTTCCTGCTCCAGGGACACCACGCCCGCGTACGTGTTGGTGAACAACGGTGGCATCGCCAGGGCGACCAGGGCCAGCAGCAGCGGCCAGAACGTCGTGTCCAGCTCCCAGCGGCTGGCCAGGAACCAGAACAGGATGATCAAGCCGAAGCTCGGGATCGCGCGGCCGATGTTGACCGCGCTGCTCGCGAGGAACGCGCCCCGGCGGTAGTGGGCGAGCCACAGGGCCGCGGGGATCGTCAGCACCGCCGCGATCACCAGCGCGAGGAGGGAGAACCTGAGGTGCTCGAGCGTCCGGTAGGGGATGCCCGCCTTGTCCGTCCAGCTCCAGCGGTTCGGGTCGGACAGCCAGGCGTTCACCTGGTCGAGGAAGCTCATCGCGCCCGCACCTTCCGGGTCCAGGGTGCCAGCAGGCGTTCGCTGAACCACAGCAGCAGATCCACGACCACCGCGAGAACCACCGACAGCCCGACGCCGACGATGATCTCCGTCGGGTTGGGAGTCGCCGTCTGGATGCCCGCGCGGATGAAGTAACCCAAGCCGCCCAGTCCGAGCATCGAGGTGACCGTGACCAGGCCGATGGTCGTCACGGCGGCGACGCGCAGGCCGGCGATCACCACCGGGAGCGCCAGCGGCAGCTCGATCTGCCACAACAGCCGGCCACGTGTGTAGCCCATGCCGATCGCGGCCTCGCGGACCTCGTTGGGCACCTGGTCGACGCCGGTGACGATGTTCCTGATCAGGATGAGCAGCGTGTACGTCGCGAGCGGGATCATCGCGGTCACGAATGTCAGCCCGAAGAACGGCACCAGCACGGCGAACGCGCCCAGGCTCGGGATCACGTACAACGCGCCCGCGGTGCTCAGGATGACGCCGTACGACCAGCGGAACCGCAAGGACAGCACCGCCAGCCCGATCGAGACGACCAGGCCGATGCCGAGCGCGGCGCCCGTGAGCGAGATGTGCTCGACGAAGCGCTGGGCGATGTCGTCGGCGTTGCGATCGATCCAGCGCCACTGGAAGATCGGCGGTCCGCTGTCGGCGGCCAACGGGGTCACCGCGGTCACATGCACCGGCCGACCCTACCCCGATCGGGCGGTGAAATTCCGCAGGCTGGGAATTCTGGCGCTTTTCTCCCAACATGTGGATCCTTGTCGGTGGACAGGGCTAGGGTCCTTTCGTCTGTTCGAGTGACGAGGGAGTGGGGATTCGTGCGCTGGTTCCGGAACGCGTCCGTGATGGCGGTGGCCGTCGCGGCGACGCTCGGTTTGGCCGCCTGTGGGGGTGGCAGCGACAGCAGTGACAAGCCCGCCGCGCCGGGCAAGGGTGGGGCGCCGATCGTCGTGGCGTCCTTCAACTTCACCGACAGCCAGATCCTGGCCGAGATCTACGCGCAGGCGCTGGAGGCCAAGGGCTACCCGGTGACGCGCAAGCTGAACCTGGGCTCGCGCGAGCTGATCTACCCGTCCCTGAAGTCCGGTGAGCTGCAGTTCATCCCGGAGTACCAGGGCGCGGCGATCACGACCGGCTTCGGCAAGGACGCCGGGAAGACGGCGCAGGAGGAGCACGACCAGCTCGCGAAGCTGTTCGAGCCCAGCGGTGTCTCGCTGCTGAACTTCGCCCCGGCCGAGGACAAGAACACCTACATCATCAAGTCCGACCTGGCCAAGGAAAAGGGCATCGCCTCGATCAGCGACCTGAAGAAGCTGGACAAGGTCGTCATGGCGGGCCCGCCCGAGTGCGAGAAGCGCCTGCCTTGCTACCAGGGCTTCAAGGACGTCTACAAGCTGACGAACTCGACCTTCCAGACGATCCAGGAAGCCGGGCCGCGGGTCGAGCAGCTCAAGTCCGGGGCCGTCACGGTGATCCCGGTCGACTCGGTCAGCCCGCTGACCGGTGACTCGAACTACACCGTGCTCAAGGACGACCTGAACATCGTGCCGACTGAGAACGTCGTGCCCGCGGTGAACAAGAAGGTGCTCGACGAGCGCGGTGCCGACTTCGCCACCGCCGTCAACGCGGTGAGCGCGAAGCTGACGACCGACATCATGCGGGACCTTAACAAGCGCGTCGACTCCGACGGCGAGAAGGCCGAAGACGTCGCGAAGGACTGGCTGGCGCAGGCCGGTCTCTGACCCACCGCACGAAGGCCGTCCCGGAAGGGGCGGCCTTCGTCATGCGGGGACTCCGCTGACGACCCAGGCGCGGGCCGACAGCGGGATCGAGCCGTCCGGGTTCGTCGGCAGGCGGCTGCGCAGCAGTTCGCGGACCTGTGAGCGGCGGGCTTCGGGCAACGTCATGAGGTACGTCGGCGCCGGGCCCTGGCCGCCCAGGAACGGCGTCCAGTAGTCGTCGAAGCCCGTGAACACGGTCGGGACCTTGATCTCCTCGACGGACACCGCGTGGAAGCCCGCCTCGGTCCACAGGCGGCCGAGCGGTTCCGGGCGGCACAGCGGGAAGCGGCGGCCCTCGTCGGGCACCGCCGGGTCGAGCTCGGCGGCGGCCTCCCAGAAGTGCCGGATCAGCTGCATGCCCTCGGCGAGGTCCCAGACGTACGCGGCGGCCACGCCGCCCGGCGCCGTCACCCGCGCGATCTCCGCGGCGGCCCGCGCCGGCTCGGGGACGAAGTTGAGGACCAGCCCGGTCACGACGACGTCGAAGCGGTCGTCTTCGAACGGCAGCGAACGCGCGTCGGCGATCTGGAACGTCGCGCGCGGGTCGGTGACGCCGGCGCGGGCGGTCTCCAGGAACTGCTCGGACGGATCGACGCCGACGACTTCCGCGGGGTCGGCCGCGGCCAGCACGGCCGACGTCAGCGCGCCGGTGCCGCAGCCGACGTCGAGCCAGCGGCCGCTCGCCGGGGCGTCGAGCCGCCGGACGAACGTCTCCGCGATCCGCCGGCTCCAGCGCCCGATGTAGGCCTCGTACGCGTCTCCGGCCACCCACATGTCTCCCGCCACGGTGTGAGTAGAACACACAAAAGCCCAGGTCAGCTGTGGGCCAGATCATGCGTCGCGGCGCCGCCCGCTGCCCTCGCGCGGCGGAGGAAGTCGCTGATCAGGTCCAGTTCGGCTTCGCTGTACTCGTCGCAGATCTCGTCGAGCGCGCCGTTCATGCCCGAATACAGCCGGAACAGCTCGGCGTTGCGGCCGCGGACCGCGCGCACGGCGATCGCGCGCCGGTCGGTCGCCTCCGGGTCGCGTTCCCGGACGATCCAGCCGCCCTTCTGGAGGCGGTCGAGGATGCCGGTCATCGTCGCCGGGTGCAGGCCCGCGTTGCGGGCGAGCGAGCTCGGGCTCAGCGGGCCGTTGCGGGAGATCAGCTCGAGGCAGTCCAGATCGACGTCCTTGATCGCCAGACGGCCGCTGACCTGGTGGTTCAGCAACGAAAGCTGGTTGCGCAGCTCGCGTAGCGCTTCTTTCACCGCCGCGGTCGACCGCCGCCGACGGCGGGCGGCGTCGACCCCGTCACCGGGTACGGAATTCATATGATATGCTCCTCGTATCATCTGGATATCAGGCACAAGCGTAACCCGGGGGAAGGGATTCACCATGATCGTGCTCACCGGGGCGACCGGGCTGGTCGGCCGCCTGCTCGCCACCGAACTCGAGGACCACGGCGTCCGCGTCGTCACGCGCACGCCGCACAACGCGGGATTTCCTCCCGGCGTCGAGGTCGTCGAAGGCGACCCGCAACAGCCGGCGACCCTCGAGAACGCGCTGCGCGGCGCCGACGCGCTCTTCCTGCACTCGCGCGCGGTCGGCGACGCCGCGTACGACGTCGTCGCGCTGGCTCGGGAGCTGGGTGTCCGCCGGGTGGTCGCGCTCGCCGCGGCCAATGTGGACGACCGGCCCGACGCGCAGCCGTCGCGGTTCCGCGGCGACCGCAACAAGGAGGTCGACGACGCGGCCGCCGCGAGCGGCCTGGAGTGGGTCAGCCTGCGGCCCAGCTCCTTCGCGCTCAACGCCCTCACCGCGTGGGGCGGCCAGATCCGCGCCGGTGACGACGTCCGCTACGTCTACGCCGGCTTCGAGGAATCGCCGCTCCACGAACGCGACCTGGTCGACGTCCTCGGCCAAGCGTTCCTGGGTGACGACCTGCTCGGCCGGCGCGTCGACCTCACCGGCCCGGAATCGCTGTCCCACGAAGAAATGGTCCGGCAGATCGGCGTGGCGCTCGGAAGACCGTTGCGGTTCCAGGAGATTCCGGCTCCCGCCGCGGCGAAAGGCATGTTGGCCAACGGGTTGCCAGAGCCGTTCGTCACGGCGATGATGGCCCGCTACGCCGCCCACGCCGCGCGGCCGCAGTTCCCGCCGACGCCGGAGGTCGAGAAGATCCTGGGCCGCCCGGCGCGCACCTTCGCCGAGTGGGCGGCCGAACACGCCACCGACTTCGGAGCGCCGAGATGAGGCTGACGCTCTTCGCCGCGTCCGGGCGGACCGGTGCGCACGTGCTCGGCCAGGCGCTCGCCGCCGGGCACGAGGTCACGGCCGTGGTGCGGAACCCGGACGCCGTCACCGCGCCCGTCCGCATCGTCAAGGCGGACCTGACCGCGCCGGATCCGGTGGTGCTCAAGTCCGCAGTGGACGGTCGTGACGCCGTGGTCTCGGCTTTGGGACCGCGACACCACGATGAGTACGGCGTCGTGTCGAGCGGGACCCGCGCCATCGTCGAGGCGATGGGAGTGGCGGGGGTGCGGCGCCTGGTCGTCGTGAGCGTCGCCGGCATCTCGACGATCCCGACGCCGAGCCGGCCGGACCCGCCGAAGCGGGATCCGGGAATCGGGTTCTTCACGCGGACCGTGCTCTCGCCGCTAGCGAACCTGCGGTTGCGGAAGCACTACGAGGACGTCGCCTTGATGGAGCACGAGCTGCGGGTGAGCGGCCTCGACTGGACGTCGGTGCAGCTCCCGCTGCTGACCGACAATCCGCCCACCGGGCACTACCGGATCGCGTACGAACAGAGCGTCCGCGGTGGCTTCCGGATCGCGCGGGCGGATGCGGCGCACTTCGCGCTGCGTGCGCTCGGGATGCCCGAGACCGTGCGGCACTCCGTCGCGGTCGCCTACTGAGTCGTCTACTGAAGGGAGTTCGATGACCACTGCGTTCCTGGTCGTCTCGCTGGTCGCCGTGGCGCTCAACGGCTTCTCCGGCGTCGCGGCTCTGGTGCACTTCAAGCCGATCCTGCCGGGCATGGCCGTCGCCGGGGTGCCGGAGTCGTGGCTGACCTTTCCCATCGGCACGCTCAAAACGGCCGGTGCGCTGGGTCTGCTGGCGGGGGTGGTGGTGTGGCCGCCTGTCGGGGCGGCCGCGGCGGCCGGGCTGGTGCTGTTCTTCGTCTGCGCGCTCTACACGCACGTCCGGGTGCGTGACTACTCCGCTCAGTTCGGCCTGGCGAACGGCTTTCTCGCGGTGAACGCCGCCGCCCTGGGGCTCGCGCTCGCGGTCTAGGGTCGACGCGAAACCGGTGCCTCGGAGCCGGTACCTCGGAGAAGGAGTGAGATGGGAAAGGTCACGGCCACCGCGGAGCGGACGATCGACGCCCCGGCCGACAAGGTGCGCGCGCTCGTCGCGGACTACGCCGAAACGCGCCCGAAGCTGCTCACCGAGCACTACCGCGACTACGAGGTGACCGAGGGCGGCGTCGGCGCCGGGACCAAGGCCGGCTGGAAGCTGCAGGCGACCTCCAAGCGCGTGCGCGACGTCAAGGCCACCGTCAGCGAGCCGAAGCCCGGCACCCTGGTCGAGACCGACGCGAACTCCAGCATGGTCACCACCTGGACCGTCAGCGAGGCCGGTGAGAAGAGCCTGGTCCGGATCGAGACGAGCTGGGACGGCGCGGGCGGCGTCGGCGGGTTCTTCGAGAAGACGTTCGCACCGGGCGGGCTCAAGAAGATCTACGACGGCGTCCTCGGCAAGCTCGCCGAAATCGTGTGACGGTGAGCGGGGTGTGACCGGTCACCATCGGAATGTTCGCCCCGCTTGGCCGGTTGTACCGGGAGAATCCGGGGCGCCTGCCCCGCTTGACGTCTCGACCTTAGGAGTTCGACGGTGAACGCACCCGCCCAGGCGACCGAGATCCGGCTCGCTTCCCGCCCGCACGGTGTCCCCACGGACGAGAACTTCGCCATCGTGGACACCGAGATCCCGAGCCCGGGCGAGGGCCAGATCCTGGTGCGCAACCTGATCATGAGCGTCGACCCGGCGATGCGCGGGCGCATGCGCGACGTGAAGTCGTACGCGCCGCCCTTCGCGGTCGGCGAGGTGATGTACGGCGGTGCGGTCGGCGAGGTCGTCGAATCGAACGTCGACGACGTGAAGCCGGGTGAGCACGTGCTGCACCAGGCCGGCTGGCGCACCCACGCCGTGCTCGACGCGAAGCGGTTCGTGAAGGTGGACGCGTCCGCCGCGCCGCTGTCGACCTACCTCGGCGTGCTCGGCATGCCGGGCCTGACCGCGTACGCGGGCCTGCTGGAGTCCGCCGAGTTCAAGCCGGGCGACACCGTGTTCGTGTCCGGCGCGGCCGGCGCCGTCGGGTCGCTGGTCGGCCAGCTCGCGAAGCTCAAGGGTGCCAAGCGCGTCATCGGCTCGGCCGGGTCGGCGGAGAAGGTCCGCCACCTGATCGACGACCTCGGGTTCGACGCCGCCTTCAACTACAAGGACGGCCCGGTCGCGGAGCAGCTGCACCAGGCCGCGCCGGAGGGCATCGACGTCTACTTCGACAACGTCGGCGGCGAGCACCTCGAGGCCGCGATCGACGCGATCACGCTGCACGGCCGGATCGCCGTCTGCGGGATGATCTCGCAGTACAACGCCACCGAGCCGACGCCGGCACCGCGCAACCTCTCGCAGATCATCGCCAAGCGGATCACCATCCGCGGCCTGCTGGTGATCGACCACTGGGGCCTGCAGCAGCAGTTCGTCAGCGAGATCGCGCCGCTGGTGACGTCCGGGCAGATCAAGTACTCGGAGACCTTCGTCGACGGCATCCGCAACGCGCCGGAGGCGTTCCTGGGCCTGCTGTCCGGGGCCAACACCGGCAAGATGCTGGTCCGGATCGCGGAGTAACCGGCGGGGCGGGGCCCGACCCCGGCCGGCCGGGGGTCGGTGCAGCTAACCCAGCAGTGCGGCCAGTTCCGGCAGGGTCGACGCCGTGTAGGTGGGCGCGGGCGAGCCGGGCAGCGGGCGGACGCCGGGGCGGGTGAGCAATGCCGTCCGCAGGCCCGCGGCCTGCGCGCCCGCGATGTCCCAGTCGTGCGCGGCGATCATCACCGCGTCGCGCGGCTGAAGCGAATACGCGTCGAGGACCTGCCGGTACGGCTCCGGTGCCGGCTTGAGGCGGCCCGCCTGCTCGGCCGAGAAGATCCGGTCGAGCAGCGGCGCCAGCCCGGAGTTCTGCAGCTGCGCCTCGGCCGTGGCGAGCGGGGAGTTCGTCAGCGCGACGACGTCGTGGCCCGCTTCGCGCAGCTTCGTCAGGCCCTCGGCGACGTCCGGGTGGGCCGGGAGCGAACGCAGGCCGTCGCCGATCGCGGTGAGCTGGCCGGGCGTCAGCTCGCGGCCGTGGCGGGCGGCGACCTCGACGGCGGCCTGGCCGGCGATGCCCGCGAAGTCGCGGTAGCCACCCGAGGCCGTCACGGTCAGCACGGTGTGAATGGCCAGCCCGAACCACTCGCGCCGGAGTTCGGGGCTCCCGATGGTCTCGTCGAGCGCGGCGAGGTCGAGCAGGGTCTCGTTGACGTCGAAGACGCACAGCATGGGGTCAGTATTGCTTGGTCCGGGACCCTTCGTTGAGTCTCGCGTCCAGCTCTTCCACCGAAACCGGCAAGGACAGCTGGTCGCGCAGGATCGTGCCCAGGGACGGCAGCGTCGAGCGTTCCGGCCAGGTCTCCGGCTTCCACAGCGAAGACCGCAGGAACGCCTTCGCGCAGTGCATGAACAGCTCTTCGACCTCGACGACCACCGCGAGCCGCGGGCGCTTGCCCTTGACCACCAGGTCGTCGAAGTACGGCGCGTCCGACACCAGGGTCGCCCGGCCGTTGACGCGCAGCGTCTCGTTCATGCCCGGTACCAGGAACAACAGGCCCGCGTGCGGGTTGTCGACGATGTTGCGGAAGCTGTCGACGAGCTTGTTGCCGGGCCGGTCCGCGAGCACCAGCGTCCGGTCGTCGAGCACCAGCACCGAACCCGCCGGGTCGCCGCGGGGTGAGACGTCGCAGCTGCCGTCCGGTGCCGACGTCGCCAGCAGGACGAACGGCGAATGCGCGATCAGGGTGCGCGCGTGGTCGTCGATGTGGTCGAGGACCTTCTGCCGGGTCGTCGGCGACGACTCGCCGACCAGCTCCCGCAACGCCTCGTGGCTGTCGATGTGGCTGCCGATGATGCTCCCCATCACCCCAAGCTAGCCGAGAGTCCGGCCGGTGATCGCGATCCGAGCCGCTTCCGTGGACTTCGCCACGACCTGGTCCACCGAGTACCCGTGCTTCACGAAGATGCCGTCGAGCTGGAACGTGCCGTAGCCGTGGGCCTGGGTGAACAGCTGCTCCATCAGCTCCAGCGCCGTGCCCGGGTCGGGGGCGACCGTCAGGCACAGCATCAGGAACTGGTCGGTCAGCCGCCGGGTCTGCTCGTGCAGCTCCGCGTGGTCCGGGCCCTGGAGGCCGTCGGCGTAGATGACGTTCATCCCGGCTCGCCGCTCGATCAGGTAGCGCGTGTAGGCGCCGGCCGCCGCGGCCAGGGCGGCCACCGGGTCGTCGTGGGCGGCGGCCGCCGCGGTGACGCGCTCGGCGAGCTGGCAGGCGACGTGGCACGCGACCTCGGCCAGCAGGCTCTCCCGCGTCGCGAAGTGGCGGTACGGCGCGCCGGGGCTGACCTGCGCCCGCTTCGCCACCTGGGCCACCGAGAACCCGGCGAGGCCCTGCTCGGCGATCAGGTCCAGGGAGACGCGCACGAGCTCGCCTCGCAGGTCACCGTGGTGGTACTTGCCGCCCATGACGTGGCTCACATCTTCCGTTCGGAATATGTAAGAGCCCTCTTACGTAGGTCCATGTAAGAGGCCTCTTACGGAGGCTCTCGTTCACACGGTACTTCTTTTGGAGGGTTTCATGAGCACGACCACGCACGCGATCGCCGCACCGGCGCCGGGCGCGCCGCTCGCGCCGACCACGATCGAACGCCGTGACCTGCGTCCGAACGACGTGCTGATCGACATCGCCTTCGCCGGCATCTGCCACAGCGACCTCCACCAGGCGAAGGAAGACTGGGGGCAGGCGATCTTCCCGATGGTCCCGGGCCACGAGATCGCCGGCGTGGTCGCCGCGGTCGGCCCGGACGTCACCAAGTACCAGGTCGGCGACCGCGTCGGCGTCGGCTGCATGGTCGACTCCTGCGGCGAGTGCGAGTACTGCCAGGCCGGGACCGAGCAGTTCTGCGTCAAGGGCAACGTCCAGACGTACAACGGCGTCGGCTTCGACGGCGAGAACACCTACGGCGGCTACAGCCAGCAGATCGTCGTGAAGGACGCCTTCGTCTGCGGCATCCCGGAAGGCATCGACCTCGACGTGGCCGCGCCGCTGCTGTGCGCGGGCATCACCACCTACTCGCCGCTGCGCCACTGGGGCGCCGGCCCCGGCAAGAAGGTCGCCGTGATCGGCCTCGGCGGGCTCGGGCACATGGGTGTCAAGATCGCCGCCGCGATGGGCGCCGAGGTGACCGTGCTGAGCCAGAGCCTCAAGAAGCAGGAGGACGGGCTCAAGCTCGGCGCGACCGACTACTACGCGACCAGTGACGAGGCGACGTTCGACGTCCTCAAGGGCAAGTTCGACGTCATCCTCAACACCGTGTCGGCCAAGCTGCCGATCGACGCCTACCTCGGCCTGCTCAAGGTCGGCGGCGCGATGGTCAACGTCGGCGCGCCCGGCGAGCCGCTGAACTACAACGCCTTCTCGCTGCTGGGCGGCAACAAGGTGCTGGCCGGCTCGATGATCGGCGGCATCGCCGAGACCCAGGAGATGCTCGACTTCTGCGCCGAGCACCACATCGGCGCCGAGATCGAGGTCATCCCGGCCGGCAAGGTCAACGAGGCCTACGAGCGCGTCGAGAACTCCGACGTGCGCTACCGGTTCGTCATCGACACCTCGACCATCGAGGCGTGAGGATGCTGCACGGCAACCGCGTCAGAACACCACGGTGCGGTTGCCGTGCACCAGGACCCGGTTCTCCAGGTGCCAGCGCAGGCCGCGGGCGAGGGTGACCTTCTCGATGTCGCGGCCCTTGCGGACCATGTCCTCGACCGAGTCGCCGTGGTCGACGCGGATCACGTCCTGGTCGATGATCGGGCCCGCGTCGAGGTCCGCGGTGACGTAGTGGCAGGTCGCGCCGACCAGCTTCACCCCGCGCGTGTGCGCCTGGTGGTACGGCTTCGCGCCGACGAACGACGGCAGGAAGCTGTGGTGGATGTTGATCGCCCGGCCGGCCCACGCGCGGCACAGGCCGGCGGGCAGGATCTGCATGAACCGGGCCAGCACCACCGCGTGCGGGTCGTGCTCGTCGACGAGCTTGCGGACCTCTTCGAACGCCTCGGCCTTGCCGCCGGCTGGGAACGGCACGTGGTGGAACGGGATCCCGTGCGCGCGGGTGATGCCGGCGAGCGACTCGTGGTTGCCGATCACCGCGGCGACGTCGACGTCGAGCTCGCCGGACGCGACGCGGCCGAGCAGGTCGTAGAGGCAGTGCCCGGCCTTCGACACCAGCACGACCGCGCGGCGCCGTTCGCCGGTGTCGCTGACCTGCCAGCTCGACTCCGCGGACAGGTCCGCGGCCACCTCGGCGAACCGGGCCCGCAGCCCGGTCGCGTCGAACGGCAGCGAGTCCGCGCGGACGACCTGGCGGGTGAAGAACCAGCCGGTGTCCGGATCGGTGTGGTAGGCCGCTTCGACGATCCAGCCGCCGTGCTCGGCGAGGAACCCGGAGATCCGGGCGATGATGCCGGTGCGGTCGGGGCAGCCGAAGGTGATGACGTAGCGGCGTTCGGGAGCGGTCACGCCGGACAGTGTCCCCCGCCGCCGTTCAGGGGGCCGCCAGTGGTGCGAGGTCACCGGTGACGGACGCCTGGTGCGGGCGCCCCCACAGCGCGCGGTAGACGTCGTCGGCGGCGCCGGAGACCTCGGCGTTCGGTGCCCCGAACGTCCACGTGCGCTCCGGCGTCGCGACGCGCACGTCGGGCGTGATGCCGCGGCGCGGCGTGAGGAACGTCAGGTACTCGTCGATGCCGTCGTTCGCGAACTCCGGTGAGAAGCGCGTCGGTGGGACGTCGGCCAGGGCGGATTCGGCGTCGAGGCGGTGGATCGCCGTCTCGTGGGCCATCCGCCGCGTCCAGTCGCCGACCGTCACGTCGAAGCCCGGGTACGGCGAGAACGCCGGGGTTTCCGGATCCTGGCCGAAGGCTTCGCGCAGCGCCAGGCGGTGGCCGTCCCACCACCCCAGGAGGTCGTCCCAGCCTGAAGGTGGCACCGGCCGCACCGGCCGGTTCACCGCCAGGCTGACGGCGAGGCCGTGCACGAACCCGATGTGCGCCACCAGGTCATGAACAGTCCACTTCGGACAGTTCCGGACCGGCGCCGTCGGCCCGGCTGCCAGCGCCGCTCGTTTCAGCGCGTCCGCGTGGATGTCGATCGCTTCCCGCATGCGCCGACCGTAGCCGCCGCCCGCCTTCGATCGCGAGCACCAGCGCGAGCCCGAGGCCGAAGGACAGCAACAGGCCCTTCACCGGTTCGCCGGCGAACGCGGCCCCGCCGGCCAGGCCGATCAGGACGCTGTAGACCGCCCAGATCGCCGCGCCCGCCGCGTCCACCAGCACGAACCGGGGGAGCGGGTAGCCGAGGCTGCCGTTCGCGAGCGCGCTGGCGACGCGGCCGCCGGGCAGGTAGCGGGCGGCGATGATCAGCAGGCCGCCGTGGTGGCGCACCTGGTCCCGCGCCCACTCGTACCGGCGCGGCCCGGCCGGCCCGCGCCGCAGCAGCGCGAGCGCCCGCGGCCCGGCGGTGCGCCCGACGGCGTACCCGAGGCAGTCGCCGGTCCACGCGCCGCCGGCGGCGACGGCGGCGAGCAGCGCCAGCTGCGCCGGATCCGGCCCGAACAGGACGGCGACGGTGACGACGGTCGTCTCGCTCGGCATGAACGGCAGCAGCGCGTCCAACCCGGACACGGCGAAGACGAGCACCCACAGCCACGGCGAGCCCAGCGCGCCGCGCAGCAGCTCGGTGACGTGCCCCAGGAGTTCCACGGCTTCATGGTGATCACCGCAGGTCACCTACGGGTGACGCAGCGGGGTGCGGCCGGTGAACAGCGGATCTACGGGGCGACCGGGGCGACGGCGGCCCACGGCACGGTCAGCTCGCCGAGCCGGATGCGCCCCGGCGGGCCCAGCACCGGCCAGCCGCGGGAACCCAGCAGCCGCACCGTCTCCAGCCAGCGGGAGCGGGCGCCGAACGCCTGGTGCGGGGCCGCGGCCGCCCAGCAAGCGTCCAGTGTGGCCAGCAGCTCGTGGACGCGCTCGCCGGGGACGTTCCGGTGGATCAGCGCCTTCGGCAGCCGCTCGGCCACCGTCGACGGCCGGTCCAGGCCCGCGAGCCGGACCGACAGCGTCAGCGAGACCGGGCCGTCGCGGGACACCAGGACCCACGTCGACAGGCGGCCGATCTCGTCGCACGTGCCTTCGACCAGGAGCCCTTCAGGGGGCATCGACTCCAGCATCAGCTGCCACGCGCCCGCGACCTCGTGCTCCGCGTACTGGCGCAGCACGTTGAACGCCCGGACGAGCACCGGGCGCGTGCCGGCCAGCTCGAACCCGCCGCGCCGGAACGAAAGCCAGGGCGGCGACGCCGCGGACTGCGCGAAGGCCACCCGCGCGGCGTCCAGCTCCAGGCCCAGCACCCGGACGTCGGGGCGGACCCGGCGCAGCCAGCGGGCCAGCTCCACGGTGGTCACCGGGGACGCGCCGTACCCGAGGTCGACGACCAGGGGTGAGCCGGCCGCGCGCAGCAAGCGGGTCGTCGGCGGCGCGGTGGCGATCCACCGGTCGACCCGGCGCAGGCGGTTGGGGTTGGTCGTTCCTCTGGTCGGCGCGCCGACCGGGCTCAGGCGGCGTCGGCCAGCCACTTCGCGGAGAATTCGGCTTCGCGGTCCAGCAGTTTGGTGACTTGTTCGGCGATCACGCTCTCCAGCTTCGCGCCGAACAGCGGGATCCGCACGACCACCTCGCCGCTCGTCCGCAGCGCCGTCTTGCCGCCGTCGGCCAGCAGCGCCGTCCGCGCCTTGATCTCACCCGGGACGCCGCCGACCTCGACCGACGCCTTGCCCTGGTACTCCGCGCCGGACGGCTGCCAGATCTGTGTGCGGGTCACGATCAGGTCGCCCTTGTGGAGCGTCCGGACGGCCTGCGGCAGCTTGTCGGCGCTGATGCCCTGCCGCAGCTGGTAGCGCAGGCCCTTCTCGGAGACCTCGTACGCGAGCAGCGCCGCGCCGTGGCCGCCGAGCTCGTCCAGGCGCGCCCGCAGTGCTTCTTCCCCGGCCACCGCGGGGTACACGGCGGCGACATCGGCGGCGAAGTCAGCACGGTGCTCGATCCGGGATCCCATGGGCCGGACAGTACCGTCAGACGCGTGAACACCGCCCGTACTCCCGCACTCCCGAAGCTCTCGGCGTACACCACGCTGCGCCTCGGCGGCCCGGCCCGCCGGTTCGTCAGTGCCGTGACCAGCGAAGATCTCGTCGCGGCGGTCCGCGAGGCCGACGCGGCGGGCGAGCCGGTGCTGCTGCTCGGCGGCGGCTCCAACCTGGTGGTCGGCGACGCGGGGTTCGACGGCGCGGTCGTCGAGGTGGCCAACACCGGCTGGCGGCGTGACGGCGCGATCGTCGAGGTCGAAGCCGGGCAGAACTGGGACGCCTTCGTCGCCGGCCTGGTCGAGGCGGGCCTGGGCGGGCTCGAGTGCCTCTCCGGCATCCCGGGCAGCGTCGGCGCGACGCCGATCCAGAACGTCGGCGCGTACGGCTGCGAGGTCGCCGAGTCGATCGTCTCGCTGGAGCTGTACGACCGCGTGACGCGCGAAGTGCGCACGCTCAAGGCCGACGAGCTCGGCTTCGCCTACCGCACCAGCATCCTCAAGGGCACCGACACCGGCGTCGTCCTCTCGGTCCGCTTCGAGGTCCGCGAAGACGGCCTCTCCGCGCCGGTCCGCTACGCCGAGCTCGCGCGCACGCTCGGCGTCGAGATCGGCTCGCGCGTGCCGGCCGCCGACGCGCGCGAAGCCGTCCTCGGGCTGCGTCGCGGCAAGGGCATGGTGCTCGACCCGGCCGACCACGACACGTGGAGCGCGGGCTCGTTCTTCACCAACCCGATCGTCCCGGCGGCCGACGCCGAGGCGGTGCTGGCCCGCATCGCGGCCAGCGTCGAGGGCTCCGCGCCGCAGTACCCGGCCGACGGTGGCGTCAAGCTGTCCGCGGCCTGGCTGATCGAGCGCGCCGGCTTCGGCAAGGGGTACCCCGGGCCGGGGAACCGCGTCTCGCTGTCGACCAAGCACACGCTCGCGCTGACCAACCGCGGCGACGCGACGACGGAGGACCTGCTCACGCTGGCCCGCGAGGTCCGCGACGGCGTCCACGAGCGCTTCGGCGTCCGCCTGCGGCCCGAACCGCTCTTGATCAACTGCGTCATTTGAGCCGAAACGGGCAACCTGGACGTGTATCAGACGTCTTTGTCGACAACGGTGACGTCCACCTGAACGGATGGTCTTTACCTTTCGGCAGGTAACGTCAGGCGGGTCACCAGCGCTAAGGGCGTGGAACCGCTGGTCGGCGGGGGAACTCGGGAGGAATTCGTGATCGAACGGCGCTTGGTCTTCAAGGCGGCTCTCGCGGCGGGGGCCGCTGTGGTCGTCGCGGCGTGTTCGGGCACGAACGACGGCACCGCGCTGCCCACCGGGGCCGCGAACGCCGACGGCGAGGGCGGCGGCGCGCAGCCCGTGGCGAAGATCACGGCCGAGCCGGCCGCGAACGTCAAGGACGCCCCGGTCCTCAAGCCCGTCGTGATCAAGGTCGCCGACGGCAAGCTCACCGAGTGCAAGGTCACCGCCGACGGCGGCAAGGACGTCAAGGGCGACACCTCGCCCGACGGGCTCACCTGGACCAGCTCCGAACCGCTCGGCTACGGCAAGAAGTACACCTACGCGGCCAAGGCCACCGGCAGCGACGGCAAGCCGGTCGAGTTCACCGGCACCTTCACCACGGTCAGCCCGGCCAAGCAGGTCCGCGCCACGCTCAACCCGGCCGACAACGCCCAGGTCGGCGTGGCCATGCCGATCAGCGTCAAGTTCGCGTCGCCGGTCAAGGACCGCGCGGCCGTCGAGAAGGCCCTGTCCGTGAAGACGGACAAGAACGTCGAGGGCGCCTGGGGCTGGCTGTCCGACAGCCAGGTCGACTTCCGGCCGAAGGAGTACTGGCCGCAGAACATCACGGTGAACGTCGAGGCGAAGCTGTACGGCGTCGAGCTGGGCGGCGGCGCGTACGGCAAGGCCGACGTCACCACGAAGTTCAAGATCGGCCGCAACCAGGTGGTCAAGGTCAACACCCCGGAGCACCAGATGCACGTCTACCGCGGCGGCTCGCAGGTCAAGAGCTACCCGTGCGCGAACGGGCTGGACGCCGAGGTCGACCGCAACACCCCGAACGGCACCTACATCGTGATGAGCAAGGAGCCGACGGCGGTCTTCGACAACGCCCGCTACGGCTACACGAACGTCAACAAGAAGTGGGCCTGCCGGTTCTCCAACCACGGCGAGTACATCCACGAGAACCAGGACAACGCGGCCAACATCGGGAAGACCAACAACTCCCACGGCTGCGTCAACCTGCTCGAGGCCGACGCCAAGGACTACTTCGACTCCGCGCTGGTCGGCGACCCGGTCGAGATCACCGGCTCCAAGCTCGGCGCGCCGATGGCCTCGGACGTCAAGGACTGGAACTACTCCTGGTCGGCCTGGCAGGCGCTGGGCGCGAAGTAACCCGTGCGCACCGAGGTCGTCGGACACGGCGGGACGCGGCTCGGCCTGCGGGTCGAGGGGGCCGGCAACAGCAGGCCGATCGTGTTCGTGCACGGCTGGGCGCAGTCGTCCGGCGCCTGGGCCGCGCAGCTGGCCGACCCGGCGCTGACCGAGCGGTTCCGCCTGGTCGCGATGGACCTGCGCGGGCACGGCGCGTCCGACGTCCCGGCCTCCGGGTACGACGACCCGGTGGTCTGGGCCGACGACCTCGCCGCGGTGCTCGACTTCGCCGGGCCTGACGCGATCGTCGTCGCCTGGTCGTACGGCGGCCTGGTGCTGACCGACCACATCCGGGTGCACGGCACCGCACGGCTGCGCGGGATCGTGCTCGTCGGCGCGATCACCGAGATCGGCCGCGATCGGCCGGGCGGGCGCGTCGGCTCGCTGATGCGCGAGCACATGCGCGCGATGCTTTCGGACGATCCGGACATCGCGGTCCCGGCGCTCACGGCGTTCAGCCGCGACATGGTGACCCGCCCGATCCCCGGCACGCAGGCCCAGGCCCTGCTCGGCGCGTCTCTCGGCGTGCCGCCCGCGGTGCGGGCGGCGTTGTTCCGCCGCGACGTCGGCAGCGACGACGTCCTGGCCGCGATCGACAAACCCGCCCTGGTCGTGCACGGTTCCCAAGACCGCGTGATCGACTCCGCGGCGGCGAAGCACACGATCGGGAAGATTCCGGGGGCCACCGGACGTTGGTTCCTTGGCGGGGGTCATGCGCCCTTCGCCGAGGCCGCGGACGAGTTCGACGCGGTGCTCCGGCAGTTCGCCGAGGAATGCTGACGTAGAACGCGGGAGACGAGACCAGGTGACCAGCTCCATCCGGGGGTTCCGTGCTGCGCCGCGACGGGTAGCGGTGTTGTCCGTACACACTTCGCCGCTCGAGCAGCCGGGGACCGGCGACGCGGGCGGGATGAACGTCTACGTCAGCCAGACGGCGACCGAGATGGCCCGCCGCGGCGTCGAGGTCGAGGTGTTCACCCGCGCGACGGCGTCGGACCAGCCGCCGGTGGCCGAGCTGGCGCCGGGTGTGACCGTCCGGCACGTGCAGGCCGGCCCCTTCGAGCCGCTGAGCCGCGACGAGCTGCCCGCGCAGCTGTGCGCGTTCACCTCCGGCGTGCTGCGCACCGAGGCCTTCCACGAGCCCGGGTACTACGACCTCATCCACTCGCACTACTGGCTTTCGGGCCAGGTCGGCTGGCTCGCCCGCGACCGCTGGTCCGTGCCGCTGGTGCACACCGCGCACACCCTGGCGAAGGTGAAGAACGCCGCGCTCGCCGAGGGCGACAAGCCCGAGCCGCGGCTGCGTGTGATCGGCGAGGAGCAGGTCGTCGCCGAGGCGGACAGGCTGGTCGCCAACACCCCGGTCGAGGCGCGGCAGCTCATCGACCTCTACGGCGCCGAGCCGCACGCGGTGCACGCCGTGCCGCCGGGTGTCGACCTCGAGCGCTTCACCCCGGGCCCGAAGAACGTCGCGCGCGCCGAGCTCGGCCTGCCCGGCGACGCCGTCGTGCTGGCGTTCGCCGGCCGGATCCAGCCGCTGAAGGCGCCGGACGTGTTGCTGCACGCCGCCGAGGCGCTGCTGCGCCGGCGGCCGGAACTGGCGTCGAAGCTGATCGTGCTGATCGTCGGCGGGCCGTCCGGCACCGGGCTGGAGCAGCCGCAGGCGCTGCGCGAGCTCGCCGTCTCCCTCGGCATCGAGGCGCAGGTCCGCTTCCTGCCGCCGCAGCCCGGCCCGGCGCTCGCCCGGGTGTTCCGCGCCGCCGACGTCGTCGCGGTGCCCAGCTACAACGAGTCGTTCGGGCTGGTCGCGCTGGAGGCGCAGGCCTGCGGGACGCCGGTGGTCGCCGCCGACGTCGGCGGGCTGCCGATGGCGGTGCCGCACGGCGTCTCCGGGCTGCTGGTGCCGGGGCACGGCGCCGAGGAGTGGGCGGACGCGCTGGCCGCGGTCGCGCTGCGCCCGGACCGGTGCGCCGAGCTCGGTGCCAACGCCGTCCTGCACGCGCGGCACTTCTCCTGGCGTCGTACGACGGACGCGCTGCTCGACATCTATGCTCAGGCCACCAGCGCGTTCTCCCACGCCCTGGAGCTGCGCGCGGAGGTGGCGGTGTGAGTCTCGACGAGCTGATCAAGTCCACTTTGGACGACGCGGACCTGAAGTACGACCGGCGGGGCCCGGGAAAGTACTTCGTCACGTTGCCGGGAACCAAGAAGCTGCAGACGAACGCGTGGCTCGTCGACGGCGACCACGCGTTCTCCGTGGAGGCGTTCGTCTGCCGGCGGCCCGACGAGTCCCATGAGGACGTTTACCGATTCCTGTTGCAGCGCAACGCGAAGCTCTACGGCGTCCATTACACAGTGGACAGTCTCGGTGACATCTACCTGGTCGGCCGGTTCGGCAAGGAGACGCTGAGCGCCGAAGAGCTCGACAAGGTGCTCGGCCAGGTACTCGAAGCCGCCGACGGCGACTTCAACACCCTGCTGGAGATCGGCTTCGCGACGTCGATCAAGCGCGAGTGGGACTGGCGCGTCTCCCGCGGCGAGTCCTTGGCCAACCTCGAGGCGTTCAAGCACCTCGTCGAGCCCGCGAAGCCGCACGAACCAGGCTTGACCGAGTCGTGACCCGGCCCGTGCAACGGGGCTGAACCGGACATCCGTCTCACCGCCAGTCGAAACTGGAGGGAGACGCAGGATGCGGACTCGATGGAGAACCCTGTTCGCGGTCGCGGGCGTGGCGTTCGTGCTGGCCGGCTGCTCGGCGAACGAGAACGGCACGTCGTCCTCGGCGGACAGTGCCGGGATCGGCCCGGCTCCGGCGGTGCCGCAGCAGCCGCAGCAGGGGACCGCGGGCAACGGGAAAGCCGAGCCGAACAAGGGGCAGCCGGTCCCCGCGCCGCAGGCCGGGGCGGCCGATCGCAAGCTTTCGCGCAGCGCGCGGCTCGAGCTGACCGCCACGAAGGTCACCGACGTCGTCGCGGAGGCGCGGGGGATCGCGCAGGGCGCCGGGGGGTACACCGGGCAGGAGAGCACCGGCGACCGGTTGGCGACGCTCAGCCTCGCCGTGCCCGCCGAGAAGCTGGACGGCGTGCTCGACCAGCTCTCGCACCTGGGCACCAGCCTGGTGAAGCGGGAGCTGAACACCCAGGACGTCACCGAGCAGACCATCGACGTCGAAGCGCGGCTGGCGACGCAGCGGGCGTCGGTGGAGCGGATCCGCGCGTTGCTCGCGAAGGCGACCTCGGTGTCGGAGATCGCTTCGGTGGAAAGTGAGCTCACGAGCCGCGAAGCCACTCTCGAATCCCTTGAACAGCAACGGAATTCGCTCGCGGGCAGTGTCGCGATGTCGACCGTCGCGATGACCATCCGGAACGTGGCCGCGCCGCCGCCCGCCGAAGAGGACCACAGCGGGTTCCTCGGTGGCCTGGCCGGCGGCTGGGACGCGTTCCTCGTCTTCGGCGGCGGCCTGCTGACGGTGCTGGGCGCGATCGCGCCGTTCCTGCTGATCCTCGGCCCGCTCGCCTGGGCGGGCTGGTGGCTGCACCGGCGTCGCCGGGCGGCGCGGCCGGAACCCGTGACGCCCGAGGTGTGAAGCGGGCAGGCGGGACGGCTCGAGGGAGGGGGGAGTCGCGATCTCGAGCCGCCCCGCTGAAGTTCCCGCCGATCAGGACCCGGTGACGAGGGGGGTGCCAACGGGGCCGGCGGGCCGCGGCTCGGCAGGGGGGAGACGAGCCGCGGTCAAAGCCCGAAACCGGCCGGGGAGTGCGTGGAATCCGGCCGCTCGGGACTTAGTCAACCTGTCAGAACTCGACCTGTAATCACAAGACTACACACTAGTCCGTTCGAGTGAACTTTGCGCAGACCGATAACGCAGTGCAGCATGTTGCACTGGATTTGCGCCTTGTTGGCAGGCTGACTTGTCATCGGGTGAAGGTGTTACTTTCGGGTAACACACTCTGTGTAGGTCGGCTGGGGAAAACCCCAGACCTGGGAGGTCACCAGCGGGCGCCGTGGTCCGTTCTGGCAGGCTGGACCCCATGGCCGAACTTGGGACGTTGGTGCTGCTCCGTCACGGGCAGAGCACGTGGAACGCGGAAAACCTGTTCACCGGCTGGGTGGACGTACCCCTTTCGGAGCAGGGTGAAGGCGAAGCCCGCAAGGGTGGCCGGCTCCTGGCCGAAGCCGCGCTGCTGCCGGACGTGGTGCACACCTCGCTGCTGCGGCGCGCGATCTCGACCGCGAACATCGCCCTCGACGCCGCGGACCGCCACTGGATCCCGGTGAAGCGCGACTGGCGGCTCAACGAGCGCCACTACGGCGCGCTGCAGGGCAAGGACAAGAAGCAGACGCTGGCCGAGTTCGGCGAGGAGCAGTTCATGCTCTGGCGCCGCTCGTACGACACCCCGCCGCCGGCGATCGACCCGAAGGACCAGTGGAGCCAGGCGGGCGACGCGCGGTACGCGGACCTCGGCGACAGCGCGCCGCTGACCGAGTGCCTGAAGGACGTCGTCGCGCGGCTGCTGCCGTACTGGGAGTCCGCGATCGTGCCGGACCTGCGCGCGGGCAAGACCGTGCTGGTCGCCGCGCACGGCAACTCGCTGCGCGCGCTCGTCAAGCACCTCGACGGGATCTCGGACGCGGACATCGCGGGCCTGAACATCCCGACCGGCATCCCGCTGCGCTACGACCTCACCGACGACCTGAAGCCGGTGAAGCCGGGCGGCGAGTACCTCGACCCGGACGCCGCCAAGGAAGCCGCCGCCGCGGTCGCGAACCAGGGCCGCTGACACCTCTCCAGTCCAAAGCCGTGAAGGCCTCCTTACCGGCCATAAGAGCCGGTAAGGAGGCCTTCACGGCTTTCAAGCCGGGGTGTGAGGCCTAAAGGAGGCCGGCTTCGCGGGCCCGGGCACCGGCCTGGAACCGCGAGGACGCGCCGAGGATCTCCATCAGCTCGGCCACGCGGCGCCGGTAGGTGCGCAGGCTGACGCCGAGCGCGCGGGCCGCCGTCTCGTCCTTGCAGCCGGCCGCGAGCTGCTCGAGGATCTCCCGCGCGCCGAGCTCGGTGAACCGGGCCTGGTAGGACTCCAGGTCGGTCGCGCTCGCCCAGACCGCCTCGTACAGCGACTGGATGCCCTGGATCAGCTCGGGGCTGCTGACGACGGTGTAGCTGCGGACGCCGCCGACGCGGTCGCCCGCCACGATCGCGATCCGGCGGTCCAGCAGGATCGTCTCGTTGATGTCGCGTTCGGTGATCCGGATCCGGGCGCCGTGGTCGGCCATGAACCGCAGGTGCCCGGCCAGCGCGGGGTCGAGCAGCACGCCGGGCTGGTAGACCTTGCGCACGGCCGTCGCGCGCACCGCCTGCTCCCGCTCGGGCGCGGTCGGGTGCGCCACCGACCACGTGTGCAGGTCGCGGGCCGCGCACGAAACCTCCGTCGCCGCCGCGAACAAGTGCTTCGTCCGCTCGAACAGCTCGGCCTCACCGCGCACCACGACGACGTCCGTCACCTTTTCCACACCATCGAGTGTCCGCTGCCTGGCAGCAAACTGCCAAACCCGGCCCGGATCTCCCCGCGTGGCGAAGCTGGAGGCATGACCACGACACACCCCGCCGCCGCGGCGGGCACCTGGAAGCTCGGCTCCTTCGAAGTCAACCGGCTCGGTTTCGGCGCGATGCGCCTGATGTCCACTTCGGACGGCGGCGTCCGCGACCGCGAGACGTCCATCGCCGTGCTCCGCCGCGCCGTCGAGCTCGGCGTGAACCACATCGACACCGCTTCCTTCTACTTCGCCGGCCCGCGCGCGGCGAACGAGCTCATCAACAGCGCCCTCGCGCCGTACGACAACCTGGTGCTCACCACGAAGGTCGGTCCCGGCCGCGACTTCGAAGGCACCTTCTACACCGCCCGACCCGAGCAGCTGCGCGCCCAGGTCGAGCAGAACCTGCGCGAACTGGGTCTGGACCACCTCGACGTCGCCAACTACCGGATCGGCGAAGGTCTGGACCGCGGCACCGGCTCCCTCGCCGACGGCTTCGGCGCGCTCGCCGACCTCCGGGAGAAGGGGCTGATCCGCGAGCTGGGCATCTCCAACGTCGGCCCGGAGCACCTGACGGAGGCGCTGGCGATCGCGCCGGTCGTCTGCGTGCAGAACCAGTACGGCCTCACCGCGCGCCGCGAGGACGACGAGATCGTCCGGCTGTGCGCCGACCACGGCGTCGCCTTCGTGCCGTTCTTCGCCGTCGCCAGCGGTACGGGGGAGGACGCGCGGGTCGCGGAGGTCGCGAAGCGCCACGACGCCACGCCGGCGCAGATCCGGCTCGCGTGGACGTTGCACCAGGGCCCGCACGTGCTCGCGATCCCGGGCACCGGTGATCTCGCGCACCTCGAGCAGAACGTCGCCGCGGCCGCGCTGGAGCTCACCGACGACGACCTGAAGACACTCGAACGAGACAACTGATTCACCCGGAATGTCTCGGTCGGGAATCGGCCGGGTGAACGTGGGCTGACACCCCGGCGAACAAGTCGCCCTCAGGTGTCGCGGTGCTCACGACAAGGCGGACAACGCTAGGCCGAAGGGCCACATCAGCGCTTACGATCGGCCCGTGACCACGCCTGTTTCACTCGCACTGGCCATCGGCGCCCTGGTGGCCGGTGCGGTGGTCGGCTACCTCGTCGCGCGGGCGCGCACCCGGCGCGAAGAGGCCCGCCCACCGGGCCCGACCGTCGCGGAGCTGCTCGAGCGATTGGTCCGGTCCTCCCACAACGGCGTCGTCGTGCTCAACAAGTTCGGCGACATGGTGCTGCACAACCCGCGCGCTTACGAGCTCGGCCTGGTCCGGGTCAACCAGGCCGACCCGCGGGCCCGCAAGGCCGCCGAACAGGTCGTCGAAACCGACGAGCCGATGGAGATCGACCTCTCGCCGCTGGAAGCGCGCGGCCGCCAGCCGGAGGCGGTGCTCGGCCAGGTCCGGCCCCTCGGCGACGGCTTCACCGTCGTCGAGGCGGTCGACCACTCCGAGGCCATCCGGCTGGAGGCCGTGCGCCGCGACTTCGTCGCCAACGTCAGCCACGAGCTCAAGACCCCGGTCGGCGCGATCGCGCTGCTCACCGAGGCCGTCCTCGACGCCGCCGAGGACGTCGAGGAGGTCCGCCGCTTCGGGAGCAAGATCCTGCGCGAGTCGACCCGGCTCGGCCAGCTCGTCACCGAGCTGATCGCGCTGTCGCGGCTGCAGGGCGCCGAACGGCTGCCGGACCTCAACGTCGTCGAGGTCGACGCGGTCGTGCGCGAAGCACTCGGCCGCACGACACTCTCGGCGGAGTCGGCCGAGATCACCATCACCACCGACCCGGCCAGCGGCCTGCTCATCGAGGGCGACCGCACGCTGCTGGTCACCGCGCTGTCGAACCTGCTGGAGAACGCCGTCGCGTACTCGCCGGCCGGCAGCCCGGTGTCGATCTCGCGACGGCTGGCCGACGGCATGGTCGAGATCGCCGTCACCGACCGCGGCATCGGCATCCCCGAGGACGAGCAGACCCGCGTGTTCGAGCGGTTCTACCGCGCCGACAAGGCCCGTTCGCGCGCCACCGGCGGCACCGGGCTCGGCCTGGCCATCGTCAAGCACGTCGCGGCCAACCACGGCGGCTCGGTGGGCCTGTGGAGCCGGCCCGGCACCGGCTCGACGTTCACCCTCCGCATCCCCGCGCACGTCAGCCCCGAACCGGCCCCCGAGCCGGCGCGGGCGGCCAAGACCTCGCCGGCACCACGGCAGGAGAAGACCCCCGAGCGCACCCAGAGGCTCGTGGTTACCGGGCAGGAAAGCCCAGATCATGGAGGAAACCTGTGACCAGGGTTCTCATCGTCGAAGACGAGGAGTCGTTCGCCGACCCGCTCGCCTTCCTGCTGCGGAAGGAAGGGTTCACCGCGGCGGTGGCGGGCACCGGCCAGGCCGCGCTGGAGGAGTTCGACCGCAACGGCGCCGACATCGTCCTGCTGGACCTGATGCTGCCGGGCATGAGCGGCACCGACGTCTGCAAGCAGCTGCGCCAGCGCTCCGCCGTGCCGGTGATCATGGTGACCGCGCGGGACAGCGAGATCGACAAGGTCGTCGGCCTGGAGCTGGGCGCGGACGACTACGTCACCAAGCCGTATTCGGCGCGTGAGCTGATCGCGCGGGTCCGCGCGGTGCTGCGCCGCGGCGGCGAGCCCGGCGCCGAGGGCGAGCTGGCCCCGCTGGTGCTGTCGGCGGGCCCGGTGCGGATGGACGTCGAGCGGCACGTGGTGACCGTGGACGGTGAGGAGGTCTCGCTCCCGCTCAAGGAGTTCGACCTGCTCGAGTACCTGCTGCGCAACGTCGGCCGGGTGCTCACCCGCGGCCAGCTCATCGACCGGGTGTGGGGCGCGGACTACGTCGGCGACACCAAGACCCTCGACGTCCACGTGAAGCGCCTGCGGTCGAAGATCGAGCCGGACCCGGGCTCGCCGCGCCACCTGGTGACGGTGCGCGGCCTGGGCTACAAGTTCGAGACGTAACGCTCCGTAGACCGCACTTTCGCCGTGAAAGTGTACCGGAGGGGGTAGCTCCGGAACACTTTCACGGCGAAAGTGCGGTCTTGGTCGCGAGGAGTGTTGTTGGTTACATGTTCGAGACCTGACGCTCGGGCCGGTACGCTGGACCCCCGTGCGCCTAGGGGTACTCGACGTCGGTTCCAACACCGTCCACCTGCTCGTGGTCGACGCCCACCGTGGCGCCCACCCGACCCCGATGCATTCCGAGAAGTCCGTGCTCCGGCTGGCCGAGCAGATCACCCGCAGCGGCGACCTCAGCAGGACCGGCGCGGACGAGCTCGTGACCGCGGTCGAATCCGCCAAGGCGGCGGCCGTCCGGCTCGGCTGCGAAGAGGTCATGGCGTTCGCCACCTCCGCGGTCCGCGAAGCCAAGAACTCGGCGAAGGTGCTGGCCCGCGTGGCCGACGAAACCGGCGTCGAGCTGCAGGTCCTCTCCGGCACCGACGAAGCCCGGCTGACGTTCCTCGCCGTCCGCCGCTGGTACGGCTGGTCGGCCGGGCAGCTGCTGGTGCTCGACATCGGCGGCGGCTCGCTGGAGGTCGCGATGGGCCGCGACGAAGAGCCCGTGCTGGCCGAGTCCCTGCCGCTGGGTGCCGGCCGCACCACGCGCACCCGCTTCCGGCACGACCCGCCGACGCGCTCGGAGCTCGTCGCGACGTCGGCGTGGCTCGACGACCAGCTCACCGAGCTCACGCGCAAGGTCACCAAATGGGGTGAACCGGATCGTGTCGTCGCGACGTCGAAGACGTTCCGGTCACTCGCCCGGCTGACCGGCGCCGCCCCCTCGGCCGCGGGCCCGCGCGTGCGACGTACGCTCTCGGACACCGCGTTGCGCCAGCTCCTGGCCTTCATCTCGCGGATGCCCTCGGCCGATCTGGCTCAGCTCGAGGGGGTCAGTTCGAGCCGATCGCACCAGCTGGTGGCGGGCGCGCTCGTCGCGCAGGCCACGATGCGGGCGCTCGGATTGCCGGAACTCGAGATCTGCCCGTGGGCTCTGCGAGAAGGTGTCATCCTGCGGCGGCTGGACCATTCCACCGGCGCGGATGAAACTGGAGCCGCACTCGTGGCGCGCTTCGGCGCACAGGAGGACCGGTGAAAGCAGACGACTGGACTTCGCCCACGACGGTGTTTTGCTTGAAGCACGGGCACGATGGAGAGGTGACGGACATGCAGAGGACGACGTACAGCGCGCGCTGCGCCGCCGGCGTGCCGTCGGGGCCTTCCCGAGGTGCCGATTCCCCGGAGCGCGCGAGGGATTACCAGGTATGACGGACCAGACCGGAGGCGACCAGCCGCAGAAGACCGTGGCTGAGCTGCTCGCACAGCACGGTGCGCAGGCCGAGGGCGGACGCCGCCGCCGGCGTCGCGCCGTCGATGACGACGACGAACCGGCCACCCCGGAACCGCCCGGCCCGACCGGCACGCACCGGCGCCCGGGCATCGGCGACACCGGCCCGCAGGCGATCATCGACCGCGTCCACTCCGAGGGCACGGTTCCGCCGCCCCCGGCGCCGCCCGCCCGCCCGGCCGGTGGCCGGCGGCGTTCCGAGCCGCCACCCCCGCCGCCGCCCGCCCCCCGCGCCGTCCCCCAGGACGCGCGGCCGCCGCAGCCCCCGGCCCGGCCCGCTCCCGGCGGCGCCGAGTCCGGCCAGTACGGGCGCCCGGTTCCGCAGGAGTCCGGTCAGTTCACCCGGCCCGCCCCGCCGCAGGAGTCCGGGCAGTTCGGCCGCCCGGCGCCGCCGGAGCCCGCCCAGCCGCCGCGGCCGCAGGAGTCGGCCCAGCTGCCCGTGCCGCCGCGGGCGCCGCGCCGTCAGCCGCCGCCCCCGCAGCAGCCGTCCCAGCAGCTGCCCCAGCCGTCGCAGCAGCTCCCCACGCCGCCACCGCCGGCGGCCGAGGAGACGCGGGCCGCCGTGCCGCCGGTCCGGCGCCGACCGCCCCCGCAGCCCTCGCAGCAGCTGCCGACCCCGCCGCCGCCCGGCAGCCCGCTGTCGGCGCGGCTCGACGGGCTCAACGGCACGCCGGACGCCGATGTCGACAGCTCCGTCGGCCCGCCCGGGCCGATGCCCAGCGGCACGTTCGCCACGCCGCCCGGCCCGCCGCGCCGGCCGCCGTCGCGGCGTCCGCAGCCGAAGCAGGAGGCCTACACCGAGCAGTTCTCCGCCGTCCCCGACGAAGAACCGCCGCCGCCGCCCCGGCAGGCGAAGGGCAAGCCGCCGCAGCCCGAGACCCCGGACATCTCCACGCCCGCGGGGCTCGCGAACTGGCGCAAGCGCCGCCAGAAGGAGCAGATGGAGGACACCGAGATCGGTGTCATGCCGGTGATCCCCACCGGCGCTCCGGACGACGGCTACCCGGACGACGACTTCGAGCCCGACGACGGCTTCGCCCCCGAGGGCAGCGGCTACCAGGCCGCCTACGACGCGGGCCCGCCGACGGGCACCTACCCGCCGCCGATGCCGTTCGCGCCCGGTGACCGCGCCGCGCGGACGCCCATCCCGGATGACCTGGAGCCCTACGAGCGCGAATTCGCCGAGCCCGGCTACCCGGCCGGCGGCCCGGACTTCGAGCAGGACGAGTACGGCTACGAGCAGGGCGACGGCTACGAAGACGACGAGTACGACGACGACGTCCCCGAACCGGCCGCCGAGCCGGTGCCCGCGGGCTCGCCGGGCAAGCAGTGGCTGGGCCTGGCCGGCCAGCTCGCCCTCGGCGTCGTCGGCGGTGCCGCCGTCTGGCTGGGCTTCAACTGGCTGTGGGTGAACATCCCGGCCGCCGCGCTGATCGCGGCGCTGCTGGTGGTCGTCGCGCTGGTCTGGATCGTGCGGAAGATCCGCCGCGCCGAGGACCTGCAGACCACCGTGCTCGCCGTGTTGGTCGGCTTGGTGGTGACGGTCTCACCGGCGGCGTTGCTGCTGGTCGGACGCTGATCGCCGGGTACGGTCAGGGCCACGGATCTTCGCAGCGCGCAGCGCGTTGCGAAGATTGAGTGATGCGTCCGTGAGGATGGGCACAGTCGAGACCCGGGTCCCCTTCCCGGCCCGGCGGTGCGGCCCACCCTCGGTGACGAGGCAGGATGTCCGGCGTGACAGACGAGAAGCCGGTGCCCGTCGGGCTCAGTTCGGCGTCGGTGTGGCCGCTCAAGGCCGGCTCGGCGTTCGAGCTGGCCGCCGAGCTCGGCTACGACGGCGTCGAGGTGATGGTCTGGGCCGATGCGGTCAGCCAGGACGTCACGGCGTTGCGCCGCTGGTCGCGCCGCACCGGGATGCCCGTGCTGTCGATCCACTCGCCGTCGTTGCTGATCACCCAGCGGATCTGGTCGCCGGACCCGGTGGTGCGGCTGCGGATGTCCGTCGACGCCGCGGTGGAGCTCGGCGCGCGGACCGTCGTCGTGCACCCGCCGTTCCGCTGGCAGCGCCGCTACGGCGACGCGTTCGGCGACCTCGTCGACGAGCTGGAGGAGTCCAGCGGCGTCGAGATCGCCGTCGAGAACATGTTCAAGGTCCGGCCGCCGGGTGGGTCGAAGAACTCGCGCGTGTCGGCGTTCCGGCCGTCGATCGACCCCACGGACGTCGGGTTCCGGCACTACACGCTCGACCTGTCGCACACGGCGGCGGCGCGGATGGACGCGCTGGCGCTGGCGCAGCGGATGGGGGAGGGCCTCACGCACGTCCACCTCGCCGACGGCACCGGCATCCCGAAGGACGAGCACATGGTCCCCGGCCGCGGCGGCCAGCCGTGCGCGTCGCTGCTGGAGAAGCTGGTCAGCAACGGTTTCGCCGGGCAGATCGTGCTGGAGATCAACACCCGGCACGCCCTCACCCAGGCCCAGCGCGTCCGCGACCTCGCCGAGGCGCTGTTGTTCGCACGCTTCCACCTGGGGCAGTAAGTGAGCACGTTCCGACAGGACACGACTACTCCCGCCGCCGGATCGAGCACGTGAACACGTAAAGTTCCGACTGTGAACCCGTTGCGCTCGTTGATCTCCGCCATCCCCGGTCAGGACCCCTTTTCCCCGCCCGGGACGGTGGGTACGGACGGGCCCGCACGTTCGTGAGCGCAACGGACGGCACCGCCGCGTCCTTCGACACGGCGACGGCGACGCGGTCGATGGGCGACGGCACCTTCACCGCGGTGCTGCGCGCGGAATGGGCCATCGGGTCCCACCCGCACGGGGGTTTCCTGCTGGCCCTGCTGGCCAAGGCGGCGATCGCCGCGCTGAACGAGCGCGGGGAGCCGCACGCCGAGCCGCTGGTCGTCAGCGCGGAGTTCCTGCACGCGCCCGCGCTCGGCCCGGTGCTGCTGCGCACCGACGTCCGCAAGGTCGGCCGCCGCGCGACGGTGGTCGAGGTCCGGCTGGAGCAGCGCGGCCGCAGCTGCGTCGAGGCCCGGGTGACCACCGGCCGGCTGCCGATGCGGCGCCCGGAGTGGACCGACGTGCCGTCGATGCCCGCCGAGCCGTCGCCGGGCGCGCTGACCATGCCGGAGAGCCCCGAGGGCCCGTTCAACCTGGCCAAGGGCTGCGACGTGCGGCTCGACCCGGCGACCGCGGGCTACCTGGCCGGCCGCACGGGGGAGCCGCCGCGGATGCGCCTGTGGGTCCGCCCGCGCCACAGCCTGGTCGACCCGTTCTTCACGTTGCTGGCGTCCGACGTCAACCCGCCGGTGGTGATGAACCTGGGCCGCATCGGCTGGGCCCCGACGGTCCAGCTGACGGCACTGCTGCGCACCCGCCCGGCCCCGGGCTGGCTGCGGGTCATCGTCGAGTCGAGGTCGGTGCACGAGTCCTGGTTCGACTCGGACGCCACGGTGATCGACGCGCAGGGCCGGCTGGTGTGCCAGGCCCGGCAGCTGGGCCTCGCCCCGGCCCCGGGCGGCTGAGCGCGGATCTGGCACGCTTGGCGGCATGACGGTCATCGCGGTGCTGGGTGCGGGAAAGATCGGCGAGGCGTTGCTCTCGGGGCTGCTGAACGGCGGTCACGCGCCGGGCGACCTGCTCTTCACCGAGCGGTACCCGGCGCGCGTCGAGGAGCTGACGGCCCGCTACGGCGTTCGCGGCGTCGAGGTCGAAGATGCCGCCAAGCAGGCCGACGTGCTCGTCGTGGCCGTCAAGCCGCAGGACATCGACCCGGTGCTGACCGAGCTGGCGCCGCTGCTCGGCTCGTCGTCGCTCGTGGTGTCGCTCTGCGCCGGGCTGCCGACGTCGCTGTACGAGCGCCGGCTGGCCGAGGGTGTGCCGGTGGTGCGGGTGATGCCGAACACCCCGATGCTGGTCGGCGAGGCCATGAGCGCGATTTCGGCCGGTCGCTGGGCCACGGCCGAGCACCTCGCGGTGGTGCGCGACCTGCTCTCGCACGTCGGCCAGGTCGTCGAGGTGCCGGAGGGCCAGCAGGACGCCGTCACGGCGCTGTCGGGCTCCGGCCCGGCGTACTTCTTCTACCTGGTCGAGGCCATGATCGACGCCGGCATCCTGCTCGGTCTCCCGCGTGCGCTGGCCGGCCAGCTGATCATCCAGTCGGCGGTCGGCGCGGCGAAGATGCTCGCCGAGTCGGAGGAGCACCCGGTGCTGCTGCGCGAGGCCGTGACGTCGCCCGCCGGGACGACCATCAACGCCATCCGCGAGCTGGAGAAGCACGGCGTCCGCGCGGCCCTGCTCGACGCCATCGAGGCGGCCAGGGACCGCTCGGAGGCGCTGGGCAAGGCCCACGAGAGCTGAGCCGCCCATCGGGGCTGTTCCGCGGGTGGGGCCCGGCCAGGGCCTCATCGCCGGTGGCCGGTGCGTGGGCTCTCATCGCTCGAACGAGGCCTCTCTCGGCCTCGATGGTGCCCGGATTCGCCGTAATGGGCGATTACCGAGGTCTTGCACGCGCGAGTGGGTGTGCGTTAGCGCTGGTAGGAGCCCATCTCGGTGACAGGCGTCGCATTAGTCCCACCAGTCCCGCTACTCTCGATAGAGCACGTGCGTGTCGATACCACAGGTGGGGAAGCCTCGTGGCGCGACACGTGTCGAAGGACGCGGTAAACATGTCGCCGAACAAGAGGGAAGAGTTGCCCGCAGTCGGGCAGGTCCAGTTTCTGACGGTCGCCGAAGTGGCCACGCTGATGCGGGTCTCCAAGATGACCGTCTACCGTCTCGTGCACTCGGGTGAGCTACCCGCCGTCAGGGTGGGGAAGTCCTTCCGGGTGCCGGAAAAGGCAGTGCACGAGTACCTCCAGGGTGCTTATTACGACGTGGGTTGAACCAGTCGGCAGGCACGCCGCCGCCAGCGGCGCGCGGGGCTTGGACGTGCCCGCCGACCGGCCCGCGCAACGTGGCGGGTAACCTGGAAAACCGCTCGTGCCTGTGCGCTCCACCCGTTGGACGCTGCGCCGGGCAGCGTGACCGACGACGAACTAAGGAGCGCCCATGGGCTCTGTGATCAAGAAGCGCCGTAAGCGCATGTCCAAGAAGAAGCACCGCAAGCTGCTTCGCCGCACGCGAGTGCAGCGTCGGAAGGCCGGTAAGTAGCAACCCGGCTCAGCCGAGCGTGACCGTGGCCCGTCCAGTCTCTGGACGGGCCACGTCCATGTGGTGGGCCGCCTCCCCTGTTCGAGTGAGGCGTCCGTCGCTTTTGGGCCCCTAGCGGTTAATAGCATGTAAGACACCCGGGAGCTACCACTGATGAGCGGTAACATCTCAAGGGTGTCCGCGCGATGCTTCCAGTGAGTGCAGGTTCGCGCACCTTGGGTGATCGTCCACCCCCCACACGCCCTACGCCGCAGGGAGCCGTATGCCGTCGAACGTCGTGCTCGTCACCGGGGTCGCCGGGGAGCTGGGTGGGAAACTGCTCGCCCGGCTCGGCAACAACCCCGACTTCGAGCGGGTCATCGGCGTCGACACGGTACCGCCGGACAAGACCGTGCTGCAGCGCATGGGAAACGCCGAGTTCGTGCGCGCGGACATCCGGAACCCGTTGATCGCCAAGGTGATCAGCACGGCCGAAGTGGACACCGTGGTGCACGCGTCGTGCACCGCGCACCCCGCCGGCCCGGGCCGGCGCACGGCCATCAAGGAAGTCAACGTCATCGGCACCATGCGGCTGCTCGCGGCCTGCCAGCGTTCCCCGTTGGTGCGCAAGCTGGTCGTCAAGTCGACCGCGGCGGTCTACGGCGCGGGCGCGCGCTCGCAGGCGGTGTTCACCGAGGACTCCGAGCTCATCCCGACGTCGACCAGCGGGTACGCGAAGGACGCCGTCGAGATGGAGGGGTACGTGCGCGGCCTGACGCGGCGCCGTCCCGACATCACCGTGACGCTGTGCCGCTTCGCCAACATCATCGGGCCGTCGACCGACACGGTCCTGTCCCGCTACTTCGCGCTGCCGGTGGTGCCGACCGTTTTCGGTTACGACGCGCGGATCCAGCTGCTGCACTCCTCGGACGCGCTGTCCGTTTTGGAGCGGGCGACGATCGAGGACAAGCCCGGCGTGTTCAACGTGAGCTCCGAAGGGGTACTCACGCTCTCACAGGCGATCCGGCGAGCGGGCCGGGTCGAGCTGCCGATGCCGCGGAGCGTGGTTCCGTCGGTCGGCAAGGTGCTGCGCGGCGCGCGCGTCGTCGACTTCTCCGCCGACCAGGTGCGGCTGCTGAACTTCGGCCGGGTGGTGGACATCACCAAGCTGAAGCAGGAGTTCGGCTACACCCCGCGGTGGACCACGCGGGAGGCGTTCGACGACTACGTCGTCGGCCGCGGCCTGCGTCCGGTGCTCGACGGCGGTCGGCTCGCGGGCCTGGCCGGCAAGGTGCTGGTCGCCGCGGCGACCGGACAGGCGAGCCGGTGAGCAGGTCGAGCAGGCCGCACGACTTGAACGACGTGGAAGGCGAGGCGGAGACGGTGGGCGGTGCCGAGGCGCAGGTCATCCCCCTGCACGGACCGGGCCGCGAGAAGCCGGCGGCCTCGCCCGCCGCCTCCGCGGCCGCGGCGGACCTGCGGGAGGCCGATGCCGCGCGCGAAGACGCCCCGGTCGTCGCGTTCCCCGGCGCCGAGGCCCCGGCCCCGGCGCCCGAGGTGCTCTCGGACGCGGCGCGCTCCGCGCTCGGCTTCATCCGCGACCGGCTGACCGGCGACTACACCGTCGACGAGTTCGGCTTCGACGCCGAGCTGACCGACGCCGTGTTCCTCCCGCCGCTGCGCGCGCTGTACCGGAACTGGTTCCGCGTCGACACGTTCGGCGTCGAGAACCTCCCGGCCGAGGGCGGCGCGCTGCTGGTGTCCAACCACTCGGGCACGTTGCCGCTGGACTCCCTGATGACGGCGGTCGCGGTCCACGACGAGACCGGCGGCCGGCACCTGCGCGGCCTCGGCGCCGACCTGGTGTTCCAGGTGCCGCTGGTGGGTTCGTTCGCCCGCAAGTCCGGCCAGACGCTGGCCTGCAACGCGGACGCGGAACGCCTGCTGCGCAAGGGTGAGCTGGTCGGCGTGTGGCCGGAGGGCTTCAAGGGCGTCGGCAAGCCGTTCTCGTCGCGCTACAAGCTGCAGCGCTTCGGCCGCGGCGGGTTCGTGTCGGCGGCGCTGCGCGCGGGCGTCCCGATCATCCCGGTGTCGGTGATCGGCGCCGAGGAGATCTACCCGAAGCTAGGTGACATCAAGGTGCTGGCCCGGATGCTGGGCCTGCCGTACTTCCCGGTGACGCCGTTCTTCCCGCTGCTCGGCCCGCTGGGCGCGATCCCGCTCCCGACGAAGTGGAGCATCGAGTTCGGCGAGCCGATCCCGACCGACTCGTTCGGGCCGGACGCCGTGGACGACCCGATGCTGGTCTTCCAGCTGACGGACCAGGTGCGCGAGTCGATCCAGCAGACGCTCTACCAGCGCCTTTCGCAGCGCAAGTCCGTCTTCCGCCGCTGAACGCAGCCGTCCACCGAGCGTAAAATCCGCGTGAGGTCACGCATCTTTCCTAGCGAAAGTGACGCCTTGGGCCGGGCGCGTCAGCGGCGGCGGTAAGCCATCCCCGCGGCCACCGCCCCCGCCAGCGCCCCGGCCCCCAGTACCGAAGGTACCCCGATCTTCGCCGCTTTACGGCCGGTGCGGAAGTCGCGGATCTCCCAGCCGCGCGCGCGGGCGACGTCCCGCAGCCCGCCGTCCGGGTTGACCGCGACCGCTGTGCCCACCGCCGACAGCATCGGGATGTCGTTGGCCGAGTCCGAATAAGCCGTGCAGCGCTTGAGGTTCAGGCCCTCACGCGACGCCAGCGCGCGGACCGCGTGGGCCTTCGCGCGGCCGTGCAGCAGGTCGCCGACCAGCCGGCCGGTGTAGACGCCCTCGCGCGTCTCCGCGACCGTGCCCAGCGCGCCCGTCAGGCCCAGGCGGCGCGAGATGATCGCCGCCAGCTCGATCGGGGTCGCCGTGACCAGCCAGACGCGCTGGCCGGCGTCGAGGTGCATCTGGGCGAGCGCGCGGGTGCCGGACCAGATCTTGTCCGCCATCAGCTCGTCGTAGATCTCTTCGCTGATCGACGTCAGCTCGGCCACCGTGCGGCCGGCCACAAAGGACAGTGCGCGCTCGCGGTGGGTCTTGATGTCTTCCTTGTTCTCGCGGCCGCCGAGGCGGAACTTGATCTGGCCCCAGACGAAACCGGCGAGGTCGGACGACGTGAAGAACTTGCGCGCCGCGAGCCCGCGGGCGAAGTAGAAGATCGACGCGCCCATCATCATCGTGTTGTCGACGTCGAAGAAGGCGGCCGCGGTGAGGTCGGGCGGCGCGGGCGGGGCGGGGGGCTCAGCGGCTTCGGAAACCACGCGGGCGTGGGCGGCCTCGGCCGACGCTTCGCCCGCGAGCGTGGCGAGCCGTTCGAGCTCCTGACTCTTGTCCCTGCCACGCCAAGCTGACACGCACACCGCCTCCACGTCTGCCCACGTCTGACCACGTCCCTGCGGACGTCCGGTCCTTCGCACAGCGTAGCGAGCCGCCCACCGCGGCGTCGCAGGTGTGGCCCGGACCTCAGCCGATGACGATCGGCGGCAGGCCCGGCAGCAGCGGCGGGATCGACACGATCGGCGGCGGCCTCGACGTCGAGGTCACCGGCGGCCGGGAGGTCGACGACGGCTGGCCGAACACCGGCGGCGGCGTGATCCCGCCGGTCGGCGCGGGCGTCTCCGCCGTCGCCGTCGCGTCCGACGGCGGGAGCTGGGTGCCGGTCGGGGCCGGCGCGGTGCTCTCGGCGGTCGAGGAGGACGACGACGTCGGCGCCGAGGACACCTCGCCGCCCGAGGACGGCGCTGGGCGCTGCGTGCACTCGCCGGTCGCCGGGATCAGGCCCAGGTCGTCGGCGGTGCCGGTGGTGATCTGGTAGCAGTTCAGCCGCGCCACCAGGCCGCTCGTGCGCTCCTGGACCTTGCCGAGCAGGGTCCGCACGTCGCCGAACACCGAGGCGGCGCCGGCCGGCAACGCGGCCTGCTGCGCCGCGAGCCGGGCCGCTTGGTTCCGGGCCCACAGCCGGACGTCGGAGAGCTGCTGCGCGCCACTGCCGTCGCTGGTCGCGACCGCGGTCAGCTGGGTGACGCCGGCGCGCAGGTCGGTGGCGAAGTCGTCGTACGCCGTCTGGTAGTCGGCCGGGCTCGCGCCTTCGGCGGCCAGCTCGCCCAGCTCGGTGACGCGGTTGGTGGCGAATTCGAGGTGCTTCTGGGCCTTCTGCTGGTCACCGAAGGTGAGGTTCAGCGACGTCGTCTCGCCGGCGCGCTTCACGGCGTACAGCGCGTCACCCGGCAACGCGCCGCGGGAGAGCACCAGCGTCAGTCCGGAGAGCACGAGGACGAGGAAGAGCGCGGCGGCCACCAGGTCGGCGGTCCGCGGCCGCCACCGCCGTACCGGGGTGGCCGCCGCCGTCTCGAGGCGGCCCGCGATCTCCGCGCGGATCCGCTGCCGCGTTTCCAGGTCCGGCGCCCCGGCCGCGCCGAGTTCGCGCAGGGCGCCGACGACGGCCAGCTCGTCGGCGAACTCGCCGTCCCGGCGTACCGGGGACGGCTCCAAAGCACGCGCGAACCGATCCGCGTCGGTTCGCTCACGCGCAAACCTCACTGCGCCAGCTCCATCTCGGGCCGTGGCCGGTCCTGACACCGGTCTGGCAGGAGTAACGATCCAGAAGGCGCGATGGTTACCGGATTCGGTCGATGAACCGAAAAGTTCGCGGGTTCAGCGCAATCCGGTGGGCAGGAGTTGTGCCAGCCTGCGCACCGCCCGGTGCTGCAGCGCCTTGATGGCGCCCTCGTTGCGGTTCATGATCTGGGCCGTCTCGGCCACGGAGAGTCCCTGCAGGAACCGCAGGATGATGCATTCCCGCTGGTCGTCGCCCAGTTCCGCGACGCAGCGCAACAACTCGGTGCGGGTCGCGCGGCTGATGGCCTCCTGCTCGGGGCCGGCCTGCGCGGTCGCGCCGACGCTGAACGGCGCCGAACCGGGTTCGGTCACCTCGTCGGTGACGACTTCGAGGCGGTACCGGCTCGACTTCACGTGGTCGAGCACGAGGTTGCGGGCGATGGTGACGAACCAGGCCCCGACGTCACGTCCCTGGTAGCTCACCGACGTGATCCGGCGCAGCGCGCGCAGGAACGTCTCGCTGGTGACGTCCTCGGCGAGGTCGCGGTCGCCCAGCCGGAAGAGCACGTAGCGGTAGACGACGTCGACGTAGCGGTCGTAGAGGCGGCCGAAGGCGGACGAGTCGCCGTCCTGCGCGGCGCGCACCAGGTCCCACGCCTCGGCCTTGAGGGCTTCGGCGCGCTCTTCGTCGGAGGCGGAGGCTCCCGGCGCCTGGCGGCTCAGCGGCACGGCCGAAGATCGTCCGAAGACGCGATCGGCGACCATGAAAACGGGCCCGCGGCTCACGGCGGTCGGCACTGTCATCGGGCGGCACCTCCGGCGGCGGCTCGGACCCAGTGGGCCACGGTACCCCCGATGAGCGGGCGAGCAGGGGCCTGCCGGCTCGCGTGCCCCACGACGTCGTGGGCAGGCAAGTTCGTCACGGCGACTCCCTCTCTCCGATCGCGGCGGTGATCATCACCACCCCCCGCGACGCAGTGCAGCATACGTGTAGTTACCGCGAAGTAGGTAGTGGCTCGGGTCTTGTGAAGGGGCGACGCTCGCGGTGTTCCCCCATGACGTCGCGCGAGATGACAGACTTGCAACGCTTCGCGGGACGACGGGAAGGCGGGCCACGGGTGAGTGCCGGTGCAGAGACGTTGTCCGGGGTCGGCGAGCTGCTCGGCCGGGCCGCCGCGACGTGGCCGGAGCACCCGGCCGTGCGGGAGACCGGTGGCGGCCGGACGCTGACCTACCGTCAGCTCACGGCCGCGGTCGAAGCCCAGGCCAAGACACTTACGGGTGCGGGTGTCACACCCGGCGACCGGGTCGCGCTGCGGCTGCCGACGTCGGCCGATTTCGCCGTCGCGTTCTTCGGCGCGCTGCGGGCCGGCGCGATCGCCGTCCCGGTGTCGCCGCAGTCGCCGGGACCCGAGCTCGAGCAGCTGGTCGAGCACAGTGGCGCTAAGGTTGTCATCCATCGCGACACGGATACGGCGCTGCCGGCCGGGGTGATCGGTCTCACTCCCGAAGCTGACCCGGATGGAGCAACCGGGTTCGCGGACGCCGGGGGAACCGGCGAGGAAACCGCGGTCATCTCGTACACCTCCGGCACCACCGGGCCGCCGCGCGGCGTGATGCTTTCGCACCGCGCGCTGCTGGCGAACCTGGCCCAGCTGAGCGGCGTCGACGGCGTCCTCGAACACGACGACCGCGTGCTGATCACCATCCCGCTCTTCCACGTCTACGGCCTCGGGCCCGGCCTGCTGCAGGCCGTCGCCGTCGGCGCGACCGCGGTCCTGTCGGAGCGCTTCGAAGCCCAGCGCACGCTGGCGGACTGCGCCGAACACGGCGTCACCACGATCACCGGCGTCCCGACGATGTACGCCGAGTTCGCCGCGCTGGGCGCCGAGGAGCTCGGCCGGGGACTGGCCACGGTCCGGCGGATGACGTCGGGCGCGGCACCGCTGCACCCGAAGGTGCTCGGCGCGATCCGGGAGGCCACGGGTCTCGACGTCTTCGAGGGCTACGGCCTCACCGAGTGCGCGCCGGTGGTGACGTCGACGCTGGTCACCGGCTACCCGAAGCCCGGTTCGGTCGGCAGCCCGCTGCCCGGCGTCGAGCTGCGGCTCGTCGACAGCGACGGCACCGACCAGGCCGTGCCGCTCGACCCGGACGACGTCGACGACGTCTTCGAGGCCGAGGGCGAGACCGGGCTGGTGTCGATCCGCGGCGCGAACCTGTTCTCCGGTTACTGGCCCGACGGCGCCCACGGGCCGGACGACGAGGGCTGGTTCCGCACCGGCGACGTCGGCTACCTCGACGTCGACGGCGACCTGCACCTGGTCGACCGGGCCAACGACCTGATCATCGTCAACGGCTTCAACGTCTTCCCGAACGAGGTCGAGGCGGTCATCGCGCAGCTGCCTGAGGTGGCCGAAGCCGCGGTCGTGGGGGTCGTCGACGAGCGCAGCGGCGAGGCCGTGAAGGCGTTCGTGGTGCCGGTCCCGGGCGCGTCGCTGTCCGAGCAGCAGGTCGTCGACCAGTGCACCGCCCACCTGGCCGGGTACAAGGTGCCGCACGCGGTGGAGTTCGCCGAGTCGCTGCCGCACTCGGCCACCGGGAAGCTGCGCCGGATGCGGCTGCGGTAGTAATGGCGGCATGGCACAGGAAGTGACGGTCATGGGCCGGGTCGGCTGCCACCTCTGCGAGGTGGCGGAGGCCGACGTCGCCCGCATCTGCGGCGAGCTGGGTGTCGCGTGGAAGTCCGAGGACGTCGACACGGACCCGGAGTGGCGCGCGGAGTACGGCGACCGCGTCCCGGTGATCCTGGTCGACGGCGCCGAGCACGGCTACTGGCGCGTCGAAGAGGACCGGCTGCGCAAGGCGCTTTCGTCCTGAACGTCCCGGCTTGGTGAAGCCGTAACACGTCCGTAAGCACTGAAGCCCCACCCGAACGGCCTACCGCTCCGAAGATGGAGGGGTGAGCACCTTGCAGGACGCGCCTGCCCCGCCCGAGGCGCCCAGGCGGCTTTCGCTGCCGGTCGCGACGCTGATCGGCCTTCTCGCCCTGGCCGCCGCCCTCGGCGTCGGGCACCTGGTCGCGGGCTTCGTCGGTTACACGGCCTCGCCGTTCATCGCGGTCGCGAACTACGTCGTCGACCACAGCCCGACCGGCATCGTGAAGTGGGCCGAGCGGACGCTGGGCACCTGGGACAAGCCGATCCTCAAGCTCGGCCTCGCCGTCGTGCTGGTGCTGTTCGCGGTGGCCGCCGGGCAGCTGTCCCGGCGCAAGCCGCTGGCCGGGCAGGTGCTCGTCGGGCTGCTCGGCGCCGCCGGGATCGCCGCCGTGTTCGTGCGCACCGACCTCGGACAGGTCTCGCTGCTCGCGCCGGTCGCCGCGCTCGTCGCCGGGCTGACCGTGTTCACAATGCTGCACCGCCTCGTGCTGCCGCCCGAGCTCGCCCGCTACGACCGGGGCTTCGACCGGCGGAAGTTCATCCGCACCGGCGTCGGCATCGCGGCCGGGGCCGGCGTCGCCGCCGTGGTCGGCGAAGTGGCCGGGACCAGCACGAACGCCGAGGACTCGCGGGCCGCCGTCGGGCCGCTCGTGCCCGCGCGCACCGCGCCGCCGCTGCCCGCCGACGCCGACTTCGTCAAGCTCGGCTCACCGCCGTTCATCACGCCCAACGCGGACTTCTACCGGATCGACACCGCACTGGTCGTGCCGCAGATCCGCACCGAGGACTGGGGCCTGAAGATCCACGGGATGGTCGACCAGGAGGTGAACTTCACCTACAAGGACATCCGCGACCGGCCGCTCGTCGAGCGCCGGGTGACGCTGACCTGCGTGTCCAACGAGGTGGGCGGGAACCTGATCTCGAACGCGTCGTTCATCGGCGTCGACCTCGTCGACCTGCTCGACGAAGCCGGCGTGCAGACCGGCGCCGAGCAGATGTTCGCGACCAGCGTCGACGGCTGGACCTGCGGCACCCCGGCGAACGTCGCGCTCGACCCGGCGCGCGGCGCGATGCTCGCGATCGGGATGAACGGCGAGCCGCTGCCGGTCGAGCACGGCTTCCCGGCGCGGATCGTCATCCCCGGCCTCTACGGCTACGTGTCCGCGACCAAGTGGGTCAAGGACCTCGAGTTCACCAAGTGGGACGCGCGGCAGTCGTACTGGCTCAACCGCGGCTGGGCCGAGCAGGCGCCGATCAAGACCGAGTCCCGGATCGACACCCCGACCGGGTTCGCGAAGGTCACCGCGGGCAAGGTCCGGCTGGCCGGCACGGCGTGGGCGCAGCACACCGGCATCGCGAAGGTCGAGGTCCGGCTCGACCAGGGCGAGTGGCGCGAAGCCACCCTTTCGGCGGAGGTGAGCAAGGACACCTGGCGCCTCTGGTGGCTCGAGCTCGACGTCCCCGGCGGCACGCACCAGGCGTTCGTCCGGGCCACCGACCAGGACGGCTACACCCAGACGGAGAACACCGCCGACCCGGTGCCCGACGGCGCCACCGGCTGGCACTCCGTCACCCTCGACGCGCACTGACGACCCGGAAACCCTTGTGCGGCCGGTGATCCGGCCCGATCGACCCGCGCTTGAGGCCGCCGCGGCCGCCCGCGCGCACACTCGGGGGGTGCCGAACCGCCTCCGACCAGTGACTTTGTGCGTGCGTTCACAAGTGGACTACCGTAGGACCATCGCCTCCCGGTGGTCCGGCATCGAACCGGACGCCGGGCCCTGGGTCAAGACACAGTTCCGAACGGTCGCGGCGATGGCCGGCAGGTGCGCAGCGGGCAGGAGACACGGCGTGGTGACACAGCGCGGGGGGCGTGACGGAGCGGACTCCGCCGGCCGGCCGCCACGGCGGTCCCGCCGGCCGGACACGCCGGACGCCGACAACGCGCCGACGGCCGAGATGCCCGCCGTGCCCGCGGCCGCCGTGAACGGCCGCGCCAACGGCAACGGGGATGCCCCCGAGGCCGTCCGGGCGAAGCAGATCCCCGAAGCGGCCGTCGCCCGGTTGGCCGTCTACCTCCGCGTGCTGTCCGCGATGTCGGAACAGGGCGCGACGACCGTTTCGAGCGAAGAGCTTTCGCAGGCCGCCGGCGTCAACTCCGCGAAGCTGCGCAAAGACCTCTCGTACCTGGGCTCCTACGGCACCCGCGGCGTCGGCTACGAGGTCAGCGTCCTGGTCAGCCAGATCGAGCGGATCCTCGGCCTGACCCGGCAGCACAAAGTGGCCGTGGTCGGGATCGGCAACCTCGGTCACGCGCTGGCCAACTACGGCGGCTTCCCGGGGCGCGGGTTCCCGGTGGAGGCCCTGTTCGACCTGGACTCGGACCTGATCGGCGTGCCGGTCGGCGGCCTGCCGGTCTCCCACATGGACGACATCCCGCGGGTCTGCGCCGAGCGCGGGATCTCCATCGGCGTGATCGCCACCCCGCCCACCGCGGCGCAGTCGGTGTGCGACCGCCTGGTCGCCGGCGGCGTCCAGTGCATCCTCAACTTTGCTCCCGTCGTGCTGCAAGTTCCTGCTCACATCGAGGTCCGCAAGGTGGATTTGGCCGTCGAGCTGCAGATACTGTCATTTCACGTAGCCCGTCGGGCGGATGATGCTGCGAGCAACCAGGGCAATTCCGGATTACCCGCAGCGGGTCTGCCGTCCGACAATGGCAAGAGCAGCGGACGGAACGGCGCGGGTCCGGACGGCGGACGGGAAGTGGTGGTGCGCTCATGAGCGAGCCTGCGAGTGAATCATTCAACACAGCGCAGCCGCTTAGGCGCTCACCGAGCGTCAGCGAGGTGACGGCATGAGCGTCTTGGCAGTGGGCTTGTCCCATCGCAGCGCCGAGCTGAGCACGTTGGAACGCGTCGCGGTACCGGCGCCCGAGATCGGCAAGGTGCTCGACGAGCTGCAGCAGGCCGAGCACATCAGCGAGGTCATGCTCGTCTCGACGTGCAACCGCATCGAGGTCTACGCGGTGGTCGAGACCTTCCACGGCGGCCTGAACGACGTCTCGGAAGTCCTCGCCCGCCAGGCCGGGATGACGCCCGCCGACCTGTACGACAGCCTGTACGTGCACTACGCCGGCGCCGCGGTCGAGCACCTGTTCTCGGTCACCTCCGGCCTGGACTCGATGGTCGTCGGCGAGACGCAGATCCTCGGCCAGATCCGCTCCTCCTACGCCACCGCGCGCGAGGCCGGCACGGTCGGCCGCACGCTGCACGAGCTGATCCAGACCACGCTGCGCGTCGGCAAGCGCGTGCACACCGAAACCGGCCTCGACCAGCTGGGCGCGTCGGTCGTGTCCGAAGCGCTCGCCGCGGCCGGGGACGTCACCGGCAAGCACGCCGTCATCGTCGGCGCCGGCTCGATGGGCGCGCTGAGCGCGTCGCAGCTGCGCAAGGCCGGCATCGGCGAGATCACCGTCGCCAACCGCACCGACGCCCGCGCGCGCCGGCTCGCCGCGAACGTGTCCGAGCAGGGCGTGCCCGCCCGTGCGATCGCGCTGTCCCAGGTCGCCGACGCGGTGCGTGACGCCGACGTCGTGATCTGCTGCACCGGCGCGCAGGACGCCGTGTTCGGCCCCGAGCAGGTCCTGCCCCGCGGGGGCCGCGCCCTGGTCGTCTGCGACCTCGGTCTGCCCCGCGACGTCGACCCGGCGGTCGGCGAGCTCGACGGCGTGCGCGTCGTCGACCTGGCGACCGTCCAGCGCCGGATGCGTGAAGCCGGCACCCCGACCACTGACCGGCAGACGGCGAAGGCCACCGGCATCGTGCTCGACGAGGTGCGCGAGTACCTCGCCGGCCAGCGCAGCGCCGAGGTCACCCCGACGGTGACCGCGTTGCGCAAGCGCGCGGCCGAGGTCGTCGACGCCGAGCTGCTGCGGCTGGACCACCGGCTGCCCGATCTCGAACCGGGCGTCCGCGAAGAGGTCGGCCGCACGGTCCGCCGGGTGGTCGACAAGCTGCTGCACGCGCCGACGGTGCGGGTCAAGCAGCTGGCCGCCGAGACGGCCGACACCGACTACGCGAACGCGTTGCGCGAACTGTTCTGCCTCGACCCGCAGGCACCCGCCGCGGTGGCGAGCCCGACGCCCCCACCAGAGAAGAAGTAGTAAGTGACCAGAGTCATTCGCATGGGTACGCGCGGATCGAAGCTCGCGCTCGCCCAGACCGGGCACGTCGCCGACGCCCTGCGCGCCACCGGCGCCGAGGTCGAGATCGTCACGGTGACCACGCCCGGGGACAAGTCGATGGCGCCGATCCCGACGATCGGCGTCGGCGTGTTCACCTCCGCGCTGCGGGAAGCGTTGCTGCGCAACGAGGTCGACGTCATCGTCCACTCGTACAAGGATCTGCCGACCGCGCCGGAGCCGGGCATCTCGCTCGCCGCCGTGCCGCCGCGCGCGGACCCGCGGGACGCGCTGATCGCGCGTGACGGGCTGACTCTCGGCGAGCTGCCGCCGGGCGCGACGGTGGGCACCGGCTCGCTGCGGCGCACCGCGCAGCTGCGCGCGCTGGGTCTCGGTTTGGAAATCGTGCCGATTCGCGGCAATATCGACACCCGCATGCGCAAGGTCACCGACGGCGAGCTGGATGCCGTGGTGCTCGCACGTGCCGGACTGGCCAGGGTCGGCATGGTCGAGGTCATCACCGAGACCCTCGACCCGATCCAGATGCTGCCCGCGCCCGCACAGGGCGCGCTGGCGGTGGAGTGCCGGACCGCCGACGTGGACCTCGAGCACCTGCTCGCATCCACGCTGGACGACGAGGGCACGCGGGCCGCGGTGACGGCCGAGCGTGCTTTGCTGGCCGCGCTCGAGGCGGGGTGCAGCTCGCCCGTGGGCGCGCTCGCCGAGATCGTCGAAGATCTCGACGCCGAGGGCAAGGTCGTGGAACGGATCTCGCTGCGCGGCACCGCCGCGATCGAGGGCGAGGAAGGCGTGGTGGACATGGTCCGGGCCATCGCGCTGGCCGACAAGCACCAGGCCGCCCAGCTGGGCAAGGACCTGGCCGCAGAGCTGCTGGACCTCGGAGCCGGAGCCCTCTCCGGACCCGCGCAGTAGCGCTTTCACGAGCGCTTCTCAAGATGTAGGAGACCTGCGCCCGTGCCATCACGCACGGCCGCCGCAAGAGGAGAAAACGCACAGATGACCCCCGCGCGAAAGACCACCGGGCGCGTAGCGTTCGTGGGCTCCGGGCCCGGCGACGCCGGCCTGCTCACGGTCCGTGCCCAGGAACTGCTGGCCAAGGCCGAGGTCGTGGTGACCGACCCGGACGTGCCCCAGGCCGTCCTGGCGATGACCGCCGAAGGCGCCGAGGTCCGCCCCGCCGTCGGCGAGGCCACCGAGGTCGCCAAGGACCTGACCAACGAGGCCAAGGCCGGCCGGCTGGTGCTCCGCCTGATCGCCGGCGACCCGCTGACCACCCCGGCCGTCGTGGCCGAGGTGCAGGCGGTCGCCCGCACGAGCGCCGTGTTCGACGTCATCCCGGGTGTGTCCCCGGGCGCGGCCGTCCCGGCGTACGCCGGCGTCGCGCTCGGCGGCACGCACACCGAGGTCGACGTCCGCGGTGACGTCGACTGGGCGGCCCTGGCCGCGGCTCCGGGCCCGCTGGTGCTGCACGCGTCGTCGGCGCACCTCGCCGAGGCCGCTTCGGCGCTGACCGGGCACGGCCTGCCCGCGTCGACGCCGGTCGCGGTGACGGCGAACGGCACCATCAACACCCAGCGCACCCTTGACACCACGCTCGAGAAGGTCGCCAACGACGCCGGCGAGCTCGTCGGGCCGCTGATCGTCACGATCGGCCAGGCCGCCGGGCAGCGCTCGAAGCTGTCGTGGTGGGAGTCGCGGGCGCTCTACGGCTGGAAGGTCCTGGTGCCGCGCACCAAGGAGCAGGCCGGCGAGATGGCCGAGCGTCTGCGCGGCCACGGCGCGACGTCGCACGAGGTGCCCACCATCTCGGTCGAGCCGCCCCGCAGCCCGGCGCAGATGGAGCGCTCGGTCAAGGGCCTGGTCGACGGCCGTTACCAGTGGATCGTCTTCACCTCCACCAACGCGGTCCGCGCGGTGTGGGAGAAGTTCGAGGAGTTCGGCCTGGACGCCCGCGCGTTCTCCGGCGTCAAGATCGCCTGCGTCGGCGCGGCCACCGCGGAGAAGGTGCGCTCGTTCGGCATCATCCCCGAGCTGGTGCCCGAGGGTGAGCAGTCCAGCGAAGGCCTGCTGGCCGAGTTCCCGCCGTACGACGACGTGCTCGACCCGGTCGACCGCGTCCTGCTGCCCCGCGCGGACATCGCCACCGAGACCCTGTCGGCCGGCCTGCGCGAACGCGGCTGGGAGATCGACGACGTCACGGCCTACCGGACCGTCCGGGCGGCGCCGCCGCCGGCCGACACCCGCGAGATGATCAAGACCGGCGGTTTCGACGCGGTCTGCTTTACCTCGTCCTCGACCGTGCGCAACCTGGTCGGCATCGCCGGCAAGCCGCACACCCGCACGCTGGTCGCGTGCATCGGCCCGAAGACGGCCGAGACGGCAGTGGAGTTCGGCCTCCGCGTCGACGTCCAGCCGGAGAAGGCCGACGTCCCCCACTTGGTGGACGCCCTGGCCGAGCACGCCGCGCGCCTCCGCGCGGAGGGCGCCCTCCCGCCGCCCCGCAAGGCGAAGCGGGCCCGCAGGTCCTGAGGTTCGTTGGTCCGTGAAGGCCTCCTTACCGGCTCTTACCGCCGGGAAGGGGGCCTTCACGGCTTTCCGGGCCGCCGGTCACCGACGAAAGTGGCCGCTGAGCACCCTTGCGGGTCTTCGGCGAGGGGGCGCGGAGTAGCTTGGAGGGGTGTTCCCCGAGCATCGTCCCCGCAGGCTTCGGACCACGCCCGCTATGCGCCGGCTGGTCGGTGAAACGACGCTGCGGCCACGCCAGCTGATCCTCCCGATGTTCGTCGCCGAAGGGCTTGATCAGCCGCGGCCGATTTCGAGCATGCCGGGCGTTGTGCAGCACACCCGGGACACCCTGCGCAAGGCCGCCGTCGACGCGGTCAACGCCGGGGTCGGCGGGCTGATGCTGTTCGGCATTCCCGAGACCCGTGACGCCGAGGGCTCGGGCGCCGTCGACGAGCGCGGCATCCTCAACGTCGCCCTGCGCGACCTGCGGGCCGAACTCGGTGACGCCACCGTGCTGATGGCCGACACCTGCCTCGACGAGTTCACCGACCACGGCCACTGCGGCGTCCTCGACGCCGACGGCGGGGTCGACAACGACGCCACGCTGCGCGTCTACGCCGAGATGGCCGTCGCGCAGGCCGAAGCCGGGGCGCACGTGCTCGGGCCGTCCGGGATGATGGACGGTCAGATCGGCGTCATCCGCCGCGCGCTCGACGAGGTCGGCCACAGCGACAAGGCCATCCTCGCGTACGCCGCGAAGTACGCCAGCGCGTTCTACGGCCCGTTCCGCGAGGCCGTCGACTCGCAGCTCAAGGGCGACCGCAAGACCTACCAGCAGGACCCGGGCAACGCCCGCGAGGCGCTGCGCGAGATCGAGCTGGACCTCGCCGAGGGCGCGGACATGATCATGGTCAAGCCCGCGCTGTCCTATTTGGACGTCCTCAAGGCGGCCGCGGACATCTCCCCGGTGCCGGTGGCGGCCTACAACATCTCCGGCGAGTACGCGATGGTCGAAGCCGCCGCGGCGAACGGCTGGCTGGACCGCGAGCGGACCGTCCTCGAGGTGCTGACGTCGATCCGCCGGGCCGGCGCCGACATGATCCTGACGTATTGGGCAGCCGAAGCCGCTGCGTGGCTGGACTGACCGGTTAGAGTCCTCGCGTGACCGATAAAGACACTGACGACCTCAGCGGTCTCACCGACGACGAACGCCGCAAACTGGGCCGCGCGCCGGATCCGGTCATGCCGGGACAGGCCGCGCCGAAGGCCGCCCCGCCGCGGCCGGTGTGGTGGTCGTTCTGGTTGTGGCTCGGCGGTGGCGTGCTGCTGATCCTGAGCTACGTCCAGCTGCTCAGCAGCAAGTCCGCGGTCATCGCGCAGTTCGTCGAGGGCACCAAGGACTCGAAGTACTCGCCGCAGATGATCGCGGACGGCGTCACGACGCTGCTGTGGTACCTGCTCGGCGGCTCGGTCGTGTTCGTGCTGCTGTTCCTGCTGTTCGCGTACAAGGCGCGCGAAGGCACCCGCTCGGCCCGGACGGTGCTCACCATCCTGCCGATCGTGATGCTGGTGCTGATCATGGTGATCGCGCCGATCATCAACTTCCTGACGCTGGCCGCGGTGCTGGTGTTCGTCGTCGCGCTGGTGCTGCTGTACCTGCCGTCGGTGGCGGGCTACTTCCCGAAGGCCGGCAAGCGCCCGTGAGCGACCGGCTCTACGCCGAGTCCGGCGTGAGCTGGGTCGCCATCGTGTGGGGCCCGGTGTTCGCCGTGGTCGGGGCGCTGGCGGAGCTGGTGACGGGTGGCCCGGTGCACCTCGTGGGCTGGCTGCTGGTCGCGTTCGGCCTGTGCGTCATCACGATCCCGTGGGTTTACGCGCGGCGCCGGTTCCTCTCGCTGGAAGTCACGACGAAGCAGCTGCGCCAGGGCCGCGAGAAGGTCCAGGCGGCCGAGCTCGAGTCGGTGACGGACGTCGGCACACCGGTCGGCGCCCGCGTGCTCGGCGGCGGCTGGTCGGTCCCGCGCAAGTACGATTCGCTCCCGCTGAAGCTGGCGGACGGCACGGTGGTGCTGGCGTGGGCGAAGGACGTCGAGGCCCTGCAGGACGCGCTGGACCGCCTCGTCCGGGCGACGCCGCGCGAGACGTGAGAAAATCCTCTCCGTGATCGACCTTCCGCAGCCCACCGGGGCCGAGCTCTGGCCGCCGGATGAATCCGGGTCCGCCGCGCGGCTGCACAAGCCGTGGCGGATCCTGGTCGCCGTTCTGGAGGTCGTGCTCGCCGTGGCGGCCGGCTGGGGCGTTTACGCCTTCTGGCACAGCGGCATGGCCACCGTGGTGACGCGCACCGACGACGGCGCCGTCCTCGAGTCGCACCGGTACTTCGGCGGGCACCTCGCCGCGGCCATCGGGCTCGGCGTCGTGGCCGCGATCCTGCTGGTGGACGCGGTCCGTCAGCTCTCTCTCGCGCTGCGTGCGCGCCCCCAAAAGCAGCCGGACTGATACACAGCTCCTCCACAGGGAACGAACAGTCAATTGCTAAGCGGCGGCAGCACTGTTGCCGCATGACGCGGGTGCGTGCCTCCAGGGCATGGGTGATCAACGGTGCTCTGATCGTGCTACTGGCCGGGGCGGGATTCGGGATATACCAAGCCTTTACCCCGGCTTCGAACACGGCTCAGGCCCAGACCCGCAGCACGCAGGTGCGCCGGGCGACGGTCTCCGAGACGATTTCCGCCGCCGGGACGCTCGCCAGCAGCTACACGGGCGCGGCGAACTTCACGACGGCCGGCAAGGTGACGTCGATCGACGTCAAGGTCGGCGACGTCGTGAGCGCCGGCCAGAAGCTCGCGACCGTCGACAGCACGCAGGCGGCGAAGCAGCTTCAGGTCGCGAAGGCGAATCGCTCGGTGGCGCAAGACAGTCTCGACAGCGCCGAAACCGCCGAGGACACCCCGGCGACGAGCCAGAACAGCCAGAACAGCCAGAACAGCGCCCAGGCCGCCGCGAACAGCGTCACCTCGGCGCAGGCGAAGCTCGACCAGGCCGAGCTGGACGTCCAGACCGCGCAGACCGCGCTGGACAACACCTCGCTCTACGCGCCCGGCGCGGGCACCGTCACCGCCGTCAACGGCACGGTCGGGCAGCAGTCCTCGAGCGGCGGCTCGGCGAGCAGCTCGCAGACCTCGACCAGCGGTCAAGGCGGCCAGGGCTCGTCGAACTCCAGCTCGGCGGCGTCGTCCAGCAGCTCCAGCAGCACCGGGTTCATCACCATCACGAACATGAGCGGCCTGGTCGTGACCACCTCGGTCGCCGAGATCGACGTCAGCAAGGTGAAGGCGGGCCAGAAGGCCACGGTGACGCTCAACGCGCTGCCGGACAAGCCGATCCAGGCCACCGTCTCCAGCATCAACCTGACCCCGACGACCAGCGGCAGCGTGGTCTCCTACGGCGCGCAGCTCGCGCTCACCAGCCCGCCGGACGGGCTGCGGCCCGGGCAGTCGGCCAGCGTCGTGATCACCGTCGCCGAGGCGCAGAACGCGCTGAGCGTGCCGGCCGCGGCCGTGACGACCGCCGGCAACACCAACATCGTCACCGTGCAGGAGAACGGCCGGAACGTCGCGCGCCAGGTGCAGATCGGCATCCGCGGCGAGTCGACCGTGCAGATCACGTCCGGGCTGACCGAGGGCGAGAACGTCGTGCTCACCGCGACGGCCGCGACCGGCGCCGGTGGCACCGGCCGCACCGGGGGAACGGGTGGCACCGGCGGGTTCCCGGGCGGCGGGACGGGCGGCGTGCCCGGCGGGGGCCAGCGCGGCACGGGCGCCGGCGGCGGCTTCGGCGGACGCGGATGAACCCGGTGATCGCGGTCTCCGGACTGCGCAAGACCTACGGCGCGGGGGACACCGCGGTGCACGCCCTGCGCGGCGTCGAGCTCACCGTGTGGCCCGGCGAGTACGTCGCGATCATGGGCGCGTCCGGCTCGGGCAAGTCGACGCTGCTGAACATGCTGGGCTGCCTCGACGTCCCGACGTCCGGCCAGTACCTGCTGGACGGCTTCGGCGTCGGCAAGCTCAACGAACGCCAGCTCGCCTTGCTGCGCAACCGGAAGATCGGTTTCATCTTCCAGTCGTTCAACCTCGTGCCCCGGACGTCGGCTTTGTCCAATGTGGAGCTTCCACTTGTCTACAGTGGACTTCGCCGGTCGGAACGCCGACGCCGCGCGCTCGCGGCGCTCGACATGGTCGGGCTGTCCGACCGGGCCAAGCACCTGCCGAGCGAGCTGTCCGGCGGCCAGATCCAGCGCGTCGCCGTGGCGCGGGCGCTGGTCACCGGGCCGGCGATGCTGCTCGCCGACGAGCCGACCGGCAACCTGGACCGCCGCAGCACCGAGGACGTCCTCGGCGTGTTCGACCGGCTCAACCGGCTCGGCCGCACCATCGTCGTGATCACGCACGAGGACGAGGTCGCCGCGCACGCGCGCCGGGTCGTCCGGGTCGACGACGGGTTGATCGTCGCGGATGACGTCACCCGCGCTTCCGGTGTCGTGGGGGCCGCGTCGTGAACCTCTTCGAAGTCCTGCGCTTCGCCGTGCGCGGGCTCACGGCGAACAAGCTGCGCTCCTCGCTCACCACGCTCGGCATCACCATCGGCGTCGCCGCGGTGATCCTGCTCGTCGCGGTCGGCAACGGCGCCTCGGCGGCCATCGCGGCGAGCATCCAGGGCCTCGGCACCAACGTCGTCAACGTCTCCCCGGCGCGCGGCGGCGGGCAGGGCGCCTCGGCCCGGCCGCTGACCGTGCAGGACGCGCACGCGCTGGTCGACCCGATCGGCGCGCCCGACGTCAAGGCCGCGTCGCCGGTCGTGAACACGACGGCCACCGCGACCTACGGGCAGACGTCGTACGACATCTCGACCGTCGCGGGCACCGAGCCCGCGTACTTCACCACCACCAACCGCGACATCGCCGACGGCGCGCTGTTCACCAGCGAGGACGTCACGGCCGCGCGCAAGGTCGTCGTGCTCGGCCCGACAACGGCGGAGTCGATCTTCGGCAGCGGTACCGACGCGGTCGGCCAGAACGTGCTGCTCAACAGCATCCAGTTCACCGTGGTCGGGGTGCTGCAGGCCAAGGGCAGCACGGGGCTGCAGAACGCCGACGACGTCGCGATCGCGCCGATCTCGGCCGTGCAGAACTCGCTGGCCGGGTACGGCAGCCTCAGCCAGATCGCCGTCCAGGCCACCAGCGCGGACTCCGTCACGCTGGCGCAGTCCGAGATCACCGCGATCCTCAACGCGCGCCACGGCATCCGGCTCGGCGGCACCGCCGACTACCAGATCCAGAACTCCGAGCAGCTGCTCGCGACGCGGACGTCGGCGACCGAGACGTTCACCGTGCTGCTGGCGGCCGTCGCGGCGATCTCGCTGCTCGTCGGCGGCATCGGCGTCACGAACATCATGCTCGTCACGGTCACCGAGCGGATCCGCGAGATCGGCATCCGCAAGGCCATCGGCGCCCCGCGCGCGGCCATCCTCGGCCAGTTCCTCGCCGAAGCGACCATGCTCAGCCTGTTCGGCGGGCTGCTCGGCGTCGCGATCGGGCTGATCGGCAGCCGGTTCACCATCTCCGGGATCAAGCCGGTCGTGGTGCCCTCGTCGATCCTGCTCGCCTTCGCGGTATCCGCCCTGATCGGGCTGTTCTTCGGCAGTTTCCCGGCGAACCGGGCCGCCAAGCTGCGGCCGATCGACGCCCTGCGTCACGAATAAGGAGTCACCGATGTCTTCCACGACGACCCCGCCGCCCGGCCCGGGGGACGAGCCGACGGCGGTGCTCCCGGCCGTCGAACCGGCGGCACCCGCCGAGCCGACGGCGGAGCAGATCGTCGCCAGCCCGGCGGTCGAGGGTGACCTGAACGCCGAGATGCGCCGCGCGGCCAAGCCGTTCTCCCGCGCCACGATGGTGCTGGCCGGGCTGGTGGTGCTCGCGGCCGTGTTCGCCGGCGGCGCCTGGACGCACGCCGCGTTCGGCTCGGGCTCGGGCTCGTCGGGCGCGCCGGCCGGGCGTCAGGGCGGCGGCTTCGGCGGTACGCAGGCGGGCGGCACGCAGGGTGGTACTCAAGGCGGCACCCAGGCGGGGACCGGCACGGGCCAGCAGGGCGGCGGCTTCCGCGGCGCCGGCGGGCGCGGCACCACGGGCACGGTCGACCACGTCGACGGCACCACCGTCTACGTGAAGACCGCGCAGGGCACCGACGTCAAGGTGTCCACATCGGACTCGACGACGGTCGGCGTGACCCAGCCGGGCAAGCTCGCCGACCTCAAGCCGGGCTCGACGGTGACCGTCCAGGGCCAGGCCGGCGACGACGGCACGGTCGCCGCGCAGGCGATCACCCAGCAGGCCGCACGCTAGTTGAGCGCCACGATGGCGGTGTTGAGCGCGGTCGCGAAGAGGATCCAGGCGAGGTAGGGCACCTGCAACGCGGCCGCGAGCTTCGACCGGCGGGCGAACAGGACGATCGTCACGAGCACGACGACGTCCAGCACCAGGATGTCGAGCAGGGCGAGCACCGCGGCGCCGCCCTCGAAGAACAGCGGCGGCCAGAGCAGGTTGACCAGCAGGCCGATGCCGTACGCGGCGAACCCGCGGTTCTCGCCGTCGGTGCGCCAGTAGCACCAGCCGGACAGCGCGATCGTGACGTACAGCACCGTCCACACCGGACCGAACAGCGACACCGGCGGCGCCCACGACGGCAGGTCGAAGCGCTCGTAGATCTCCTTCGACGACGTCGCGGCCAGGGCGCCGACCGCCGCGACCACGGCGACGACGCCGAGGAAGCAGGCCAGCACCAGCCACGGGTTGCGCTGGGGCGCACGTTCGGTCACCGGTTGTTCCCCTCCCGGGCGGCGTGCGGCCATCTTAGGGCCGTGACGCTCGCGCGCACCCCGAGTTGCAGGTGACGGGGGTCGGCGGCCCGGAGCCCGGGTTTGCGAGACTGGGGAGGTGAGCACTGGAACCGAGCAGTCCAAGGCATGGTTCGACCGCGCGAAGGCGGCCATCCCGGGCGGGGTGAACTCGCCGGTCCGGGCGTTCAACTCGGTCGGCGGCACCCCGCGGTTCATGGTCCGCGGCGAGGGCCCGCACCTGTGGGACGCCGACGGGAACCGCTATGTCGACTTGGTGTCGTCCTGGGGCCCGATGATCCTGGGGCACGCGCACCCGGCGGTCGTCGAGGCGGCGCGCGAGGCGGCGACGTCCGGGCTGTCGTTCGGCACGCCGACCATCGGCGAGGTGGAGCTGGCCGAGGAGATCATCGGCCGGGTCGAGCCCGTCGAGCGGGTCCGGCTGGTCAACTCGGGCACCGAGGCCACGATGAGCGCGATCCGGCTGGCCCGCGGGTTCACCGGCCGCGCGAAGATCGTCAAGTTCGCCGGCTGTTACCACGGCCACGTCGACGCGCTGCTCGCCCAGGCGGGCTCCGGCGTCGCGACGCTCGGGCTGCCGACGTCGCCGGGCGTCACCGGCGCCCAGGCCGCTGACACGATCGTGCTGCCCTACAACGACCTCGACGCCGTCCGGCAGTCCTTTGTGGACAATCCGGACACGATCGCCGCGGTGATCACCGAGGCCGCGGCGGGCAACATGGGCGCCGTCGCGCCGGACGAGGGCTTCAACGCGGGCCTGCTGGAGATCGCCCACGAGCACGGCGCGCTGCTGGTCATGGACGAGGTGATGACCGGGTTCCGCGTCTCGCGCGCGGGCTGGTTCGGCCTCGAAGGCGTGGCCGGCGACCTGTACACGTTCGGCAAGGTGATGTCCGGCGGCCTGCCGGCGGCGGCGTTCGGCGGCCGCGCCGACATCATGGCCAAGCTCGCCCCGGGCGGGCCGGTCTACCAGGCCGGGACGCTGTCCGGGAACCCCGTCGCGGTGGCCACCGGCCTCGCGACGCTGCGCGCGGCCGACCAGGCCGTGTACGCGGCGCTCGACGCCAACGCGAAGCGCCTCGGCAACCTCTTCCGCCTCGCGCTGAGCGAAGCCGGCGTCGCGAACAGCGTCCAGTACGCAGGCAACCTGGTGAGCGTGTTCTTCGGCGAGCCGGCGGTCCGCGACTACGCGGGCGCGCAGGCGTCCGAGACCTGGCGCTTCCCGCCGTTCTTCCACGCGCTGCTCGACGGCGGCGTGTACGCGCCCCCGAGCGCGTACGAGGCCTGGTTCGTCAACGCGGCCATGGACGACGAAGCGTTCTCGGTGATCGAAGCGGCGCTGCCCGCGGCGGCGCAGGCGGCGGCCGGAGCGGTCCGGTGACCACCGTCGTCCACATGCTCCGCCACGGCGAAGTCCACAACCCCGAGAAGATCCTCTACGGCCGGCTGCCCGGCTACCGGCTCTCCGAGCGCGGCCAGCGTCAGGCGCTGACCGTCGCCGAGGCCGTCGCGGGCCACGACCTCGTGCACGTCGTCGCGTCGCCGCTGCAGCGGGCGCAGGAAACGGCGGCGCCGATCGCGGCCGCGCACCGCCTCGACATCGCGACCGACGCGGAGCTGATCGAGGCCGGCAACCAGTTCGAGGGCCTGCACGTCGCGGTCGGTGACGGCGCGCTGCGGGAACCGAAGCACTGGTCGAAGCTGACCAACCCGTTCAAGCCGTCGTGGGGCGAGCCGTACCTGGAGATCGCGCACCGGATGCTCGGCGCCGTCCACCGCGCGCGCGACGCGGCGGAGGGCCACGAGGCGCTGTGTGTCTCGCACCAGCTGCCGATCTGGACGCTCCGGCGGTTCCTCGAGGGCAAGAAGCTGTGGCACGACCCGCGCCGTCGCCAGTGCTCGCTGGCCTCGCTGACCAGCCTGGTCTTCGACGGCGACGAGCTGCGCGAGATCGTCTACAGCGAGCCTGCGGGATCCACCGACCCGAAGGTGACCGGGGCATGAAACGGCTCCTCGTCACGCTGGCCGCGCTGGGCCTGATCGCGGGGTGCAGCGCGGGCAAGGACGCGGTCGTCCAGGGGAGCAGCTTCACGTTCGTCTCCCCGGGCGGCCAGGTCGACATCACCTACGACGTCGACCGGCGCCAGACCGCGCCCGTCCTTTCCGGCGACGACCTGATGAACGAGGGCAAGCAGCTGTCGCTGGCGGACTTCCCCGGCAAGGTCGTCGTGCTCAACCTCTGGGGCCAGTGGTGCGGGCCGTGCCGCACGGAGGCGCCCGAGATGGAGAGCCTCGCGAAGCAGGCGCCGGAGGTGCAGGTCGTCGGCATCGACGTCCGCGACCCGGCGCGTGACGCCGCACAGGACTTCGTCCGCGACCGCGGGCTGACGTACCCGTCGATCTACGACCCGGACGGCCGGGTGCTGCTCAAGCTGAGCGGCTACCCGCGCAACATCATCCCGTCGACGATCGTGCTGGACGAGCAGCACCGCGTGGCGGCGGTGTTCCTGCGCCCGGTGCTGGCCCAGGACCTGCTACCGGTCACCCAGCGGCTGGCGGCGGAACACACCTGATTCAGCCCAGGCTGAAACCCCTCCACCGACGGCGCGGTTCCCGGTACGTTCCCGGTGATCGTTTTGTCCGAACCCAGGGGGGTTTCTCATGATGAAGAAGTTGGCGGCCGTGGCGTTCCTCGCCTTCGCCGTGACCACGACCGTGTCGGCGCCCGCCTCGGCGGCACCCGCTGCTGCGACGGCACCGGCCGTTTCGGCGGCACCGGTCACGGTCCAGGGATTCACGCTGCTCAAGCAGACGAGCGGCAACGGCCGGACGCTCCGCCTGTGGCAGAACACCGGCAACGGCCTGGTGCACGGCAACCTGTCGGGCGCCCAGTACGGCGACCAGCTGTACATCGGCAACTGCTGCTACCCGTACGTCACGTACGAGACGGTGACCAGCACCGGCCAGTACGAGCTGAACACCCAGGAGTACGGCAACTACGGCCCCCGCATCGGCGGCGTCCTCGCCGACGGCGGCCAGCTCTACCTCTGACCCGCGAGACCCGCGAGACCCGCGAGACCCGCGAGACCCGCGAGACCCGTGAAAGCCGTGAAGGCCTCCTTACCGGCCGTAAGAGCCGCGAAGGAGGCCTTCACGGCTTTTCGGCGCGGCCGACCCGGGCGGCCAGGCCGTCGATGACCACGGACAGGCCCGTCGCGAAGGCCGTGTCCCGCAGCGAGCGGGGCACGGCCGTGCGGCGGGCCTGTTCTTCGACCGTGAAGCCGTTCACGTAGCTCGTCACGACGTCCGCGCACGCCTCGCGCTCCGGTGAAGCCATCCCGGCGGCGGCGAGCGTGGTCAGCAGGTGCCCCAGGAACTCCCGCGCGGCCGGCCCGGGGACGCTCATCGTCGCGATGACCCGGGCGCCGTCCGGGTGGGCGAGCATCGTCTCGCGGTGGGCGTTCGCGAACGCCGTCACGCGCTCCCGCCACGTTCCCGACGCGCTCAGCCCGCGGGACGCCACCGCCAGCATGTGCTCCGCGACCGCGTCCAGCAGCGCCTGCTTGTTCGCGTAGTGCCAATAGAGCGCGCCGACGCGCACGCCGAGGCGGTCGGCGAGCTTGCGGGTGGTCAGCTCGTCCAGCCCGGTCTCGTCGAGCAATTCGATCGCGGCGTCCAGCACCACCGCCTGGTTCAGAGGCATCGGGACAAGTTCACCACGCCTGGCGCACTTGAGCGTTGTTCAGGTAACTTGAGCAGTGTTCAATAAACCGGGGAGGAACCATGAGAGTCGCCGTGATCGGAGCCGGGCTCGGGGGCCTGTGCCTGGCCCAGGGCCTGCGGAAAGCCGGGATCGACGTCGAGGTGTTCGAACGTGACCCGGGGGTCCGCGCCCGCTTCCAGGGCTACCGGATCGGCCTAGCCGACGCCGGCCGCGAAGCCCTGCTCGCCTGCCTGCCCGACCGGCTGCACCCGCTGCTGGACGCCGTCACGGGCGACCTTCACGGCCGCCGCGTCTTCCACGACAGCCGGCTCCGGCAGCTGCGCGAGCTCGAGCCGATGACCGCGATCGCCGTCGACCGGCACGTGCTGCGCCACCTCCTGCTCGACGGCCTCGACGTCCGCTTCGGCAAGCGGTTCACCGGCTACCGGGGCACCCGGGCCGGGTTCGCGGACGGCACCCACGTCGACGCCGACCTGATCGTCGGGGCCGACGGCATCACCTCCGCGGTCCGCGCCCAGCTCGCGCCGGACCTCCGGCCGAGCGACACCGGCGTCCGGTGCGTCGTCGGCCGCACCACGCTGACGTCGGAGTTCGCGTCGCTCGTCCCCGGCTTCGGCACCGGCGTCAGCGACGGCGCGGTGCAGCTCATGCTCGGCTTGATGCGCTTCCGCCGTCCGCCGCGCGAAGCCGGCCTCGAGTTCGGCGTCGAGCTGCCCGGCACACCCGACTACGTCCGCTGGGTGCTGCTGCCGGCGCCGGACGTCCCGGCGAAGGCCGTCGAGGGCTGGCACCCGCGGGTCCGCGCGCTGGTCGAGGCGGCCGACCCGGCCCACTCGGCGGCGCTGTCGATCCGGGTCGTCCGGCCGGAACGGCGGTGGGCGCCCGGCCGCGTCACGCTCCTCGGCGACGCGATCCACGCGACGTCGCCCAGCGGTGGCAACGGCGCCAACACGGCGCTGTACGACGCGCGGCTGCTGCGGGACCTGCTCGTCGAGAAGGCGGTCCCCGAAGCCGTCGAGGAGTACGAGACGCAGATGCTCGCCTACGGCGCCCAGGCCGTCGAGCACAGTGTCGCCGTGCTTGACCAGTTTCTCCCGGAACGGGCGGGACCAAGGTCCTGAACTGCTGTGAGGTAGGTCCTGTGAACCGGCCCCGGAGTTCTCACCGGGACCTCACTGCCTACCCTCAATCCCGTGAACTCCGTTACCGAGCTGGCGATCTCCGGACCGCTGCTGCTCGCCGCGGGCGTCGCGCTGCTGGCCGGAACGATCTCCTTCGCCTCGCCGTGCGTGGTGCCGCTGGTGCCGGGGTACCTCGCGTACCTCGCCGCGCTCGTCGGCGCGGACGCGCCCGCGGTCCGCGCCGGCGAGGAGCGCAAGCAGGGCCGCTGGGCCGTCCTGGGCGCCGCGCTGCTGTTCGTGCTCGGGTTCACCGTCGTGTTCGTCGCCACCCTGGGCACGCTGGTCTGGCTGGCCGACACGCTCACCCTCAACCAGGACCTGCTGCAGCGCATCGGCGGCGTCCTCACCATCGCGATGGCGCTGGTGTTCCTCGGCTGGATCCCCGGCCTGCAGCGCGAGTTCCGCTCGCACCGCGTGCCCGGCGGCGGCATCTGGGGCGCGCCGGTGCTCGGCGCCGTCTTCGGCCTCGGCTGGACGCCGTGCATCGGCCCGACGCTGTCCGCCGTCACGACGCTGGCCAGCGCGACCGGCGGCGCCGAGGCCCGCGGCTACCTGCTGATCGCCGTCTACTGCCTCGGCCTCGGGCTGCCGTTCCTGCTCATCGCGCTCGGCGCCCGCTGGGCCGTGCGCGCCACCGACTGGCTGCGCCGCCACGGCCGTCAGGTGCAGGTTTTCGGCGGCGCGCTGCTGATGATCGTCGGCATCCTGCTGGTCACCGGCGTCTGGGGAGATCTGATGGGCTTCCTCCGCAACGAACTGGCCGGCGACTTGAGGCTGCCGCTGTGACGACCACGGAAGCGCCGCCCGCGGCCCCGCGAGGGCCCACGCCCGCCAAGCGCACCTTCGCCTTCGTGCGCAACACCTGGCGCGGCCTGACGTCGATGCGCACCGCGCTCGTCCTGCTGTTCCTGCTGGCGCTGGCCGCGCTGCCCGGCGCGCTCCTGCCGCAGCGGAAGCTCAACGCGCCCAAGGTCGACGAGTACATCAGCGCGCACGGCTGGTGGGGCACGCTGCTCGACAAGCTCGAGTTCTACGACGTCTACTCCAGCATCTGGTTCTCGGCGATCTACCTGCTGCTGATGATCTCGCTGATCGGCTGCCTGACGCCGCGCAGCTTCGAGTACGTCAAGGCGATGCGCGCCAAGCCGGTGCTGACCCCGCGCAACCTGGCGCGGATGCCGCACTACCGGCTCGGCCGCGGCAAGCAGGACGTCGCCGCCGAGCTGGCCGCCGTCCACAAGCAGCTGTCCGGCTGGCGGCGCGTCGAGCGCGAAGAGGCCGGCGGCGTCCGCACGATCTCCGCCGAACGCGGGTTCCTGCGCGAGACCGGCAACCTGGTCTTCCACTTCAGCATGCTGGGCCTGATCGTGTTCTTCGCGCTGGGCAAGCTGTACGGCTACGAAGGCCAGGTCATCGTCCAGGCCGACGGCAGCACGTTCTGCAACTCCGGCATCTACAACTACGACTCCTTCAACGCGGGCCTGCGCGTCGACGGCACCGACCTCGACCCGTTCTGCGTGAAGATCGACGACTTCACCGCGCGCTACACCGACGCCGGCGAGCCGGAGTACTACCACTCGAACATCGAGTACCAGTCCGGCGCCGACCTCGACACGAACACCTGGCGCCCGTACGGCCTCGAGGTCAACTCGCCGCTGCGCACCGTCGGCGACCGCGTCTACCTGCTCGGCCAGGGCTACTCGCCGAAGTTCACGGTGACCTTCCCGGACGGCACCCAGCGCACCCAGAACACGCAGTGGCGCACGGTCGACCCGACCACGATGCTCGCCGAGGGCGCGACGAAGTTCGACCAGCCCGGCGTCACCGACGAGGTGCAGCGGCGGACCCGCCAGCTGGCCATCACCGGCCTGTTCGCGCCGACGTCGTTCCTGCACGGCAACGTCCTGACGTCGTCGGCGCCGCAGCTGACCGACCCCGCCGTCGCCGTCGACATCCTGCGCGGCGACCTCGGGCTGGACGCCGGGCGCGGCCAGTCGGTGTTCGAGGTCGACCAGTCGATGGTCGACGACGGGCGGCTGAAGAAGATCGCCCGCGAGAACATGAAGGTCGGCCAGGAGATCAAGCTCGACGACGGCACGAAGGTCCGCTTCGACGGCGTCGGCCGCTGGGTCTCGCTCCAGGTCTCCCACGACCCGACGCAGGGTTTCGTGCTCGGGTTCGCCATCTCGATGTTCCTCGGCCTCGGCGCGTCCTTGCTGGTCAAGCGGCGTCGGCTGTGGGTCCGGGTGAAGCCGGGGACCGAGAGCGAGCCGAGTACGGTGATCGAGGTCGCCGGGCTGGCCCGCACGGATCAGGCCGGGTACGGCGAAGAGTTCCACCGGATCAGCGAACGCCTGATCAGTGGTCAGAAGGGCTGAGGCATGCCGATCAACGAGACGCTGTCGCAGTACAGCGACTGGCTGTACACCACCGCCGCGGCGATCTACGTCGTCGCGCTGATGTTCTCCCTGATCGAGCAGGGCTTCGGCGCCAAGGGCCGGCTCGCCACCGAGCGGGCCAAGCTGCGGGCGCGTGAGCTCGTCGGGGCCGGCGGACCGCCGATCGAGCAGATCCAGGCCGAGCAGCGCCCGGTCGGGCGACCCGAGCGGATCGGCCGGATGGGCGCGGCGCTGCTGGTGCTCGGCGCGCTGCTGCAGCTGTCGGCGATCGTGCTGCGCGGGCTCGCCGTGCACCGCGCGCCGTGGGGCAACATGTACGAGTACGGCATGGCGGTCACCTTCATCACGGTGGTCACCTGGCTGATCGTGATGTGGAAGTTCCCGGTCCGGCACCTCACCGGCTTCCTGCTGCTGCCCGTCGTGATCCTGATGTTCATCAACGGCACGCTGCTGTACACGATCGCGGCGCCGGTGCAGCCCGCGCTGCAGTCGTACTGGCTGGCCATCCACGTCTCGGCGGCCATCATCGGCTCCGGCGTGTTCCTGGTGCCGGGCGTGGCGAGCGTGCTGTTCCTGTTCCGCGCGGCCTACGACAAGGACAACACCAAGTTCGCGCGCTTCGCTTCGAAGCTGCCCGCGGCCGACGTCCTCGACCGGATCGCCTACCGGACGACGATCTTCGCGTTCCCGGTCTTCACCTTCGGCGTGCTCTGCGGCGCCGTCTGGGCCGAGTCGGCCTGGGGCCGGTTCTGGGGCTGGGACCCCAAGGAGACCGTCGCGTTCATCGCGTGGGTCGTCTACGCGGCCTACCTGCACTCACGCGCGACGGCCGGCTGGCGCGGCGCCCGGGCGGCGGCCATCAACATCGTCGGGTTCGCCGCGATCATCTTCAACCTGTTCTTCGTGAACCTCGTCACCGCGGGCTTGCACTCCTACGCCGGGGTGGGCTGAGCAACCTGCGGGTACGCCGACTACCGTCGTCATCGGGGAGAGCTTCAGGGGTAGTGATGTCGGGCGGAGTGCGCGGAGGTTTACACCGGTGACCGGACCCAGCGAAGAATCGGCTCCTGGCCACGCCGAACCGGCCGCTGCCCCGCAGCAGCCGGAGGCGCCGGGAAGCCTGTTCGCCGACGACCGGACGGACTCGCATCCGCACCCGGAGACGTCAGGCGCGTTCGACGTGCAGCCGACGCAGGCCGTCGCGCCGCCGCCGAACCCGGCCGCGTCCGGGCCGCACCAGGTGCCGAACCCGGCCGTCTCGGGCCCGCACCAGGTGCCCCAGAGCCCGCCGACGCAGTACGGCTACGACCAGAACCTCCCGCCGCTGCAGCCGCAGTACGGCGACCCCGCGCAGCAGTACCAGGCGCAGGCCCAGTACCCGCAGCAGCAGCCCCAGCAGCAGCCGTCCGGCCTGCCGCAGCCCCAGGGCGGGCGGCACGCCGCGCCGCAGCCGCAGGGCGGCCACGGCCACGACCTGTCCACGGCGCACCTGGTCAAGCAGGTCAAGCGGCCGCCGCAGTCGGGCTGGCGCAAGGCCGTTTACGTCGGCACCGGGAAGCTCGTCAACCCGGGGGAGAGCCCGGCCGACACCCAGCGCCGTGACCTCATCGCGCGGGTCAACCAGCCGCTGCGCGGGTGCTACAAGATCGCGATGCTGTCGCTGAAGGGCGGCGTCGGCAAGACCACGGTCACGACGACGCTGGGCGCGACGTTCGCTTCGCTGCGCGGCGACCGCGTGGTCGCGGTGGACGCCAACCCGGACCGCGGCACGCTCTCGCAGAAGATCCCGCTGGAGACCACGGCGACGGTCCGCCACCTGCTGCGCGACGCGGCCCGCATCACGCGCTACAGCGACGTCCGGTCCTACACGTCCCAGGGCGCCAGCCGGCTGGAGATCCTCGCCAGCGAGCAGGACCCGGCCGTCTCCGAGGCGTTCTCCGAGGACGACTACCGGCGCACGGTCAACCTGCTGGAGCACTTCTACAACATCGTGCTCACCGACTGCGGCACCGGCTTGATGCACTCGGCGATGAAGGGCGTCCTGGACGTCGCGGACGCGCTGGTCGTCGTCTCGTCGGGCTCGGTCGACGGCGCCCGCAGCGCCTCGGCGACGTTGGACTGGCTCGAGGCCCACGGCTACGGCGAGCTGGTGAAACGCTCGGTCGCGGTGATCAACTCGGTGCGTCCCAAGGGCGGCTCGGTCGACCTCGACAAGCTGTCGGCCCACTTCGGCGCCAAGGTCCGCGCGGTCTGCCAGGTCCCGTTCGACCCGCACCTCGAGGAGGGCGCGGAGATCGAGCTGGACCGCCTGGGCGGCGACACCCGGCTGGCCCTGCTGGACCTGGCGGCCACAGTCGCCGACGGCTTCGCAACCCCGCTTTCACAGCAGTACCGCTAGCTGCAACTCGCGTGACCACCGCCGTAACCGGCGTGACCAGACCCGCAACTCGCGTGACCAGGCCCGTAACTGCCGTGATTGAGGCCGTAACTCGCGAGTCACGGCCCGAATCACGCGAGTCACGGCCCGAATCACGCGGGATCCGGGCTGAATCACGCGAGTTACGGGCTGGATCACGCGAGTTCCGGCTGGGTCACCTGAGGTCTTGGCGTCGGTTCGCGGGGCACGGTTTTGCCGTCCGTAAGTGCGGCCTGCCGAGGCCCTGGTTGGCGGCGGGCTCGGCCGATGCAGAGCCGCAGGTCTCGTGACCAGACCCGCAACTCGCGTGATCGGGCCCGTAACTGGCGTGATCAGAGCCGTGACTCGCGTGATTGGGCCCGTAACTGGCGAGTTCCGGCCTGGACCACGTGAGATACGGGCTGAATCACGCGAGTCACGGCCCGGATCACGCGGGGTCCGGGCTGAGTCACGCGGGGTCTGGGCCGGAGCGCACGAATTCCGGCCGGTGCGCGCGGGATCCGTGTGGGGTCGCGTAAAGACCGGGCCCGGGCTTGCGGGTCTCGGGTCAGCCGAACGTCGAGGGCGGCCTAGAGGTCTTCGTCCCGGCGTTTTCGCTGCTGTTCGGACAGCTGGCGCAGGAAGTCGGGGTCGTCGTCCGGAGCGATCGGGGCGCGCCGCGGGGTCGAGGGCACTCCGATCCGCTGGCCGGCGAACGACCGCCACAGGAGCAGGGCGACGACCAGCGCGCCGACGGCCGCGAGCAGAGCGAGCATGCCGGATCCTTCCGCTTGGCTTGCCAGTCCCCCGAGGTTACCCGTCCGCGCGGGCTGCGGGCGGCACGCCGCGTTGCGGTGTGGCACCCGGAAACAAACCGGGCCGTGTGCGGGGGCGGGGGAGTACCCCGTACCCGACACGGCCCAGGCTGCTGGATGGTTCAGGCCTTGCGAGCCGGTTCGCTCGCGTCCGTGGTCAGCTCGGCCAAGAGCTCGTTGACCTCGGACTCGCGGAACCGGCGGTGCCCGCCGGGGGTCCGGATCGAGCCGATGCGACCTGCCGTCGCCCACCGGGTGACCGTCTTCGGGTCCACCCGGAACAGTGCTGCCACCTCGCCTGGGGTGAGCAGTCGTCCGCCCATCGTCGCGGTCATTTTCCGCCTCCTTAACGCCCTCACTGCTATACCGGAGGCAATCCGGGCCATTTTGGCCCGTCGCGCCGGGGTAGCCAACACGGCAATCGTTGCACTTCACCCGTCAGGTACTCGAACGGTTGTCAAAGAGTAAAGAGCCCTTAAAGGTCAAAACGGACAGGTTGCTTACGGTGTGCAACTATCAGATCCGGTTACTTGACGTGCGAAGACGAGACATCCCCTGTCCAGTGGGTGCTAGGCGTGGTGCCAATGGGGGATTGTCCAACCGCATAGAGTGATGCCGTGGATCAGTTGGACCGGAAGATCATCGCGGCGTTGCGCATCAACGGACGGGCCACCTATGCCGATCTGGGGCGGGCCGTCGGGCTGTCCGCCTCGTCGGTGCACGAGCGCGTGGGCAAGCTGGAGGCCGCCGGCGTGATCACCGGCTACCACGCGGTCGTCGATCCGAGCTCGGTCGGGCTCGGCGTCACCGCCCTCGTCGGCATCCATCCGACGGACACGGCGACGGACGAAGACGTCGCCGACGCGCTCGGCGAGCTCGACGAGGTCGAGAGCTGCTACGCGGTCGCGGGTGACGAAGCCTTCGTCGTCAAGGTGCGCGTGCCGACCGTCGATGAGCTGGAGCGGACCCTCAGCCGGCTCCGGCGCATCCCCGGCGTCGGGCGGACGAACACCACCGTCGTGCTCTCGACGCGCTTCGAGGGCCGCCCGAACAACGCGGCCGGCGCGGGCGTGGAAAAGGACCGGCCGGGCGGGGCGTAACCTGCGTTGGTGTGAGCGACGAGAAGGCCGGCACCCTGCCCCGTGACCTGACGCTGTACCTCCTGGCCCGGTTCGTGCTGGTCGGGGTGATCGGGTGGGCCCTGAGCCTGGTGGGCGTGCCCCTGCTGGTCGCGCTGCTCATCGGCCTGGTCGTCGGCCTGCCGCTCGGGCTGCTGCTGTTCCGCCCGCTCAACGCCCGCGTCACGGCCGGCCTGGCCAAGCGCAACGAGAACCGCGCGCGGGCCCGGGCCCAGCTGCGCGCGCAGCTGCGTGGCGACGCCGCCGGTCAGCCGGAATGAGCCGCCTGCACAGCCGCAGCTGGGTGCGCGAGGCCGTCCGGATCATCGAGGCCGACGCCAACCGCAGCGCCGACACCCACCTGCACGTCTTCCCGCTGCCCCCGGAGTGGGGCATCGACCTGTACCTCAAGGACGAGTCCGTCCACCCGACCGGCTCGCTGAAGCACCGGCTCGCCCGGTCGCTGTTCCTCTACGGGCTCGTCAACGGCCAGATCGGGCCCGGCACGGTGCTCGTCGAGGCCTCCAGCGGCTCGACGGCGGTCTCCGAGGCGTACTTCGCCCGGATGCTCGGCCTGCGCTTCATCACCGTGGTGCCGCGGCGGACGAGCAAGGAGAAGATCGCGCTCATCGAGTTCTACGGCGGTGAGTGCCACTACGTCGACCAGGCGCCGGCGATGTACCCCGAGGCCGAGCGGCTCGCGGCCGAGTGCGGCGGCCACTACCTCGACCAGTTCACCTACGCCGAGCGCGCGACGGACTGGCGTGGCAACAACAACATCGCCGAGTCCGTGTTCGCGCAGATGCGCTCCGAGCGGCACCCGGTGCCGTCCTGGATCGTCGTCGGCGCGGGTACCGGCGGCACGAGCGCGACGTTCGGCCGGTACGTGCGCTACAAGCGGCACACCACGAAGGTCTGCGTCGTCGACCCGGAGAACTCGTCGTTCTACGGCGCCTGGCAGACCGGCGCCCTGGACTACGCGACCGGGATGCCGTCGCGGATCGAGGGCATCGGCCGGCCGCGGTGCGAGCCGTCGTTCGTGCCCGGCGTGATCGACGAGATGTTCCGGATCCCCGACGCCGGTTCGCTGGCGGCGGTCCGGCTGCTGCGCGAGCACACCGGGCACTGGGCGGGCGGCTCCACCGGCACCAACCTCTACGGCGCGTTCCGGCTCATCGCCCGGATGGTCGAGGACGGCCAGGCGGGCAGCGTCGTCACGCTTCTGTGCGACGGCGGCGAGCGCTACGCGCACACCTACTACGACGACGAGTGGGTCACCCAGCAAGGTCTGGACCTCGCGCCGCACACCGCGTTGTTCGAGGAGTTCCTGGCCACCGGGAAGTTCCCGGTCGAGGACATCGACGACTAGAGGTTCAGGCCGACCGCGGCCAGGACGGCCCAGGCGAGCATCGCCAGGCCGGTGTCGCGCAGCGCCGGGATGAGGTCGCGGCCGGTCGCGTCGTGCCGGATCGCGCTGACGGACTGGAAGAGCAGCGCCACGCTGAGCACGGGGATCCCGGCGAACGGGTGGCCGGTGAACGCCAAGACCAGCGCGAGCACGTACGGCACCGCGATCAGCACCAGGTAGAGCCGTCGCGTGCCGCGGTCGCCGAGGCGGGTGGCCAGGGTGAGCTTGCCCGACTCGACGTCGGTCGGGATGTCACGCAGGTTGTTGGCCGTCAGGACCGCCGTCGAGAAGCAGCCGACGGCGACCGCGCACGCCAGCGCGGCCCAGCTGATCCGGCCGGCCTGGACGTAGACCGTGCCCAGCACCCCGGCCAGGCCGAAGAAGACGAACACCGCGATCTCGCCGAAACCGTAGTAACCGTAAGGCTTCTTGCCGCCGGTGTAGAACCAGGCGCCGAGGATGCAGAGGCCGCCCATGGCCAGCAGCCACCAGTACCCGGTGAGCGCGACGAGCAGCAAACCCAGCACCCCGGCCAGACCCAGCGCGATCAGCGCCGCGGTGAGGACGGCTTTCGGGGCGGCGACGCCGGAACCGACCAGCCGCAGCGGCCCGACGCGGTTCTCGTCCGTGCCGCGGATGCCGTCGGAGTAGTCGTTCGCGTAGTTGACGCCGACGATCAGCGAGAGCGAGACCAGCAGCGCCAGCACCGAACGCCACCAGGAGAACGCGTCCAGCGCGATCGCCGCGCCGACCCCCGCCACCACCGGAGCCACCGCGTTCGGCAACGTCCGCGGCCGGGCCCCCTCGATCCACTCGCTCAAGCTCGCCATGGACGTCATTCAACGCCATGACGATCACGCCCGAGCGGGAGCCCGGGAGGTCAGTCGGAGGTCGGCAGCTGCCAGACGAGGGAGCCGCTGTTGGGGTCGACCGTCGGGCCCTCGGCGGCCAGCGCTGTGCCCACCGGAATCAGGACACCCAGTGCGACGACGGTGCTGATCAGGGCCGTGCGAATCCAGCGCGTCATGGTGAGTAGCCAAGCGGGTGCACCCTGTGCGTGTCAACGAAGTGCGGCCGATCAGCCGCCGAAACCCGCCAGAAGTCGGACCCGCACGGCCGCCCGGTCGATCTTTCCCGGCCCGCGAAGGGGCAGCTCGGCGGCGTACTCGAGCCGTTTGGGCGTGGCCGCCGCGCCCAGCTCGGCTCGCACGGCGGCCCGCAGCTCGGCCGCTTCGCGTGGTTCACCGGCTGGGACGACCAGCGCCACCACGGCCTCGCCCCACTCCGCGTCCGGCAGGCCGACGACGCACGCGTCGCGCACGCCCGGTTGCGCGGTCAGGCACCGCTCGATCGCGTTCGCCGACACCTTCACGCCGCCGGTGTTGATCATGTCGTCGGCCCGGCCGAGCACCTCGATCCGGCCGTCGGCGTGCCGGATCCCGCGGTCGGACGTCGTGAACCAGCCGCCCGCGAACGACTCCGCGGTCAGGTCCGGTCGCGAGCGGTAGCCGTGCGCGAGGACGTCGCCGGCGATCCGGATTCGGTCTCCGGAGACGTCGACGCGGACGCCGTCGAGCGGGAAGCCGTCGTAGACGCAGCCGCTGGCCGTCTCGCTCATCCCGTACGCGGGCACGATCCGCACGCCGGCCTCGGCGGCGCGCTCGCGCAGCGCGGCCGAGGTCGCCGCCGCGCCGACCACGATCCCGTCGAACGCCTTGGCCGCGGCCAGCCCGGCGCCGCCGTCGTCGAGCAGGCGGACCAGCTGCGTCGGCACCAGCGCCGTGTACCGCGGGCCGCCCTTCAAGGCGGCTGCTGCGGCGGCGAACGCGTCCGCGCGGAAGCCGTCACCGGTCAGGTACACCGGCGTCGTCCCGGCCAGCAGCGACCGGAGGAGCACCTGCAGGCCGCCGATGTAGTGCGCCGGCGTGGCCAGCAGCCAGTGCCCCGGCCCGCCGAGGCGGCGGTGGGTGGCCTCGGCGGACGCCGTCAGCGCGCGGGCCGACAGCAGCACGCCCTTGGGCGCGCCGGTCGACCCCGACGTGGCGATGACCACGGCGGTGTCCGGTTCGGCGGGCTCGCCGGGCGCCATCGCGTCCCGCAGCGCGGGGTCGGTGAAGGGCAGCACGGCCGGACCGCCGCCCAGCGCGTCCGCGAGGGCTCCCTTCAGCACGTCGAGCGCCGCGGGGGAGCCGTCGAGGTGGAGCGGTCGCAGCTCAGTAGTAATAGGGGACGTCCTTGAAGTCGGGGTCGCGCTTCTGCAGGAACGCGTCGCGGCCTTCGACGGCCTCGTCCTGCATGTACGCCAGCCGGGTGGTCTCGCCGGCGAACAGCTGCTGGCCGACCAGGCCGTCGTCGGTGAGGTTGAACGCGTACTTCAGCATCCGCTGGGCCGTCGGCGACTTGGCGGCGATCGTCCACGCCCAGTCCAGGGCCTCTTTTTCGAGGTCGGCGTGCGGGACGACGGCGTTGACCGCGCCCATCCGGTGCATCTGCTCGGCGGAGTACTCGCGGCCGAGGAAGAAGATCTCGCGGGCGAACTTCTGGCCGACCATCTTCGCGAGGTAGGCCGAGCCGTAACCGCCGTCGAACGAGCCGACGTCGGCGTCGGTCTGCTTGAACTTCGCGTGCTCTTCGGAAGCGAGCGTGAGATCGCACACCACGTGCAGGGAGTGCCCGCCGCCCGCGGCCCAGCCCGGAACGACCGCGATGACCGGTTTCGGCAGGAACCGGATCAGCCGCTGGACCTCGAGGATGTGCAGCCGGCCGGCCCGCGCGGGGTCCACCGTGTCGGAGGTCTCGCCGCTCGCGTACTGATACCCGGAGCGTCCGCGAATACGCTGGTCACCACCGGAGCAGAACGCCCACCCGCCGTCCTTGGGCGACGGGCCGTTGCCGGTGAGCAGGACACAGCCGACGTCGGAGCTCAGCCGGGCGTGGTCGAGGGCCCGGTAGAGCTCGTCGACGGTGTGCGGGCGGAAGGCGTTGCGGACCTCAGGGCGGTCGAACGCGACGCGCACCACGCGTTTGCCGCCACGGCTCTCAGCGGAGCGGTGGTAGGTGATGTCGGTGAAGGCGAAACCTTCGACCTCGGTCCACGCGGCCGGATCGAACAGCTCGGAAACTCGGGCGTCATCCACGTTTGGGAGAATAGGACCTGTGGACACCTTTGATCTGTCGGGAGCCTGCCGGTGAACCCTTCCACCGCGCAGGCCAGGGTCATCGTCGACGAACTCGTCCGCAACACCGTCTCGCACGTCGTGCTGTGCCCGGGCTCCCGCAACGCGCCGCTGTCGATCGCGCTGTACGACGCCGCGGCGTCGGGCAAGCTCCGGCTGCACGTCCGGATCGACGAGCGCGGCGCCGGGTTCCTCGCGCTCGGCATCGCCGCGCGCACCGGCCGTCCGGTGGCCGTGCTCTGCACGTCCGGGACCGCGGCCGCGAACTTCCACCCCGCCGTGCTGGAGGCCGACCGCGCCGGCGTCCCGCTGATCGTGATGACCGCCGACCGGCCGCCCGAGCTGCGGGCCGCGGGGGCGTCGCAGGTCATCGACCAGCACCGGCTGTTCGGCAACGCCGCCCGCTACTTCGACGAGCTGGCCGTCGCCGAGCGCCGCGCCGGGCAGAACTCGTACTGGCGCAGCCAGATCTGCCGGGCCTGGAACGCCGCGTACGGCGAGTGGCGCTGCGGCCCGGTGCACCTGAACATCCCGTTCCGCGAGCCGCTCGTGCCGGATCCGGACGACGACGGCGAGTGGTACGAGTCCCTGGACGGCCGTCCCGACGGCTCTCGCTGGACCGAGCTGCCCGACTTCGGCGCGCTGCCGTCGTTCGTGGTGCCTTCGGCGCGCCACGGCCTGGTCATCGCGTGCGACACCGGCGTCCAGGCGGCGAGCGAGTGGGCCGAGCAGCACGGCTGGCCGGTGATCTCGGAGACCGGCGGCCTCGGGCTGTCCGGCGGCACGGCGATCTCGTCCGGCGCGTGGCTGCTGGGCGTCACGGAGTTCATCACGCGGCACAAGCCGGAGCAGGTGCTCTGCCTGGGCCGGCCGACGGTGTTCCGGCAGATCCAGAACGTCCTCTCGGACGCCTCCGTCGAGGTGCTGCTGGTCCGGCCGGACTCGGACTGGCCGGCGCCCGCGCACAACGTCCGGCAGGTCGGGCAGTGGTTCGACGAGCCGACCAAGCCCGCCGACCCGGAGTGGCTGGCCAGCTGGCGCCGGGCCGACGAAGCGGCGTCCGCGGCGGTCACGGCGGTGCTGGCGTCGGAGCCGTGGCCCTCGGGGTTGCGCCTGGCGTCGGAGCTGGTGGACGCGCTGCCGCCGGACTCGCTGCTGGTGGTGGGCTCGTCCAACCCGACCCGCGACGTGGCGCTGGCGGGCCGGCTGCGCCCGGACGTCCTGGTCCACCGCAATCGCGGCGTCGCGGGCATCGACGGCACGGTCTCGACGGCGATCGGCGCGGCGACGGTCCACCGCGGCCCGTCGTACGCCCTGCTGGGCGACCTGACGTTCCTGCACGACGCGTCGGGGCTGCTGACGGGCCCGGCGGAGCAGCGCCCGGACCTGACGATCGTGGTCTGCAACGACGACGGCGGCGGGATATTTTCCCTGCTGGAGCAGGGCGCCCCGGAGCACTCGGCGAGCTTCGAGCGGGTGTTCGGCACCCCGCACGGCGCCGACCTGGGCGCGCTGTGCGCGGGCTACCGGGTGCCGCACGTGGTGGCGGAGACGCTGACGGAGTTCCAGGCCGCGCTCCGCCCCGCACCGGGGCTGCGGGTGGTGGAGGTCCGCGTGGACCGTTCTCGGCACCGTGACCTGCACGCGAGGTTGCGCTCCGCGGTCAGCGCGGCCGTCTCCGCGGTCTGAACCAACCGGTCAACCGCTTTCCGGGTGTGATCTCAGCAGGCAAGATCCTCCCTTCGGCTGTTCCTGGTGTCTTCCTGGCTGGCTACGTTCGAGCGCGCTGATCCTCACCCGTTGGAGGGATTCGAATGCGTGCAAGAACTCGCACCGGCCTCGGTGTGCTCGCGGCCGGGGTCGCCTCGGTGCTGCTCGCCGGTACCGCCAGTGCGGCCCCGACGCCCGGTGCGCCCGGCGTCGGTGACTCGTACTACCCGAACGCCGGCAACGGCGGGACGGACGTGCTGCACTACGACATCCGCCTGACCTACCAGCCCGCGACCGACGTGCTGGCCGGCACGACGACGCTGCTGCTCACCGCGACCCAGGACCTCTCGCGGTTCGACCTCGACTTCGCGCTGAAGGCGTCGAGCGTGCTGGTGAACAACCGCCCCGCCCAGTTCACGAACCAGACCGGCAACGGCGAGCTCGTCATCACGCCGGCGCAGCCGCTGCTCAAGGGCCAGACCGCCACGGTCGTCGTCGCGTACTCGGACACGCCGTCCACCGAGCAGGTCGACGGGCTCAACGGCTGGAAGAAGGGCCCCTTCGGCGCGCTCGGCGTCGACGAGCCGCAGAGCTCCGCGTGGTGGTTCCCGGCCAACGACCACCCGACCGACAAGGCGACCTACGACGTCTCCATCGAGGCGCCGGATGACAACGTTGCCGTCACCAACGGCACGCTCGTCCGCAAGACGAAGAGCCGCGCCGGCTGGACGCGCTGGCAGTGGCGCAGCACGAAGCAGCAGGCCACGTACCTGACGTCGTTCATCGTCGGCAAGTACGAGCTGAACCAGTCGACGACGCCGGACGGCAAGCCGTTCATCACGGCGTACGGCTCCGACCTCGGCGACTCGCTGTACGCGGCGAAGGCCAGCGTCGAGCGGACGCCGGAGATCGACGCGTTCCTGGCGACGAAGTTCGGGCCGTACCCGTTCGAGGCCGAGGGCGGCGTCGTCACCAGCGGCATCGGTTTCTCGCTGGAGAACCAGACCCGGCCGACCTACGGCACGCGCAACTTCCTCGCGGGCTCCAACACGACGCTGATCGCGCACGAGAACGCCCACCAGTGGTTCGGCGACAACGTCTCGCTCGGCCGCTGGAGCGACATCTGGCTGAACGAGGGCTTCGCGTCCTACGCCGAGTGGCTGTGGTCGGAGCACGAGGGCGAGGGCACGGTCGCCGAGCTGGCGCAGTACACCTACGACTCGAACCCGGCCGACGGTGCCCTGTGGAAGCTCATCCCGGCCGACCCGGGCGCGGACAACCAGTTCGACAACGCGGTGTACGACCGCGGCGCGCTGACGCTGCAGGCGCTGCGCACCGCCGTCGGCGACGAGTCGTTCTTCAAGATCCTGCAGGCGTGGCAGGCCCAGAAGGGCGGGTCGAACGGCCGGATCCAGGAGTTCATCGCGCTGGCCGAGAAGGTCTCGGGCAAGCCGCTGTACGACCTGTTCCAGACGTGGCTGTACACGTCGGGCAAGCCGGCGGTCGGCCCGAACGGCGCCTCGCCTGCGGCTTTCACGGCCCGGACGGCGTCGGTCAAGCCGAAGTCCTTCGACCAGATCCAGGCCAACCACCGGAATCTCGCCGCGGAGCACAAGCACTGAGCAGTACCGCTACGCTCGCGGCGTGAGCACGAGAGGTGAGCGGGCGAGGCGCGTCGGGTGGTGGATAACCCTCGCCGTCGCCTCGCTCCTCACCGTGATGTGCATCTGCCTGCTGTTCGCGGCGATCCGCAACGACCGCTCGATCTCCGGCCAGCTCGGCACGGCGACGGCCACGGTGGACTCGGTGGCGTTCGACCGCACGATCATCCACTTCGAGACCCCGGACGGCATCGTCCACAGCCCGGCCAACGGAGTCCTGTACCCGGACGGCCTGGCCGCGGGCCAGCTGGTCCGCATCGAGTACGACGCGACGGACCCGGAACTGGCCCGGGTAGCGGGCCGCTCGGCGACGCTGACACTGCTGCCGCTGGGCAGTTTCGTGTTCTTCACGTGGCTGGTGGCGGGCCCGCTGCTGTGGTGGATCCGGCGCCAGAACAAGCGGGCTGACGCCGAGGCCCCCGCCGCCGTCTGACCAGCCGCCGCGCTCCCATCGTGGGCCACGGCATCGGCGCGCCTGATCCTCGTCTGACCAGCAAAGAGTCCCCACCGCACCCAGGGGGGCGTGCCCAGTCCCAGTCTATCGGCGCCGCACCGGCAAAGGGGTGCTCCGGCAAATCTGTGGATAACTGCACGCGATGTGGATAACTCGCCGCCAGGATCGTTGGGCGGGTGACTTCGCGCTCGATTCCTGTCCGCAGGAGGCTGCGGACCGAGTCGAGTCGTTCAACAATCTCCGCGGCGATGCGGCGATGCGGCGATGCGGCGATGCGGCGATGCGGCGATGCGGCGATGCGGCGATGCGGCGATGCGGCGATGCGGCGATGCGGCGATGCGGCGATGCGGCGATGCGGCGATGCGGCGATGCGGCGATGCGGCGATGCGGCGATGCGGCGATGACCCAGACCAAGACCAAGCTCAACTCGTCTCCCGCAGCCACCGGCTCCGCGTGATCTCGTACTCGACCTCACCCTGTTCGGTGCCCGGAAGCACCTCGGCGAAGTCCTCCGCCGAGGTGAACGCGCGGGCGAACGTCAGCCCGGCCGACGCCATCGTCGCCCGTGAGGGCGTGTTGACCGCCATCGTCTGGGCGAAGATCCGGTCCAGTCCCAGCTCCGCGAAGCCGTACCGGAGCAGCTCGCGTGAACCTTCCCGCGCGTATCCGCAACGCCAGTGCCGGCGCAGCAGCCGGTATCCCAGCTCGGCCTCGCCCTCGACCGAAGGCTGGTCCGGTCCGTGCGGTGGCCGCAGGATCCACCAGCCGACGAAGTCCTCGCCGGCGAAGCCCATCCAGAAGCCGAAACCGGGTGAGACGGCCATCCGGCGCCGGTGTGCGGCCTCGACTTCGGCCCGGGTCGCCGCCCGGCCCGTCAGGTACCGCATCACCTCCGGGTCGGAGTCCAGCTCGATCTCCAGCTCGAGGTGCTCGTCGGCCAGGGGTACGAGCGTCAGGCGCGCGGTGTGGAGGGTGGGCATGTCCCGATCTTCACAGCGCGCGCAACCCGTTTCAGCCCGCGTGGGCCGTCTCCTGCCACCAGCCCAGCACCTCGTCCGCCACTCCCGGGGCCGCCACCAGCAGGCCGTCCGTCGGCAGCGCCGTGTCTTCGCCGTGCCGGTCCAGCACCACCGCGCCCGCCTCGATGGCCATCGCCACCGAGCCCGCGACGTCCCACTCGTGGTAGCTGTGCAGCACCGCCGCCGCCGCGTGGCCCAGCGCCACCTGGGCGATCGACAGCGCCGCCGAGCCCAGCACCCGGACGCCCGCGTGGGCCGCCGCCGCGCGCTCGATGAACTCGCCCATCCCCGGCCACGGCCCGCGCCGGGCGAACTCCGTGAACACCAGCGCGCCCGCCGTGACGCAGCGGTCCGTCAGCCGGACCGGGGTGCCGTTCGCGCGGGCCCCCCGGCCGCGCGCCGCGGCGTAGATCTGGGCCCGGTACGGGTCCGCCACCACCCCGACCACCGGGCCGGCCGCGTCGACCAGCGCCAGGCTGTAGGCGCACCACGGCACCCCGGCGACGTAGTTCGCGGTGCCGTCCACCGAGTCGACGACCCAGCGGTACTCCGCGACGTCCGCGCCGTGGTCGGCGCCGAACTCGTGGCCCACCACCGGGATGCCCGGGAACTCGGCGGTCAGCACGCGCCGCGTGTGCCGCTCGAGGATCCGGTCGGTGTCGGTGACCCAGTCGAACGGCGAGTCGAGCGTGGCCGGGTGCGCACCCCGGCCGGCGGTCGCGGTGATCACGTCGGTGGCGTCGTTGGCCAGGCGCCCGGCCACTTCGAGGGCCCTCGACAGCAGGCCGGGCTCCACGGGCCGCGGCGGCCTGGAGGACAAGAGGGTCATGCCTGCTTAGTCTGGGCCCCGCTGGTTTCCGGGACACGACCTTGAGATGACATGTCGTGGCCGATCTGTTCCGGCAGCGTTGGCCGCGGTGTCACGCGGTCGCCAGGATCGGGTGCGATCGTCGGGAACGTGCGAGTCGCGATAGTCACCGAAAGTTTCCTGCCCCAGGTGAACGGCGTGACCAACTCCGTCCTGCGGGTGGTCGAGCACCTGCGCGAACGCCGGCACGACGTGCTGATCATCGCGCCCGGCCCCGGCCCGGACTCCTACCGCGGCGCCCCGGTGGTCCGGATCCCGGCGCTCGACTTCCCCGGCGTGCACTCGCTGCCGATCGGCGTGCCGACGCGCACCGTGCTGACGGCGCTGGCCGCGTTCGGCCCGGACGTCGTGCACCTGGCGTCGCCGTTCGTGGTCGGCGCCCGCGGGCTCGCCGCCGCGCGCCGGCTGCGGGTGCCCTCGATCGCCGTCTACCAGACCGACATCGCCGGGTTCGCCGCCGCGTACGGCTTCGGCCTCGCCGCGCGCGCCGCCTGGCGCTGGGTGCGGCGGCTGCACTCCCGGGCCGACCGGACGCTGGCGCCGTCGACGGACTCCGTCGAGCAGCTGCGGCAGCACGGCGTGCCCCGGGTGCACCGCTGGGCGCGAGGGGTCGACATCGACCGGTTCTCCCCGGCGCACGCCGATGCCGCGCTGCGAGCCGAGCTGGCACCCAACGGCGAGCTGCTGGTCGGGTTCGTCGGCCGGCTGGCGCCCGAGAAGGAGGTCGACCGGCTGGCCGCGCTGGCCGGCGTCCCCGGCATCCGCGTGGTCGTCGTCGGAGACGGCCCCGACCTGCCCGCGCTGAAGGAGCAGCTCCCGGACGCGGCCTTCCTCGGCGCGAAGTACGGCGACGAGCTGTCGGCCGCGTACGCGAGCTTCGACGTCTTCGTCCACACCGGACCGCACGAGACGTTCTGCCAGGCGGTGCAGGAGGCGATGGCGTCCGGCCTGCCCGTGCTCGCGCCCGACGCGGGCGGCCCGAAGGACCTCGTGCTGCCCGGCCGCACCGGCTACCTGCTGCCCGCGGACCGCGAGCGGTTCGGCCCGGCGCTGCTCGAGAAGGTCGACGCCCTGCGGGACGCCGCGCTGCGGGCGCGGCTCGGCGAGAAGGCGCGCAAGGTCGTGCTCGGCCGGACCTGGCCGGCCGTCTGCCACGAGCTCGTGGGGCACTACGAAGCGGTGCAGGGCCGAGCCGCGCGCGCGGCTTGAGCCGTGCACATCGTCCAGCTCGCGAACTTCTACGGCCCGCGCTCGGGCGGGCTGCGCACGGCGTTGCACCACCTCGGCGCCGGCTACGTCGCGAGCGGGCACGTCGTGACGCTGGTGGTGCCCGGCACCCGCTACGCCGACGAGGTGCTGCCCACCGGCGTCCGCCGGTTTTCCTTGCCCGCGCCCAAGATCCCGGGCACCGGCGGCTACCGCGCCGTCGATCCGCACCGGGTCCGCGCGGTGCTGCGGAAGCTCGAACCGGATCGGCTGGAGGTGTCGGACCGGCTGACGCTGCGGGGGATGGGCGGCTGGGCGCGGCGGCACGGCGTGCCCAGCACGGTGATCTCCCACGAGCGCCTCGACCGGCTGCTGGAGCAGTTCCTGCTGCCCGAGCCGGTGGCGCGCCGCGTCGCCGACGTCGCCAACCGCCGGATGGCCGCGAGCTACGACACGGTCGTCTGCACCACGGCGTTCGCGCGGGCGGAGTTCGACCGGATCGCCGCGCCGAACGTCCACCGCGTGCCGCTCGGTGTCGACCTCGCGACGTTCCGGCCCGCCATGCGCGACGACGGCTGGCGCGCCGACCTGGCCGGGGGAGCGGACGCGCTGATCGTCCACTGTGGACGCCTGTCGCCGGAGAAACACGTGGAGCGCAGCGTGGACACCGTCGCCGAGCTGACGGAGGCGGGCGCGCGGGTCCGGCTGGTCGTGGCCGGTGACGGCCCGCGGCGGCGGGCGCTGGAACGCCGGGCGCGCGGCCTGCCGGTGACGTTCCTGGGGTTCCTGTCCGGCCGCGGCGACGTCGCGCGCCTGCTGGCCAGCGCCGACGTCTCCCTCGCGCCGGGCCCGCACGAGACGTTCGGCCTGGCCGCGCTGGAAGCCCTCGCGTCCGGGACGCCGGTGGTGGTCTCGGCGTCCTCGGCGCTGCGGGAGATCGTCCGGCCGGGCTGCGGCGCGGCGGTCGACGACCACGCGCCCGCGTTCGCCTCGGCCGTCACGGACCTCCTAGACCGCCCGGAGGACCTGCGCCGCGCGGCGGCCCGGGCGCGGGCCGAGGAGTTCACCTGGCCCGCCGCGGTGGCCGGGATGCTGGCGACCTTCGGCTAGGGGCGCTGGCGCCCGTAGGCCGGCTGGACGTTCGGCGTGAGGCCCTGCTCGTCCGCGATCTTCACCAGCAAGCCGTGCAGGACTTCGCGTTCGGCGTCGGTCAGGGCCGCGGTGACGGCTTGCTCGTGCGCCGCGCCGGTTTGCGCGACGCGCCCCATCATCATGCGGCCGTCCTCGCTCAGCTCCACGGCGTACAGCCGCCGGTCTTCGGCGTTGCGGCGGCGCTCGATGAGCCCGCGCTTCTCCAGGCCGTCGACAAGCGGGACCAGCCGGGTCGCGGGGGTGCCGAGCTGCTTGGCCAGCGACTGCTGGCTCTGGCCCGGCCGGGAGGCCACGAGCCGCAGCAGCGCGACCTGGGTCGGCGTCAGGTCCAGTTCCGCGATCTGCTCCGTGAACCGCTGGGCAGCGTGCGCGCCGACTTGGGCGAGCAGGAAGGCGCTGCCCAGCCGCGGTCTCTTCGCGTCCATGCCGGAACGGTAGCCGCTGGAAATTGATTACACCAGCGTAATCAATTTTCGCCCCGGTTAACCTCAACTCATGTCACGCGCCAGCCTGGACAAGAACCCGCACGAAGTCGCCGCCATGTTCGACGGTGTCGCGGACGGGTACGACCGGGCGAACTCGTTCATGACCTTCGGCTTCGACCGGCGCTGGCGCACCACCACCGCCCGCGTGCTCGACGCCCGCCGCGGCGAGAAGGTCCTGGACCTCGCCGCCGGCACCGGGGTGTCCACCGTCGAGTACGCCCGCGGTGGTGCCTGGTGCCTGGCCGCGGACTTCTCGTTCGGCATGCTGCGGGCCGGGCTGCACCGCAAGGTCCCGATGGTGGCGGCGGACGCGCTGAACCTCCCGTTCGCCGACGAGAGCTTCGACGCGGTGACGATCTCGCTGGCGCTGCGCAACTTCGTCGACACGAAGGCCGCGCTCACCGAGATCGCCCGTGTGGTCAAGCCGGGCGGCCGGCTGGTGATCTGCGAGGTCTCGACGCCGCCGTTCCCCCCGATCAGGTTCATCCACCGGCGGTTCATGCTGAAGCTGCTCACGTGGGTCGGCAAGCGGACGTCGTCCAACCCGGAGGCCTACTCCTACCTGGCCGAATCGATGCTGGCCTGGCCGGATCAGCGCACCCTCGGCGAGATCATCGAGAGCGCGGGCTGGGCCGACGTCGAGTGGTTGAACCTCACATTCGGTGTCGTCGCGATCCACCGCGCGCGAAAGCCTGCCTAAACTCGCGGTATGAGCCGTCGTAACCCTGACCAGGACGCCGAAGTCATCGTCGTCGGCGCCGGACCGGCCGGGTCCACCGTCGCGACCTACCTCGCCCGGTCGGGCGTCGACGTGCTGCTGCTGGAGAAGACCGAGTTCCCGCGCGAGAAGGTCTGCGGCGACGGCCTCACCCCGCGCGGCGTCAAGCAGCTCATCGACCTCGGCATCGACACCAGCGAGGAGGCCGGCTGGGTGCAGAGCCGCGGGCTGCGGATCCTCACCGGTGACTTGACGCTGGAGCTGGACTGGCCGGACCTCACGAGCTACCCGCCGTACGGCGTTTCCCGCACCCGCCACGACTTCGACGACCTCCTCGCGAAGCTCGCGGTGAAGGCGGGCGCGCGGCTGTACGAGCGCACCACCGTCACCAGCGCCATCACCGACGCGACCGGCCGCGTGGTCGGCGTCGAGGCGAAGGTCGGCCCGGAGCGCACCCCGGTGAACTACCGCGCGCCGCTGGTCCTGGCCTGCGACGGCGTGTCCGCGCGGCTCGCGCTGAGCGTCGGCATCCAGAAGAACGAGAAGCGCCCGATGGGCGTCGCGGTGCGCCAGTACTACAAGAGCCCGCGCCACGACGACCCGTTCATCGAGGGGCACCTCGAGCTGTGGGACCGCTCCGACCCGCGCGACCCGAAGCTGCTGCCGGGCTACGGCTGGGCGTTCCCGCTCGGCGACGGCACCGTGAACGTCGGCCTCGGCATGCTCTCGACGTCGGCGTCGTTCCGGAACACCGACTACCGCGCGCTGCTGCGCCAGTGGCTCGACGGGACGCCGGAGGAGTGGGGCTACCGCGAGGAGAACGCGATCGGCAAGGTCGGCGGCGCCGGCCTCCCGATGGGCTTCAACCGCACCCCGCACTACCGCGACGGCCTGCTGCTGCTCGGCGACGCGGGCGGCATGGTCAGCCCGTTCAACGGCGAGGGCATCTCGGCGGCGATGGAGTCCGCGCAGATCGCGGCGGAGGTCGTCGTCCAGGCCCTGGCCCGGCGCGAAGGGCCGTCGCGCGAGCGGGCGCTGGAGGCGTACCCGCGCGCGGTGCGCGAGCTGATGGGTGGCTACTACCAGCTGGGCAACGTCTTCGCGAAGATCATCGGCAAGCCGAAGATCATGCACGCGGCGACCAAGTACGGCCTGCGGATCGACAAGATCCTCCCGCTGGTCTACAAGGGCCTGTCGGGCTGCTACGACGCCAAGGGCGGCGACGGCGTCGACCGTCTCATCTCGGCCCTCGCGAAGGCCACCCCCTCCCCGCGCTGAGCCCCGAACGCGTCACTTTCCCTAGGAAAGATGCGTCCGAAGGCCTCCTGGACGCATCTTTCCTAGGGAAAGTGACGCACTGCTGTGCAAGTGCGAACGGTGGCGGGCGGATGGGTTCGCGCGCGGACACTCGACCGGCGTAACAAGTTGGCCGTGCGGTCAGTGGGATAGATCACAGGTCAGCGCCCTGTTTGTCCGGTCGTGCCGTGATCATGAAACGTCTTCGCGCAGGTCGCACGCGCGTCGTTGCCCGGCCGTGACAACGATGGCGGCAGAAGTTAGGGCACCCTGATAACACGGGGGCCTAGGGACAAGAATGTGAGTCGCGTCCTACACTCCCCCCATGCTTTGTGAATCGCTTCACATCCACGACGAGTGGCTTGTGAACTATTTCACAAGCTGGTCCCGGCGCAGCCACGGGCCGTAAGGAGACCCTGACCCTCGGCGGTGTGACCCAGGTCCCTTAGGGTGCCGACGAGGCTGAGCGGTTCCCACCACAAGCAAAACCGCAGCGGCGCGGAAAGGATGGCGAAGACCCCGTGCTGATGTTGCCCGTGCTGACCCAAACGGACGCAGTGAACCTGGCGCAGCAGGCCCCGAGCCTGAAGCCCTACCTGCCCCTGGTCCTTCTGTTCGTGCTGGCGCTGGCGTTCGCCGTGCTGTCGGTGCTGCTGGGCCCGCTGGTCGGCCCCAGCCGCTACAACAAGGCCAAGCTCGAGGCGTACGAGTGCGGCATCGAACCGTCGCCGCAGCCGCTCGTCGGCGGCGGCCGGATGCCGGTGGCGTACTACATCACCGCGATGCTGTTCATCCTGTTCGACATCGAGATGGTCTTCCTCTACCCGTTCGCCGTGCAGGCGGACGCGCTGGGCACCTTCGGCCTGGTGGAGATCCTGCTGTTCATCGCGACGGTCGGCTTCGCGTACGCCTACGTGTGGCGGCGCGGCGGCCTGGATTGGAACTAGACCCATGGGCCTCGAAGAGAAACTCCCCAACGGCATCCTGCTGGCCAGCCTCGAAGGCCTCGTCAACTGGGCGCGGAAGAACTCGATGTGGCCCGCGACCTTCGGGCTCGCCTGCTGCGCGATCGAGATGATGACCGTCGGCGGTTCCCGCTACGACATCGCCCGCTTCGGCATGGAGCGCTTCAGCGCGACGCCGCGCCAGGCCGACCTGATGATCGTCGCCGGCCGCGTCACCCAGAAGATGGCCCCGGTCCTGCGCCAGATCTACGACCAGATGGCCGAGCCCAAGTGGGTCCTCGCCATGGGCGTCTGCGCCTCCTCCGGCGGCATGTTCAACAACTACGCCGTGGTCCAAGGCGTCGACCACATCGTGCCGGTCGACATGTACCTGCCCGGCTGCCCGCCGCGGCCGGAGATGCTGCTGGACGCGATCCTCAAGCTGCACGCCAAGATCCAGGACGAGCCGATCAACGCCCGCCGGGCCGCGATCCGCGCCGCCAGCGGCGCCCGCACCGAGCTCGTCGCGTCCTCGATCAAGTACGCGAAGAAGTAGAGCGATGACTGAGAACCCCCGACCCGGCGACGAGCAGTCCAGCGCCGATCGCCCCACCGAAGACGGCCTCGAGCCGCGCGGCACCCGGCCCGCCGAACCGGTCGTCACCGGTCGCGAACGCCAGGGCATGTTCGGCGTCCACGGCACCGGTGACACCTCCGGCTACGGCGGCGTCCGGGTGCAGGCCTACAACCCGGCGCCGGCCGAGCGCCCGTACGGCGGCTGGTTCGACCAGTTCGCCGACGAGTTCTACGCGGCCCTGTCGGACAACAAGGTCCCGGCCGAGGCGATCCTGCAGACGACGGTCGACCGCGGCGAGATCACCTTCTACGTCGCCCGCGAGCAGCTGCCCGCGATCGCGAAGGTCCTGCGCGACGACGGCGGCCTGCGCTTCGAGCTGCTCAGCTCGGTGTCCGGCGTGGACTACGGCGTCGACGTCCCGCAGCGGCTGCACTCGGTGTACCACTTCACGTCCCTGACCTACCGCCGCCGCATCCGGCTCGAGGTCTCCCTCGACGTCGACGACGCGCACGTGCCGTCGCTGGTCGGGATCTACCCGACCGCCGACTGGCAGGAGCGGGAGGCCTGGGACATGTTCGGCATCGTCTACGACGGCCACCCCGCGCTCACCCGCATCCTCATGCCGGACGACTGGGACGGCCACCCCCAGCGCAAGGACTACCCGCTCGGCGGGATCCCGGTCGAATACAAGGGCGCGGAGATCCCGCCGCCGGACCAGCGGAGGTCGTACTCGTGACCATCAACGACGAAACCACCGAAGTCCCGGAAGCGGATTCTCGCGACACCACCGAGGGCCGCGTCTACTCGGTGTCCGGCGGTGACTGGGACGACGTCGTCGCCGACGCCCAGCACGACGAGCGCATGGTCATCAACATGGGCCCGCAGCACCCGTCGACGCACGGCGTGCTCCGGCTCGTGCTGGAGATGGAGGGCGAGACCGTCACGCAGCTGCGGTCGGTCATCGGCTACCTCCACACCGGCATCGAGAAGAACTGCGAGTACCGGACCTGGACCCAGGGCGTCACCTTCGTGACGCGCATGGACTACCTGGCCCCGCTCTCGACGGAGATGGCGTACTGCCTCGGCGTCGAGAAGCTGCTGCAGATCGAGGCCCCGCGCCGCGCGCAGCTGCTGCGCGTGATGCTGCTGGAGATCAACCGCATCGGCTCGCACCTGGTCTACATCGCCACCGGCGGCATGGAGCTCGGCGCCACCACCGCGATGACGCTGGGCTTCCGCGAGCGCGAGATCGTGCTGCACCTGCTGGAGCACCTCACCGGCCTGCGGATGAACCACGCGTTCATCCGCCCCGGCGGCCTCGCGCAGGACATGCCCGCGGACTACCGCGAGAAGGTCACCGAATTCGTCAAGACGATGAAGGAACGCCTTCCGCTGTACGACAAGCTCTTCACCGGGCAGCCGATCTGGCGCAACCGGCTCAAGGGCGTCGGGTACCTGCCGGTCGACGCGTGCCTCGCGCTCGGCGTCACCGGGCCGGTGCTGCGGTCTGCCGGCCTGCCGTGGGACCTGCGCAAGACCGAGCCGTACTCCTGCTACGAGGAGTTCGACTTCGACGTGCCGGTCGACAACGGCGCGGACTGCTGGTCGCGGTACCTGATCCGGGTGCACGAGATGCACGAGAGCCTCAAGATCATCGAGCAGTGCCTGGAGAAGCTCGAGCCGGGCCCGGTCATGGTCGAGGACAAGAAGGTCGCCTGGCCCGCGCAGCTGTCCATCGGCAGCGACGGCATGGGCAACTCGCTCGAGCACGTCAAGAAGATCATGGGCCAGTCGATGGAGTCCCTGATCCACCACTTCAAGCTGGTCACCGAGGGCTTCAAGGTGCCGGCCGGGCAGGTGTACACCTCCGTCGAGTCGCCGCGCGGCGAGCTGAGCGCGCACCTGGTGTCCGACGGCGGCACGCGGCCGCTGCGGGTCCACGTGCGCGAACCGAGCTTCGTGAACCTGCAGGCGATGCCCGCGATGTCCGAAGGCGGGCTGGTGGCGGACGTGATCGCCGCGGTCGCCTCGATCGACCCCGTCATGGGGGGAGTGGACCGATGAGTTCTTCAACCGCAGTCCCGGAACCGGGCCCGAACCCGGCGGACCGGACGCACGCGGCCGCCGGCGGCGACGTCGACGTGATCGCCATCGCGCCGGATCCCGCGGTCGCCGAAGGGATCCTGGCCGAGACGCCGCTCGAAGACATCTTCGACGAAGGCGTCTACTCCCGGGCGCAGGAGCTGATCGCGCGCTACCCGATGTCCCGCTCGGCGCTGCTGCCGCTGCTGCACCTCGTGCAGTCGGTGCAGGGGTACGTCAGCCAGGAGGGCATCGCGTTCTGCGCGCGGCAGCTCGACCTGTCCGACGCCGAGGTCAGCGCGGTCGCGACGTTCTACACGATGTACAAGCGCCGGCCGTGCGGCGAGCACCTGGTGAGCGTCTGCACGAACACGCTGTGCGCGGCCATGGGCGGCGACGCGATCTACAAGCGGCTCCAGACGCACCTCGGTTCCGAGCAGGAACCGCTGGGGCACAACGAGACCGCGGGCACGCCGAACGAGCCGGGCTCGATCACCCTCGAGCACGCCGAGTGCCTCGCGGCCTGCGACCTCGCGCCGGTCATCCAGGTCAATTACGAGTACTTCGACAACCAGACCGAGGACAAGGCCGTCGCGCTGGTCGACGCGCTGCAGGCGGGCAAGAAGCCGGCTCCGACGCGCGGTGCCCCGCTGAGCAGCTTCAAGGGCGCCGAGCTGCAGCTCGCCGGGTTCTTCCCGGAGGACGAGCGCCAGTACCGCACGGACGTCGACGGTCCTTCACAGGCCGTCGAAACCCTGCGGGGCGCGCAGATCGCGCAGGAGCGCGGCTGGGTCGCCCCGGTTGCCCAGGACGTCCCGCTCCCCGAAGTGGAGAAGAAGTAATGGCAGATCCCATTACGCCGGTCCTCACGAAGCGCTGGCTGTCGCCGAACTCCTGGCAGATCGGCACGTACGAGGCGCTGGAGGGCTACACCGCCGTCCGCAAGGCGCTCGCCGGGACGCCGGAGCAGCTCGTCCAGCTGGTCAAGGACTCGGGCCTGCGCGGCCGCGGCGGCGCGGGCTTCCCGGCCGGCATCAAGTGGTCGTTCATGCCGCCGAACTTCGACAAGCCGCACTACCTGGTGATCAACGCCGACGAGGGCGAACCGGGTACCTGCAAGGACATTCCGCTGATGATGGCGGACCCGCACTCGCTGATCGAGGGCTGCATCATCGCCTCGTACGCGATGCGCTCGAACCACTGCTTCATCTACGTCCGCGGCGAGGCGCTGCACTGCATCCGCCGGCTCAACGCGGCCGTGCGCGAAGCCGAAACCGCGGGCTACCTGGGCGAGAACATCCTCGGCTCGGGCTTCGACCTCAAGATCACCGTGCACGCCGGCGCCGGCGCGTACATCTGCGGTGAGGAGACGGCGCTGCTCGACTCGCTGGAAGGCCGTCGTGGCCAGCCGCGGCTCAAGCCGCCGTTCCCGGCCGCGGCCGGTCTGTACGCCGCGCCGACCACGGTCAACAACGTCGAGACCATCGCGAGCGCGCCGTTCATCGTCAACGGCGGGTCGAGCTGGTTCCGCGAGATGGGCCGCGAGAAGTCGCCCGGCCCGAAGATCTACTCGATCTCCGGCCACGTCGAGAAGCCCGGCCAGTACGAGTGCCCGCTCGGCACCACGCTGCGCGAGCTGCTCGACATGGCGGGCGGCATGAAGGACGGCGTCCCGCTCAAGTTCTGGACCCCGGGCGGCTCGTCCACCCCGATGTTCACCGCCGAGCACCTCGACGTTCCCCTGGACTTCGAAGGCGCGGCGGAAGCCGGGTCGATGCTGGGCACGACCGCCGTGCAGGTCTTCAACGAGACGGTGTCGGTGCCCTGGGCCGTGATGAAGTGGACGCAGTTCTACGAGCACGAGTCCTGCGGCAAGTGCACGCCGTGCCGCGAGGGCACGTACTGGCTGGCGCAGATCCTCGAGCGGATGGTCGAGGGCCACGGCACCGAAGAGGACATCGACACCCTCCTCGACGTCTGCGACAACATCCTCGGCCGGTCGTTCTGCGCCCTCGGTGACGGCGCGGTGTCGCCGATCACCAGCGGCATCAAGTACTTCCGCGACGAATTCCTGGCTCTGTGCGAGAAGAACCGGCACGAAGAGACCAAGCCCGAGCTGGTGGGAGCGCAGGCATCATGACGATCGCCCCCGACAAGACCGAAAAGACCGAGACGCCGGTCCCCGAAGGCCACGTGAAGCTGGTCATCGACGGCGAAGAGGTCATCGCCCCCGAGGGTGAGCTGCTGATCCGCACGGCCGAACGCCTCGGCACGGTCATCCCGCGGTTCTGCGACCACCCGCTCCTCGACCCGGCGGGCGCCTGCCGCCAGTGCCTGGTCGAGGTCGAGATGGGCGGCCGGCCGATGCCGAAGCCGCAGGCGTCCTGCACGATGACCGTCGCCGACGGCATGGTCGTCAAGACGCAGCTGACGTCCGCGGTCGCCGACAAGGCCCAGCAGGGTGTGATGGAGCTGCTGCTCATCAACCACCCGCTGGACTGCCCGATCTGCGACAAGGGCGGCGAGTGCCCGCTGCAGAACCAGGCGCTGGCCCACGGCCGCACGGAGTCCCGGTTCGTGGACACCAAGCGGACGTTCCAGAAGCCCCTGCCGATCTCTTCGCAGGTGCTGCTGGACCGGGAACGCTGCGTGCTCTGCCAGCGCTGCACCCGGTTCTCCCGCGAGATCGCCGGCGACCCGTTCATCGAGCTCCTCGAACGCGGCGCTCACCAGCAGATCGGCACCGCGGAGACAGCGGACGTCCTCGACCTCGCGTCGCGCACGACGTCCGGTCAGCCGTTCCAAAGCTACTTCTCCGGCAACGTAATCCAGATCTGCCCGGTCGGTGCTCTGACGAGCGCGGCCTACCGGTTCCGCTCCCGCCCGTTCGACCTGGTGTCCGCGCCGAGCGTCTGCGAGCACTGCTCGTCCGGCTGCGCCGAGCGGACCGACTTCCGTCGCGGCAAGGTCCAGCGCAAGCTGGCCGGCGACGACCCCGAGGTCAACGAGGAGTGGATCTGCGACAAGGGCCGCTTCGCCTTCCGCTACACCAGCGCCGAGGACCGCATCCGGCGGCCGCTGGTCCGCAACCGCGAGACCGGTGAGCTGGAAGAGGCGTCCTGGACCGACGCGCTGCGCATCGCCGCCGCCGGCCTCACCGAGGCCCGCGGCAACGGCGGCGTCGGCGTCCTGCCCGGTGGCCGGCTGACCGTCGAGGACGCCTACGCGTACTCGAAGTTCGCCCGCGTCGCCCTGCAGACCAACGACGTCGACTTCCGCGCCCGCGCGCACTCGGCCGAGGAGCTCGCGTTCCTCACCTCGCACGTCGTGGGCGTGACGCCGGAGTCCGGCGTCACCTTCGCCGAGATCGAGCGGGCCCGCACCGTGCTGTGCGTGGCGTTCGAGCCCGAGGACGAGGCGCCGATCGTGTTCCTGCGGCTGCGCAAGGCGGCCCGCAAGAACCGCACCCGGGTCGTCCACTTGGGACAGTGGACGACGTCGTCGGTGCGCAAGACGTCCGGCGAGCTGCTCGCCTGCGTCCCGGGCCAGGAGCCCGCGGCCATCGAAGGCATCGCCAAGCACGCGCCGGACCTCGACGAGGCTCTGAGCGGCGAGAACGCCGTCGTCCTCGTCGGCGAGCGCGCCGCTTCGGTCCCCGGCCTGTTCTCGGCGCTGCACGACCTGGTGGAGCGCACCGGCGTCCGGCTCGCGTGGATCCCGCGCCGCGCCGGTGACCGGGGCGCGCTGGAGACCGGCTGCGTGCCGGGCCTGCTGCCGGGCGGCCGCCGCGTCGGCGAGGACGCCGCGCGCGTCGCCGTCGAAAACGCCTGGGGCGTCCCGCTTCCGTCCGCTCCGGGCCGCGACGCGACGGAGATCCTGAAGGCCGCCGCGGGCCGTGAGCTCGGCGGCCTGGTCGTCGGCGGCGTCGACCCGTACGACCTGCCGGACCCGGACCTCGCGCTGCGCGCGCTGGACAACGCCGGTTTCGTCGTCAGCCTCGAGCTGCGGCACAGCGCCGTGACCGAGCGCGCGGACGTCGTGCTCCCGGTGGCCGCGTCGGACGAGAAGGCGGGCAGCTACCTCAACTGGGAGGGCCGCACCCGCCCGTTCGACATCACCATCGAGGGCACCGGCTCGCTGCCGGACTGCCGGGTGCTCGACACCCTCGCCGTCGAGATGGACACGGACCTGTTCACGCAGACGCCGGCCGCCGCGCGCGGCGACTACGAGAAGCTCGGCGCGGCCTCCGCGCTGCGCTGGGGTTACGTCGCCGCCGCCGAGACCGGGGGAGCCACCGCTGCCCCGGGCGCCGGCCAGGCGGTCCTGTCGACCTGGCGCCAGCTGATCGACAACGGGTCCCTGCAGGACGGCGAGCCGCACCTCAAGGGCACCCAGCGCAAGCCGGTCGCGCGGTTGTCCGCGACGACCGCCGAAGGGCTGGGCGCGTCCGTCAAGGTGAGCACCGAACGCGGCGCGATCACGCTGCCGATCGAGGTTGCCGACCTGCCCGACGGCGTGGTGTGGCTGCCGGGCAACTCCGACGGCTCCGCCGTGGCCAAGACGCTCGGTGCCGGTCACGGCGCCGTGGTGAACCTCGCTGGGGGTGAACAGTGACACCGTTGCTGACCGAAGTCGCCGTCGGGAGTGTGCCCGACGCGGCGACGCGCGCGGCGCTGCTGGCGGACGACCCGTTCTGGATGATCGCGCTGAAGTCCGTGATCATCCTGCTGATCGGCCCGATCTTCACGATCCTGCTGATCGTCTGGGAGCGCAAGGCCGTCGGCCGGATGCAGAACCGGCCGGGCCCCAACCGCGTCGGCCCGAACGGTTACCTGCAGTCCCTGGCGGACGCGCTCAAGCTGCCGTTCAAGGAACAGATCATCCCGGACACCGCCGACCGCAAGGTGTACTTCCTCGCCCCGGTCATCTGCGTGGTGCCGCCGCTGATCGCGCTGGCGGCCATCCCGTTCGGCCCGGTGGTCTCGATCTTCGGCGAGCGGACCGTCCTGCAGCTGCTCGACCTGCCGGTCAGCCTGCTGGTCGTGCTGGCCTGCTCCTCGATCGGCGTCTACGGCATCGTGCTCGCGGGCTGGGCGTCCGGTTCGCCGTACCCGCTGCTCGGCGGCATGCGCTCGGCCGCCCAGGTGATCTCGTACGAGATCGCGATGGGTCTCTCGATCGTCGCGGTGATCCTGCAGGCCGGTTCGCTGGACCTGGCCGACATCGTCGCCAAGCAGCAGCCGGTGTGGTTCCTCTACCTGGTCCCGAGCTTCGTGATCTACCTGATCTCGATGGTCGGTGAGACCAACCGTGCCCCGTTCGACCTCCCGGAGGCCGAGTCGGAGCTGGTCGGCGGCTTCCACACCGAGTACAGCTCGATGAAGTTCGCGATGTTCTTCCTCGCCGAGTACGTCAACATGGTGATCGTCTCGGCGTTCGCCACCACGCTGTTCCTCGGCGGCTGGATGGCCCCGTGGCCGCTGTCGCTGATCGGGAACAACGTGCTCAACACCGGCTGGTGGCCGGTGCTGTGGTTCTTCGCGAAGATGTTCGTCCTGCTCTTCGGGTTCATCTGGCTGCGCGGCACGCTGCCCCGCCTGCGCTACGACCAGTTCATGCGCCTGGGCTGGAAGGTCCTGGTCCCGCTGAACCTGGTGTGGATCGTCATGGTGACCTTCGCGAAGGTCATCAGCTGGAACCCCGCGTCGATCATCATCGCCGCGGTCGCGATCTTCATCGTCGTCGCCCTGTTCTTCTACGTCCGCGCGTCGGGCCGCGAAGAGGAGAGCGAAGTCGTGCCGGTGACCGGTGGCGGGTTCCCGGTGCCGCCGCTCGACCTCAAGGTCCCGCAGACCACTCCGCGTCAGAAGGCTTTGGCCAAGGCCGAGGCGAAGGCGGCCCGGCGCAAGCCGGCAGCCGTCGGTACCGCAAAGGAAGGAGCGCAAGATGGGGTTTCTTGATCCCGTCAAGGGCTTCGGCGTCACCTTCGGGATGATGTTCAAGAAGGTCGCCACCGAGGAGTACCCGGAGGCCGGCGCGCCGGCCGCCCCGCGCTACCACGGCCGGCACCAGCTGAACCGCCACCCGGACGGCCTCGAGAAGTGCGTCGGCTGCGAGCTGTGCGCGTGGGCGTGCCCGGCGGACGCGATCTTCGTCGAGGGCGGTGACAACACCGAGGAAGCCCGGTACTCCCCGGGCGAGCGGTACGGCGCCGACTACCAGATCAACTACCTGCGCTGCATCGGTTGCGGCCTCTGCATCGAGGCGTGCCCGACGCGGTCGCTGACGATGATCAACTTCTACGAGCTGGCCGACGACGACCGCCAGCGGCTGATCTACACGAAGGAAGACCTCCTCGCGCCGCTGCTGTCCGGCATGGAGCAGCCGCCGCACCCGATGCGGCTCGGCGAGAACGAGCAGGACTACTACGTGAACGGCCCCGAGCTGGCGCGCGGGGAGGGTGCGAAGTGATCACCGCACTGCTGGCCCAGGCGCCCACCGGTGCCGCCGCGGGCGTGACGACCGGTGAGGCCATCGCGTTCTGGATCCTCGGCCCGGTCTGCCTGCTCGGCGCGCTCGGCATGATCTTCTCCCGCAACGCCGTGCACTCGGCGCTGTGGCTGGTGCTGACCATGCTGAGCCTGGGCGCGCTGTACATGATCCAGTCGGCGCCGTTCCTCGGCTTCACGCAGATCATCGTCTACACCGGCGCGATCATGATGCTGTTCCTGTTCGTGCTGATGCTGGTCGGCCGCGAGAGCTCCGACTCGGTCGTCGAGGTGCTGCGCGGTCAGCGGCTCGCGGCGACCGTGCTGGGCATCGGCCTGGCCGCGCTGCTGGCCACCGGCATCTACCGGGCGCTGGACAACGTCACCCCGGCCGTCCCGCTCGACTCGGCGACGTCCGCCGGCGGCGGGCCAAAGGGCCTGGGCCGGCTGATCTTCACCGACTACCTGTTCCCGTTCGAGCTGACGTCGGCGCTACTCATCACCGCCGCGGTCGGCGCGATGGTGCTGGCCTTCACCGACCGGCACGCCAAGAACGGCAAGAAGACGCAGAAGGAACTGGTCGTGGCGCGCTTCCGCGGCGAGCACGACCGGCCGTCCCCGCTGCCCGGCCCGGGTGTCTTCGCCACGGCGAACTCGGTGTCCACCCCGGCGCTGCTGCCGGACGGTTCGGTCGCCCCGGAGTCGCTGTCGGCGATCATCGAGTCCACCTCGGCGATCGAGCTGGCGAAGGAACGCAAGCTCGTCGCGGACGACCGCCCGCACCCGGACGCGCACGCGCTGGTCGGCTCCGAAGGTGCTTCGGAAGGGGAGAAGGAATGACCCCCACGTACTACCTGCTGCTCTCGGCGCTGCTGTTCTCGATCGGCGCGGTCGGCGTGCTGGTGCGCCGCAACGCGATCGTCGTGTTCATGTGCATCGAGCTGATGCTGAACGCGGTGAACCTCTCGCTCGTGACTTTCGCCCGGATCAACGGCAGCCTCGACGGCCAGATCATGGCCTTCTTCGTGATGGTCGTGGCCGCCGCCGAGGTCGTGGTCGGGCTGGCGATCATCATGGCGATCTTCCGCACCCGGCGCTCGGCCTCGGTCGACGACACCAACCTGCTGAAGTACTAGGAGACACCGAGTGACCGCATCATCGTGGCTGCTGGTGGCCCTCCCTGCCTTCGGCGCGCTCGTCCTGCTGCTCGTGGGCAAGCGCGCGAAGGGCTGGGGGCATCTGCTCGGAACGGCCACCGTCACCCTGGCCTTCGTCTGGGGCCTGATCCTGTTCTTCACCGCCGACACGGGCCAGACCACGGACACCAAGCTCTACTCGTGGATCCCGGCCGGCGCGCTGCAGATCGACTTCGGGCTCCGGGTCGACGCCCTGTCGCTGACGTTCGTGCTGCTCATCACCGGCGTCGGCATGCTGATCCACTTCTACTCGATCGGCTACATGGCCGACGACGAGGCCCGGTACCGCTTCTTCGCGTATCTGAACCTCTTCGTCGCCTCGATGCTGATCCTGGTGCTGGGCAACAGCTTCGTGACGCTCTACCTGGGCTGGGAGGGCGTGGGTCTCGCGTCCTACCTGCTCATCGGCTGGTACCAGGGCCGCCCGTCCGCCGCGACCGCGGCGAAGAAGGCGTTCCTGATGAACCGCGTCGGTGACGTCGGGCTCGCGCTGGCGATCTTCATCATGTTCAAGTACGCCGGTTCGACCGGCTACGCGCAGGTCTTCGACGCGGTGGGCGCGGGCAAGTTCCCGCCGGCCGCGATCACCGCGATGGCGATCTTCCTGCTGCTGGGCGCGTGCGGTAAGTCCGGCCAGTTCCCGCTGCAGGCCTGGCTCCCGGACGCGATGGAGGGCCCGACCCCGGTCTCGGCCCTGATCCACGCGGCGACGATGGTCACCGCCGGCGTCTACCTGGTGGCCCGCTCGCACGACATCTTCAACGCGACGCCGGACGGACGCTTGATCGTCACGCTGGTCGGCACGGTAACCCTGCTGCTGGGGTGCATCATCGGCTGCGCGTACGACGACATCAAGAAGGTCCTCGCGTACTCGACGGTCAGCCAGATCGGCTACATGATGCTGGCCGTCGGCCTCGGGCCGATCGCGTACGCGCTGGGCATCATGCACCTGGTCGCGCACGGCTTCTTCAAGGCCGGGCTGTTCCTCGGCGCCGGTTCGGTCATGCACGGCATGAACGACGAGGTCGACATGCGGAAGTTCGGCGGCCTGTGGAAGAAGATGCCGATCACCTTCGTGACGTTCGGTCTCGGCTACCTGGCCCTCATCGGGTTCCCCGGCCTTTCCGGCTTCTGGACGAAGGACGCGATCATCGAAGCGGCGTTCAGCCAGGGCGGCTGGCGCGGCTGGGTGATGGGGGGCGCCGCACTGCTGGGCGCCGGGCTCACGGCGTTCTACATGACCCGCCTGATGGTGATGACCTTCCTTGGCAAGGAACGCTGGAAGGACATCAAGAGCACCGACGGCCGCGACTTCCACCCGCATGAGTCGAAGGCGATCATGTGGGTCCCGATGGCGGTCTTGGCGGTCGGCTCGGTCGGCGCCGGTTGGTTCTTCGCCGGGGGCGACCGCTTCGTGGAGTGGCTGAAGCCGACCGTGGGCCCCTTGGAGGAGTCACACCACGCGCCGTTCGATGCGTGGGTGATCTCCACGGCCGCGGTCGTGATCTCCCTGCTGGGTGTCCTGATCGCGTACCTGATCTTCCGCCGTCCCGTCCCGGTCGAGCGGGCGGAGCGGGTTTCCTTCGTCACCCGCGCCGCCCGCAACGACCTGTACGGCAACACCCTCAACGAGACGCTGGTCGCCCGCCCGGGCACCTGGCTCTCTCGCGCGCTGGTCTTCGTCGACAACCGCGGCGTCGACGGCGCGGTCAACGGCCTCGCCGCCGCTCTCGGCGGCGGCTCCGGCCGGCTGAGGCGGCTGCAGACCGGGTTCGTCCGGTCCTACGCGCTGTCGATGCTCGGCGGCACGTTCCTGCTTCTGGCGGCTCTCCTGCTGGTGAGGTTCTCCTGATGACCTGGTTGCTGATCCTCATCCTGGTGCCGCTGGTCGGCTCCCTGGTGCTGGCGTTCCTCAAGGGGAACGACCGCGCCGCGGTGCTGGCCGCGCTCGCCTTCTCGATCCTCGAGTTCCTGCTGATCATCCCGTTCTGGCTCAGCTACTCGCCGTCCGGCGCGCGGCTGCAGATGACGTCGAGCTTCGACTGGATCCCGAGCTTCGGGGTGCACATCGCGTTCGGCACCGACGGCATCTCGCTGATCATGATCGCGGTGATCGCGCTGCTGGTGCCGATCGTCGTCGGCGGGCTCGGCACGATGGACAAGCTCCCGCCCGGCCGCAGCGCCGGCGGGTTCCTGTCGCTGATCCTGCTGCAGGAGGCGCTCACCATCGGCGTCTTCGCCGCGACGGACGTCTTCCTGTTCTACGTGCTGTTCGAGATCATGCTGATCCCGATGTACTTCCTCATCGGCGGTTACGGCGGCGCGAACCGGCAGTACGCGGCGGTGAAGTTCTTCCTCTACTCGTTCCTCGGCGGCCTGATCATGCTGGCCTCGGCGATCGGGGCGTACTCGCTCGCCGAGGACAAGCTCGGCCACGGCACGTTCGACTGGGCCACGCTCGTCACGGTCGTCCGGGACGCCCCGCTGAGCACGCAGATCTGGCTGTTCCTCGGGTTCTTCCTGGCGTTCGCGATCAAGGCGCCGCTCGTGCCGTTCCACACCTGGCTGCCGGACGCGGCGGGGGAGGCGCCGATCGGCGTCGCCGTCCTGCTGGTCGGCGTGCTGGACAAGGTCGGCACGTTCGGCTTCCTGCGCTACTGCCTGCCGATGTTCCCGGACGCGAGCCGGACCCTGGCGCCGCTGGTGCTGGTGCTGTCGGTGATCGGCGTGCTGTACGGCTCGATCCTCGCCGCGGGGCAGCGGGACATGAAGCGGTTCATCGCCTACGTCTCGATCGCCCACTTCGGCTTCATCTCGCTCGGCATCTTCGCGTTCAACGAGCAGGCGATGATCGGCTCGGCGACGTACATGCTGAACCACAGCCTCGCGACCGGCATGCTGATCGTGGTGATCGGCCTGGTCGTCGCACGCGGCGGCTCGACGAAGATCTCCGACTACGGCGGCATGGCGAAGGTGACCCCGCTGCTCGCGGGCCTGTTCCTCCTCGCCGGGCTGTCCACGCTCTCGCTGCCGGGCACCAACTCGTTCGTCTCCGAGTTCCTGGTGCTCATCGGGGCCTTCGTGGACCAGCCGGTGTACACGATCCTCGCGACGGTCGGCATGGTCCTGGCCGCGGCTTACGTCCTCTGGCTCTACCAGCGCGTCATGCAGGGTCCGCTCCGCGGAGCGGCCCTGGTGCCGCCCGCCAAGGGCGGCGGGGCCACCCCGGCCGGCGTCGAGTCGGGTGGCGCCGTGGCCACCGCGACCGTGACCGAGCCGGGCGCGACCAAGGTGATCAAGGACCTCGGCGGCCGCGAGATCGCGATCCTCGCGCCGCTGGTCGTGCTGATCATCGTCCTCGGCTTCTACCCGAAGCCGGTGCTCGACACAGTCACCCCGACGGTGCAGCAGACGCTGTCCGCGGTTCAGGGAGGCAAGTAACCCGTGCTCGACATCCTCCTGACCCAGGCGCCGGAACCACCGATCGCGACGCCGTCGGTCGACTACAACGCCGTGCTGCCGGTGCTGATCATCTTCGGCGCGGCCTGCCTCAGCGTGCTGGTGGAAGCGTTCGCCTCGAAGCGCTCGCGGTTCGGCGTGCAGGTCGGGCTGAGCCTGGTCGCGATCCTCGCGGCCGGTGGCTGGCTGATCAAGTACGCACTGAACGACGCCCCCGCGGGCGGCGTGAAGACGTTCAGCGGCGCGATCTCGATCGACAAGCCGGCGCTGTTCCTCTGGGGCACGCTGCTGGCCCTGGCGGTCGGCGCGGTGCTGCTGATCTCGGACCGCGTCGTCGAGCCGGGCGGCGCGCTGGTCGCGCAGGCCGGCATCCGCCCGGGCACGGTCCAGGACCGCGCGCAGACGGCGACCGTCATGCAGACCGAGGTCTTCCCGCTGACGCTGTTCGCGCTCGGCGGCATGATGGCGTTCACCGCGTCGAACGACCTGCTCACCATGTTCATCGCGCTGGAAGTGCTGTCCCTGCCGCTGTACCTGATGTGCGGCCTGGCCCGGCGCCGGCGGTTGCTGTCGCAGGAGTCGGCGGTCAAGTACTTCCTGCTCGGCGCGTTCTCCTCGGCGTTCTTCCTCTACGGCCTCGCGCTGCTGTACGGCTACGCGAACTCCGTGAAGCTGGGCGACATCGCGGCCGCGGCGGCCGGTTCGGACCGCTCGGACACGCTGCTGTTCGCCGGCCTCGGCCTGCTGGTCGTCGGCCTGCTGTTCAAGGGCTCGGTCGGCCCGTTCCACACCTGGACCCCGGACGTCTACCAGGGCGCGCCGACCCCGGTCACGGCGTTCATGGCGGCGTGCACGAAGGTCGCCGCGTTCGGCGGGATCCTGCGCGTGCTGTCGGTGGCGTTCGGCTCCACGAGCTGGGAGTGGCGCGGCGTGCTCTGGGGCGTCGCGATCATCTCGATGCTGATCGGCGCGGTGCTGGGCCTGACCCAGACCGACGTCAAGCGCATGATCGCGTACTCGTCGATCGCGCACGCGGGCTTCCTGCTCATCGGCGCGATCTCGATCACCGAGAACGGCCTGTCGAGCACGCTGTTCTACCTGCTGTCGTACGGCTTCACGACGCTGGCGGCGTTCGGCGTGATCAGCCTGGTCCGCGACTCCTCTGGCGAGGCGACGCACCTCTCGGCGTGGGCGGGCCTCGCGAAACGGTCGCCCTTGGTGGCCGCGGTGTTCACGTTCCTGTTGCTGGCCTTGGCGGGCATCCCGTTGACGTCGGGCTTCGTGGGCAAGTTCGTCGTGTTCTCGGCGGCCCTGTCCGACGGAATGGCCCCGCTGGTGGTCATCGCCCTGGTGTTCAGCGCGGTGGCGGCGTTCTTCTACCTGCGCGTGATCGTCCTGATGTACTTCTCCGAGCCGGCCGCGGACGGCCCCACGGTGACGATCCCGGGCTTCGGCACCGGAACGGCGATCTTCCTGGGCACGGCGGTGACGCTGGTCCTGGGCCTGGTCCCGGCATTCGCCTTGTCATGGGCGGGCGCGGGCGGCTTCGCTTCCTGAGTCTGTTCTTCCGCTTTCTGCCAGGGCCGTCACTCTCTCTTTGAGGGGGTGGCGGCCCTTTCAGTTGCCGAGAAGCGCCGCGACCTTCCGCCCCAGCACCACGGGATCCCCGGGCATGACGCTGATGAACTGATCGGCCACCCCGATCCCGACCCGCCCGGCATCGACGTCAAGGTAGCCGAAAGAGCCGCCGGCTTCGACGCGAAGCCCCTCTTCCCGCTTGGCGGCGTAGAACTGCCCCATCCCGCTGTGCTTCTGTTTCACGAGTTCATCGAGCTTCTGCGCGGCCCGGCTGCGGCTCGGGGCGTCGTCGAAGACCTCGCTGCCGGGTTCTTCTCGAAAGTCTTGCTGTGACAGGGAAAACGGCTTGATGTCCGCGGCCGCGCAGGGCGGCAGGTTCGCGATGAGCGCGTCGACGGGGTGGGTATCGGGCGAGACCCCCCGGAGCCAGACCCGCTCGCCCTGACAGAGCGCGGTGACGGCAGTCCGCCCTTGCACGGCGACAAGGACCCCGATCTGTTCCCTCTGGTCCCGCGCGTAGGCGAAGAACTCGACCGCGGGCCGGTCGAGCAGGTGCAGAAGATCGTCGAACTCGGGCGTGAAGCCGTCGCCCTCGGTGAAGCCGTATTCGCTGAGCTCTTCAAAGGCCCGGCGATCGGTGTGTTCCCTGATGGACGGCGGAATGTAGCGCAACCCACCGGCGAAAACCGGATGCGGATCCCCGCAGCCCGCGGTGCGCATGGCCGTGAGCAGGTTGCCGAGAGACAGTTCGGCCTTGAGCACCACGTGCTTCGTTCCTCCAGGCGCCTAAGACTTGGGCCGGCTTTCCCCGATCACGGGCGGCATGGGCTTCTCGGTGAACCCACCGAAGGTCTCGTCGGGATCGGGATTCTTGAGGTAAGGAGCGGACTTCTTCTCTTTGTCGTCATCTTTCGCCCCACGCCCGCCGGCTGGAGCGCCCATCGGCAAGCCATTGGCACCGCGAGCCCCGGCGGCACCGCGGACGGCGGGTTGGCCGGGCAGGCGTTCTTCGGGAATCCGGGCGCCGGAGCCAGGGCCACGTTGGGTGACCCCGCCGGTGTTCGGGCCGCTGGTGTTCGGGCCGCCGCTCCGGTAGCCACCGGTGCCGGGCCCGCTGCCGGTCCCGGTGCGATATCCGCCGACGTTGCCTGGCCCGCTTCCGGTCCTTGATCCGGTACCTGCGCCGGTGCCGGTCCCTGACTCGAACCCGCCGGTGCCGGGCCCAAAGCCGCCAGCCCCGCTGTCTCCGCCGTAAAGCTGGTTCCCCGACCCGCCGCCGAGATTGCCAAGGGACTGCCCGGTAGGCCCGAACTGGTACCCGCCACCCTGAGCAGCAGCAGGCGGAACGTAGCTGTTGGCATGAGTGGTGTCGAAGGCACCATTCCCAGGAGGGGTCTGCCCCGGAACCTGATACGACCCTTGCCCCTGATCACGCCCAGACTGGACGTCCTGGCCGTAGACGTCCTGATTCCGCCCGGCCGAGACGTCCCGATCCTGCCCGAAAACCTCGGTCTGCCCAGGGTTACGAGCCCACTCACCAGCATCGGTAGCGGTGGTGGTCTTACTCTGAGTATTCTGCCCCGGAGTAGCCAAGGAAATAGGGGCGCCGGAGTCATTGATCTGCGCGTACTGGGAAGGCATCAGCCCACCATTGGAGGCACTGGCGGAGTGATAGGCCCCAAAGGCTTCGATGTTCCCCTGACTATCAGCCTGCCACCCGGAAACCTTGGAATTGTAGGACTGCCCATCCCCAGTGAGAACATTGTAGAGATCCCCAGAAGTCATCTCAGGCGGCCGAGGCGCAACGGGCTTGACGGAATACTTGGCAGTCCCAAAAGCATCCATCTGAGCACCAACGGCAGTCCGAGCAGTCTCAAGATGAACAGCATCATCAGCGGCAGCCTGAACAAGGGGAAGCGTGGCATCAGCAGCAGAGTCCCCAGCGCCGCCTTGCCACCCACCCATGGTCTTGGCCCGCAGAGCACTGATCCGCTGAGCCCGCTCAACCATCCGGTTAGTGAGGTGGTTTGCGTCGGTGTGGGCATCGGAGAGTGATTGTATGCCTTCGCCGCCTGTGATCAGATCGTAGATCTGAGCGGCGGTGAGTGGGGTCTCAGCAACCATCATCGGTTCCCTCGAAGTTGTTCCAGAACGTCGTGGGCGACGTCACGTGCTGCCGCACAGGGATCCTTCTTACCGATATTCGCTTCGGACTGTGCGATCGATACGTCTATCATTTCGTGGTCGCTGGTGCCTACTGCGAGGGCGCACAAGCCGTTCGAGGACCGTTCGTCCTTTAAACCATATGCCACAACTGGGTAGCTATCGATGGGATCTTGTGGCTCGAAGAACGAATATGTAGTGCCCTTTTTCTCGTAGATACCAGTTAGGCCGGTATCGTTGACTTTGTTGAAGATCACGCCTACCGAGGCTTGAGTCACTCCGGACGGGTGCCAGTTGCAAGTCGGACCTCCTGGCGCATCCGGTTCTTCCTTCGGAATGGCCGTCGAGCCCAAGAGTGTGGTCACTTCATCGGTGGTCAGCACTTCGCAAGGAGCTTTTTTGAAGCGTGCGGTATCGAGCGGACTGTCGACAGAAGGGACGCCAGGGCCTGGCACGGAACCCGCTGAGGTCGGCGGAGTCTGAACTGCAGTACCGACCGGAGCGGCGGTGCCCGACTTCGTGCTCGAGCAGGCTGCGAGAACCAGCAGGGATGCGCTGAACACGACGAGCACACGGCGCATCAGAGCGTACCTCCGATCTGCTTGATCTCGGCTGTGTGAGCGTCCTCGGCGGTTGCGTATTTGCCGAGAGCCGCAACGAACTTCGCTGCCATCGCTCGGCAGTGCTCAACCCGAGCCTGAAGTGCTGTGTCGAGTGCCTGCCCGGAGGCCCGGATCTGGTCCGCGTTGCCACTGCTCGCGTACTCGAGTCCGGGACCACGAGTCGAAGCCAGGGTCCGTGCCTGTTGGCGATCGTCTGCGAACTCGTTCGCCAGGTCGTTCCACTCGCGCGCGAGTTCCCGAAGGGTCTCGACGTCGTACTGGAACCCCGCCCCACCTCCGCCGGAACCGGAACCGGAACCCGAGCCAGAACCGGGACCGGAGCCGTACGAGCCCGCGTGGGGGGTTCCGTTCGGTCCCGGTAGCTGCCAGTCCTTGCTCGGGTCGTAGATCTCACCCACGGCCCAACACCACGTCAGTCACGTCAGCTCTCCCCTAGCTTGCACAGTGCTTCACCCCGAGCACCCTGCGTATCCGACGGCTCGAACCCTACCAGGGTTCCCCGTCAGCACAGCCAGGCAAGAAACCCCAGCTCAGAGAGGGGCTACGGCGTCGGCGCGCAGGATGTGTGGCCCAGGATCACCTGGCCCGTCATGCCCGATGCCGGGAGGAAGTTGATGCGCAGCATCGTCAAGCCGATGCTGCCGTCGCCCGGGAGGTTCTGGATGTTGAACACCGCGTTCGCCAGCACCGTTCCGTTCGACTTCTTGAGCGGCACCACATACCCCACCGGGACCGGGTTCGGCGGGTTCGTGATGCCGCTCATGCCGCCGTACGTCCAGCCGGCGTTCGTCTGGGTGTGCGTTGCCGTGCAGGTCACCTTGAACGTCGACAGCTTGATCCGCGGGCCGCCCGCGCTCACCAGTGCCGACAGCTCGAAGTTCTTGCCCGTCGCCGTGGACGTCGTTGTCGTGGCGGACGTCTTCGGGTCCGTCACCGTCGTCGCGCAGGACGAGGTGCCGCCGCCGAACGTGATTCCGTTCTTCGACACCGTCTGGGCCGTGGTGGTCTTCGGGCCGCTCACCGAACACTGGCCCTGCGCCGGCACCTTGATCGTCGCGTCACCCTTCGTGAACTCGGCGGAGCCGATCTGGGCCACGCCCGGTTGCGGCGCGGCCTGCGCCGGGACGCCCACGGCGAGTCCGGCCACCAACAGCGTTCCGGCGAGCCCCGCCCGCCTCGCGATTGTGCTGCGCATGTCGCTGCCTCCTTGCTGACCGGGAGAGCTGTCGGGTTCGGCAGCTCTTCCACGTCGTGAATATCCGCCTGTCAGACCCGCCCGTTGCGCCCGAAACCGCTGATCACCCCTTAGTGGATCATGAACCACCCAGTGGATAATCCCATCGGTATCCAGATACGACTCTGTATATTGACGCCCATGCCGACCTACCGCGTCCTCGTCCGGGGCAAGTTCGACCGGCCGACGCAGGCCGTCCGCGAAAGCTGCTCGCCCGGCCGGCCTCAGACGACGTCGCCGAGCCGGCTTTTAGTGAAGACGGCTCGCTCACCTACAGTCACCATCTCGGCGGCTTCAGCTTCCGCGTCCAGGTCGACGTCGCATCGGGTGACGACGCCCACGACCAGGCCGAGCTGATGGTCATGGAGCTGTTTGAGCGCGCGGGCTACCCGTACCGTGACCTGGTCGTCAGCTCGACCTGCCTGGACGACGTCAAGATCCGGCGCCGCTGACCCGCGTCGTCACCACGACGGCCCCGGTCAGTGCCATCACGCCGGCCAGGACGATGCCCAGTTCGCGGGTCATGCCTGCAGGCCCGAGCCGATGCCGGCGCGTTCGTGGGGCAGCGCCGCAATGACGCCGACGAGAGCGGCAGGATCAGGCCTGTGCCCGCCGCGAGGACCACCGTGGCCAAGGCGTACCACGGATATGGCGTCGCACCGTCCGCTGTGGACATTGCCGCCAGGCCGAGCGCGACGATCACCAAGTCGGACGCCGTGAGCAGGCGGGGCCGGCCAAGGCCACCGTCACGCGCGGGCCAGGCTCGCCAGGAACGGCGAGAAACTCTTGCTGTGCTGCAGGTACTGGCCGTTGAGGTAGAACGTCGCGACCAGCGCGAGGCAGTGCGCGCGCAACGCCGGGATCGCGAACAGCCGCGGGTCGAGCATCGGGTGCGCGATCCGCAGTTCGACCGCGCACCACGCGCCGAGCCGTGCCGCGGCCGCGGCGAACACGCCCAGCACCGGCACGCTCGCCCAGCCCGCCGACGGCCCCGACGTGATGCCCAGCAGCAGCGCCACCACGCCGGCCGTGAACAGCAGCGCGCTCGGCACCGCTGTGGCGCGAGGGGACAGCCGCGATCGCCGGCCCACTGAGCCCGCTCCACAATGGCGAAACGATCGGCGAAGTGACACTGGAACGGCTCGCCGCGCAGCCGCACCGAAGCGACGTCGTGGCCGTCGTCCCGACGCCGACGGCCCCCGCGGACCTGCCCCTCCGGCCGATGGCGCAGGCGTGGCACCCGCGCTTCGCGAAGGACCCCGGTCACCGGTGGTTGCGCGCTCGGGTGCGCGACGCGGCCCCGACCGGCTGACGATGTCATGTTCGTCACCGTTTCCGCTGGACAGCGGGTAAACGGTGGCGCGGGGTAGCCACTACGCTCAGGGGAGAACCCGACCGGTGCACGAGTAGAGCGGAGCCGACGTGTCTGTGCCTTCCCCAGCCCCCGGGGCGGGATCCCTCCCCGCTGCGCCGGGTGGCGCCCTCGAGGACCTGCGCGCGTCGGTCGGCCTGCAGATCGCCGACGAAGCCCTGCTGCGCGCGATCGCCGCCGGGCTGGCCGACGTCGAGAAGCTGCTCCGCGACGTCGTCAGCAGTGACGTCCAGGCCGTCCACGACGCGGCGCTGCACCTGGTCGAGGCCGGGGGCAAACGCTTCCGTCCGCTGTTCACGCTGCTGTCCGCGCAGTTCGGGCCGAAGCAGGACGACCACGTCGTGATCGCCGCCGCCGCGGTCGAGCTGGTGCACCTGGCCACGCTCTACCACGACGACGTCATGGACGAGGCGGACATGCGCCGCGGCGCCGAGAGCGTCAACGCGCGCTGGGACAACACGATCGCCATCCTGACCGGCGACTTCCTCTTCGCCCACGCCTCGCGGCTGGTCGCCGACCTCGGCACGGACGCGGCGCGGATCATCGCCGAGACCTTCGGCGAGCTGGTCACCGGCCAGATGCGCGAGACCGTCGGCCCCGGACCGGGTGACGACGCGGTGGCGCACTACCTGACCGTGATCGCCCAGAAGACCGGCTCGCTGATCGCGACGTCCGGCCGCTTCGGCGGGATGATGTCCGGCGCCCCGGACGAGTACATCGAGGCGCTGCGCCGGTTCGGCGACATCATCGGCACGGCGTTCCAGATCTCCGACGACATCATCGACATCGCGTCGCCGTCCGACGAGCTCGGCAAGGCACAGGGCACGGACCTGCGCGAAGGCGTCCGCACGTTGCCGATGCTCTACGCGCTGGCCGACCCCGGGACCGATCCCCGGCTGGTCGAGCTGCTGTCCGGCCCGATCGCCGACGACGACCTGGTCGAGGAGGCGCTGGCGCTGCTGCGGGTCAGTAGTGGACTCGAACGCGCACGCGTCACCCTTTCCGACTACGCTCAGCGCGCGCGTGCCGAGCTCACCGCGCTGCCCGCGTCACCCGCTCGTGACGCGTGCGAGTCGGTTGCCGCTTACCTGGTAGCGCGCACGCACTGAACTAGGGGCAGGGATAGATGTCCATTTTCGGACAGGTTTGGCTGTGGAGCCTGGCGGCTTTCTTCGTCGGGGCACTGCTCACCTGGCTGGTGCTGGTGCTTCCGCTTCGCAAGAGCGTCCGCAAGCTGGAGAGCGCGCTGGCCCAGGCCCACGCCGACGCCGCGCGCACGCCCGCGAACGCCACCGGGCCGGCCACGCCGGGTACTGAGGTCTACACGCGACCGGAGCCGTCCTACGACGAGAGCCGGTACAACGCGAGTCCGTACGAAGAGGCCCGGCCGCAGGAGACGTCGTACCCGGGGACGCTGGTCGCCGCGTCGCCGGTGAACCGCGACGACGTCCACGACGACATCGACGCGGACTTCGCGGAGCTGGACTCGCAGGTGCCGCCGCGGACCCCGCCGGTGGACGACTACCGGCCGGAGCCGGAACCGGAAGACGTCTACCCGGCGTCCGCGACCCAGGTCATGGCGCCGGTCGCGGAGCCCGAGCAGGACGACCCGTACCGCGCGGCCGCGTCGGAGTACCTCAGCCCGGAAGACGACGAGCAGTACGAGCCCGCGCCGGCGCTTTCGCAGCTGGAGCACCAGCTCGAGCCGGACACCGGTGGGTCGCTGTTCCAGCCGCCGCCTGCCGCGCACGCGGCGGACCCGGACTGGTTCGACCGCGAGCCGCAGTCGCAGCGCTCGGCGTTCGAAGAGCCGATGGAGCGCACCCGCTACATCGGCGAGCACCCGGGATCGGTCCGCAAGGAAGAGCCCCGGCACGAGCCGCAGGAAGAGCTCCAGGACGACCTCTCGGACGACTTCGAGGACGAGTTCCAGGACGACGAGACGCCGCAGTACGCCTTCGCCGGCGAAGAAGCGGCCGGTGGCGACCTGGACGTGCCGCCGGAGACGCCGGCCGAGGCGACGCAGGTGCTGCCGAAGCGCCAGCCGCGCGGCGCGGTGCGGGGCGGGTTCGACTCGCCGCAGCCGATCCAGCCGTCGATGCGCACGGTCGAGCGCCGCGAACCCGAGCTGACCGGCGCGCACAGCGGCTCGCTGTTCGAGCCGTCGGTGCAGCCGAACCAGACGGCCGTCGGCGTCGCGCCGGACGCGCCGCCGCCCCCGCCCGCCCGCGAGTCGGCCGAGGACTCCGTTCCGCCCGGCCCGTTCGGCCCCGGTTCGGCGATGCCGCGGCCCGGCGGCGGCCGGCCCAGCGACGGCTTCGAGGTGAAGGCGAGCGTCACGGCTTTGCGGTACTGCACCGACGAGTCCGAGCAGTTCCCGCGGATGGTGGCCGAGGTCTGGTTCCGCACCGCCGAGGACGCCGAGCGCGTCGGGTTCCGCCCGCTCACCTGAGTTCCTGATCAGTGAAGGCCGTCTCGCGAACCCGTGAGGCGGCCTTCACGGCGTTTCAGGCCGCCTGGAACAGGACCAGTGCGGCGCCGCCGGGATCGGTGACGACGACCAGCGAGCCGAACGGCAGATCCGTGCGCTCGCGCACGACCCGGCCGCCCAGCGTCACGGCCTTCGCCGTGGCGTCGTCCACATCGGACACCGGCGCGTAGGGCAGCCACTGCGGCGCGCGGTCGTCGTCCGGCGCGAGTTCGGTGAGGCCGCCCCACGGAACTCCGTCCGCGGTGAACAACGGTCCGCCGGACTCCCAGCCCAGCAGGTCGGCGAAGAACTTCTTGGTGCCGTCCACGTCGGACGTCCGGACGTCGAAGAACACGAAAGGTCGCATGACCCAAAACTTAGGACACATGTCCTAACTTGCGCAACCCCGGAAAGCCGTGAAGGCCCCCTTCCCGGCATCTTGAGCCGGTAAGGGGGCCTTCACGGAGCTTGCAGCAGCGGGTTACGCGACCGTCCAGGTGTCCTTGCCGTGGAGCAGGCCCCGCAGGTCCGGCTTGCGGGCCGCACGAGCTTCCTCGACCTGGGCGCGGGCGCCGTCGTCGTAGGTCGGGCGTTCGACCTGGCGGAGGATGCCCGTCGGGACGTGGTTCAGGTTCTGGTCACCGAGCCGCGAGAGCGCGAACGCGTACGACGTGTCGGTGATCGCCGGGTCGTGCACGACGATGTCGTCCTCGCCGATGTCGGCGACCTTCGCGACGTCCAAGCCGCCCCAGTCGCTGCGCTTGACGCCGAACTCCTGGTTCGGCCCGAAGCGGATCGGCTCGCCGGCGCGCAGCGGGATCAGCCGGGCGGCGGCCTCGTCGGCGTCCTTGAGGACGTCGAACGCGCCGTCGTTGAAGATCGGGCAGTTCTGGTAGATCTCCACCAGCGCCGACCCGCGGTGCTCCGCCGCGGCCTGCAGGACCTCGGTGAGGCCCTTGCGGTCCGAGTCCATCGCGCGGCCCACGAACGACGCCTCGGCGCCGATCGCCAGCGACAGCGGGTTGAACGGCGTGTCCACCGAGCCCATCGGGGACGACTTGGTGACCATGCCCGGCCCCGACGTCGGGGAGTACTGGCCCTTGGTCAGCCCGTAGATCCGGTTGTTGAACAGCAGGATCTTGATGTTCACGTTGCGGCGCAGCGCGTGGATCAGGTGGTTGCCGCCGATGGACAGCGCGTCGCCGTCACCGGTGACGACCCACACGGACAGGTCCGGCCGCGTGGTGGCCAGGCCCGTCGCGATCGCCGGCGCGCGGCCGTGGATCGAGTGCATGCCGTAGGTGTTCAGGTAGTACGGGAACCGCGACGAGCAGCCGATCCCCGAGACGAACACGATGTTCTCGCGCTTGAGGCCGAGCGTCGGCAGGAAGGACTGGACCGCGTTGAGCACGACGTAGTCGCCGCAGCCGGGGCACCAGCGGACCTCCTGGTCCGACTTGTAGTCCTTGGCCTTCTGCGGTTCGTCGGTGGTGGGGACGAGATCCAGCCCGCCGGTGGTGGGCAGTCCCAGGTCTATCGCGGTCACTTCACGGCCTCCGTAACGCCGGTGATGATCTCCGAGAACAGGTTCTGCAGCTCTTCGGCCTTGAACGCCATCCCGGCGACCTTGGTGTGCGAATGGACGTCCACCAGGTACTTCGCGCGCAGCAGCAGGGAGAGCTGACCGAGGTTCATCTCCGGCACCACGACCTTGTCGTAGGCGCGCAGGACGTCGCCGAGGTTGGCCGGCAGCGGGTTCAGGTGCCGCAGGTGGGCCTGGGCGATCGGCATGCCGAGCTTGCGCACCCGGCGGCACGCGGCGCCGATCGGGCCGAAGCTGGAGCCCCAGCCGAGCGCGAGCACCCGGGCCTTGCCGCCGCTCGGGTCGTCGACCACGACGTCGGGGACGTCGATGCCGTCGATCTTCGCCTGCCGCAGCCGGACCATCTTGTCGTGGTTGTCCGGGTCGTAGGAGATGTGCCCGGTCCGGTCGGCCTTCTCCAGCCCGCCGATGCGGTGCTGCAGGCCGGGCGTGCCCGGGATCGCCCACGCGCGGGCGAGCGTCTCGGGGTCGCGGACGTAGGGCCAGAACTCGCCGGAGTCGTTGTCCGAGTTGGGTTCGGTCGCGAACTCGACACGCAGGTCGGGCAGCGTCTCGACGTCCGGGATCAGCCACGGCTCGGAGCCGTTCGCGATCGCGCCGTCCGAGAGCAGCAGCACCGGCGTGCGGTACTTCAGCGCGATCCGGGTGGCCTCGACGGCCGCGTCGAAGCAGTCCGCCGGCGACAGCGGCGCGACGATCGGCACCGGCGACTCGCCGTTGCGGCCGAACATCGCCTGCAGCAGGTCGGCCTGCTCGGTCTTGGTCGGCAGCCCGGTCGACGGGCCACCGCGCTGGACGTCGATGACGACCAGCGGCAGCTCCATCATCACGCCGAGGCCGATGGTCTCGGACTTCAGCGCGACACCCGGGCCGGACGTCGAGGTGACGCCGAGCGCGCCGCCGTAGGACGCGCCGAGCGCGGCGCCGATGCCGGCGATCTCGTCCTCGGCCTGGAAGGTGAGGATGCCGAAGTTCTTGTGCTTGGACAGCTCGTGGAGGATGTCCGACGCCGGGGTGATCGGGTAGGTGCCGAGCAGGATCGGCAGGCCGGACTGCTGTCCGGCGGCCACGAGCCCGTACGCCAGCGCCGTGTTCCCGGTGATCTGCCGGTAGGTGCCCAGCGCCAGCTTCGCCGGGGCAACCTGGAAGGTCGTCGCGAACGACTCGGTCGTCTCGCCGTAGTTCCAGCCCGCGCGGAAGGCCAGGATGTTGGCCTCGGCGATGTCCGGCTTCTTGGCGAACTTCTCGCGCAGGAACCGCTCGGTGCCTTCGGTCGGCCGGTGGTACATCCACGACAGCAGGCCGAGGGCGAACATGTTCTTGCAGCGCTCGGCGTCCTTCTTGCCGAGGCCGGTGTCGGCGAGCGCGCCCTGGGTCAGCGTCGACATGGCGACCCGGTGCACCTGGTAGGGCTCGAGCGTGTCGTCGTCCAGCGGGTCGGTGGCGTAGCCGACCTTCGTCAGGTTCCGCTTGATGAAGTCGTCGGTGTTGAGGATGATCGTGCCGCCGCGCGGCACGTCGGCCAGGTTCGCCTTGAGCGCGGCGGGGTTCATCGCCACCAGCACGTCCGGCCGGTCGCCGGGCGTGAGGATGTCGTAGTCGGCGAAGTGGACCTGGAACGAGGAGACGCCGGGGATCGTGCCCTGCGGGGCGCGGATCTCGGCGGGGAAGTTCGGCATCGTCGACAGGTCGTTGCCGAACGCGGCGGCTTCGGACGTGAAGCGGTCGCCGGTCAGCTGCATCCCGTCACCCGAGTCGCCCGCGAACCGGATGACCACCCGGTCCAGCTTGCTGATCTCGGTGGGCCTGGTCGCGGCGAGCGAGCCGTGACCAGCGCCGTTGCCGTTCGCACTCGTGCTCATGGGTCAGGGATTCCCTCTCTCCCGACGTTGCGGCCTTCGGTCGCCTCTGCCCGGTGTCATGACAGTCGGGACACCAGGCCCTATCACGAGGTTAGCTCGCCCTTGACCACGATGTTCCCAGTGTCCCGAGTCCCGGACGACCTCTTCGCTGCGCTAGTGGTTCTTCTCTGCTGGTCCGGCAAATACCTGTAACCGATGGTAACGGTTAACTGTCACGAGGCGTTGTGACGCGCATCTCCCGCGTCACGTCCACGTGGTGAGAACTCACGGGCCGGACCGGATCCGGGCCCGCATCGCCGCCAGCCGCTCGGCGAACTCCGGGGACGCCAGCGACGCCAGCTGCGGCTCGATCTCGACGTCCACGGCGTCGGCGTGCGCGGCCAGCGAGGCGGTCGCCCGCAGGCTGCGCTTGGTGGCCAGCAGGGCCTCGCGCGGCGCGGCGACGGACGGAGCCGCGAGCTCCCGCGCGGCGGCGAGCAGGTCGTCGTGCCCGCCGTCGACCACGCGCAGCGCCAGCCCGGCGCGCACCGCCGCCTCGGCGTCCAGGGGCTGCCCGAACAACGTCATGGCGGCGGCCTGCTGCGGGCCGGCCAGCCGCTGCGTCATCCACGTCATCCCGCCACCGGGGTGCAGGCCCAGCTCCAGGAACCGCGCGACGAACTTCGCGCGCGGCCCGGCCAGCCGGACGTCCGCGGCGAGGGCGAGGTTCAGCCCGGCGCCGACGGCCGCGCCGCCGACCGCCGCGATCGTCGGCAGCGTGCAGCGCGCGACGGAGAGGAAGCCTTCGTAGATGGCGCGCAGGCCGGCCTCGTCGGCCGCGCCCAGCGCGGAGAGGTCGGCCCCGGCGCAGAACGCCGGCGGGGTCCCGGTGACCACGACGGCGTGCACCGACTCGTCCCGCTCCGCGGCCGCGACGGCGTCCGCGAGCTGCGAAGACAGCGTGAGCGTCAGCGCGTTGCGGCTGCCGGGCGCGTCGACGGTCAGCAGGGCGACGCCGCCCGCGTGCTCGCTGACGATGCTGTCGGTCATGGGAGTAAGGGTGGCACGAGGCGGTCGTCGCCTTGCTCGGGTATGACTGGAGGGATGGGGGAACTGGTCGGAGCCCTGGTCCGGGGGTTCATCGTGCTGGCGGGAAACGTCCTGACGATGATCGACACGGCCGAGCTCTTCGGAGCCCGCCGCCGATCGGCGCGCCGGAAGGCGTTGAGCCGAGGCGAGCAGGCGAAGATCCCGTGCGTCCTACGGGACCCGACCCTGACGGACGGCCGAGAACAGCAGGGCAGGCTCCTCGTCGGGTCGGGCCACGTCCAGTGGCTGGCCCCGGGACGGCCACCGGCGCCGTTCGAGCCGGGAGAGCTGACGATGCAGGCGGTGGACGAGCAGGCGATCACGTTCACCGCGGGCCGCACAGAGCTGCGCCTGCACCCGGACGAAGCCCCGGCGGTACTCCGAGCCCTGGGCGGCTGAGACGCCTTGGGCGGCTGAGCTGCCAAAACTGTCGGTACCCGCCGCTACGCTGGAAGACGGGGGGCGCCGCCCCGCGCAATTTCGCGCGACCAGCCATCGCGCAGCCGGGAGGCGCGACCAGCGCCGGATCCCGGGCCCGGCGAACGGCGGATTCCGGTCAGCAGACGCTTCCGCGATCTTCGCGCCACTGGCGACCGGCCGTGTCACTCCTCCGGCGTCGGCGGGCGTTCGAGCAGCCGGGACAGCACGACCGTCGACACCGTCCGGTCCACGATCTCCAGCCCGCGCAGCCGCTCCAGCGCCGTCTCCAGGTGGTGGATGTCGGCGGCCCGCAGGTGGACGATCGCGTCCGCCGCACCCGAGACCGTGTACGCCGCGACCACCTCGGGCAGCGGTTCCAGCCGCGCGCGGATGCGGGCCGGGGTGATGTTGCCCTGGCACGTGACCTCGACGAACGCCTCCGTGCCCCAGCCCAGCGCCTCCGGGTCGACGACCGCCGTGAAGCCGCGCAGGATGCCGGTTTCGAGCAGCCGGTCGACCCGTCGTTTGACCGCCGGCGCGGACAGCCCGACGACCTTGCCGATCTCGGCGTAGCTCGATCGGGCGTTCGCCACGAGGCACGAAACGATTCGCTGGTCGATGGTGTTCACACGCAACACTTAGCACAGATACGCGCAGCGAACAGCGATTGATTGCGAGTTTCGGCCTCGCTTACCCTGCTTTCATGCAGGGATCACAGCCCTTGGCCGCTCGCGTACCGACCACCCGCCGATACCTGATGTGCCCGCCGCGGTTCTTCGCGGTGGACTACGTGATCAACCCCTGGATGGACCCGACCCAGCCGGTCAGCGCCGACGTCGCCGTCGCGCAGTGGACCGAGCTGCGTGACACCTACCGCCGTCTCGGCCACACCGTCGAGGAGATCGACCCGCAGCCGGGGCTGCCCGACATGGTCTTCGCCGCGAACTCCGGCACGGTCGTCGACGGCCGCGTCCTCGGCTCGCGGTTCCGCGCGCCGCAGCGCACTGCGGAGGCCGAGCACTTCCGCCGCTGGTTCGTCGAACACGGCTACCGCGACATCACCATGCCGGAGAAGATCAACGAGGCCGAGGGCGACTTCGCCTGGACCGGCGGCCTGCTGCTGGCCGGCACCGGTTTCCGCACCGACCCGGCCGCGCACGCCGAGGCGCAGGAGGTCCTCGGCGTCCCGGTCGTCTCGCTGAACCTGGTCGACCCGCGCTACTACCACCTCGACACGGCGTTGTTCGTGCTCGCCGAGGCGACCGACACGACGCGCGCGCAGATCGTCTACTACCCGGCGGCGTTCTCCGCGGGATCACGCCGCGTGCTCGAGCGGCTGTTCCCGGACGCCGTCCTCGCGACCGCCGCCGACGCCGAGTGCTTCGGGTTGAACGGGGTGTCCGACGGCCGGAACGTCGTCCTCCCCGTCGAGGCCACTCGACTGGGTGAACTGCTCGCCGAGCGTGGGTACGAGCCGGTCTACGTCGACATCTCTGAGCTGCGGAAAGCCGGCGGCGGGCCGAAGTGCTGCACCCTGGAAATCAGGAAAGGCTGATTGCCGGAAAAAGGGTGTAACTCACCCGTTTGCTTCCGCGATTAATCGGGGTAACAGCTCGACTACTCGCGGTGGCAGGGGGTGGAAGCGGTGGCGGTGAACTTCGCCATGCACGGGATCGGCCGGCCGGCTCGCCAGCTCGAGCCGGGGGAGAACGAACGCTGGGTGACGGTCGAGCAGTTCGACCGCATCCTCGACGCGGTCGAGGAACGCGCGGACGTCCACCTGACCTTCGACGACGGCAACGAGTCCGACGTCGAGATCGCGCTGCCCCGGCTCGTGGAGCGCGGGCTGACGGCGGAGTTCTTCCCGCTCGCCGGCCGTCTCGGGCAGCGCGGCTACCTGGACCGCGACGCCCTGCGCGACCTGGCCCGCGCCGGCATGGAGATCGGCTCGCACGGCTGGGAGCCGCGCGACTGGCGCCGCCTCGACGACCGCCACGCGCGCCGGGAGCTGACGGACGCCCCGAAGCTGCTGGGCGACCTGTGCGGCCGGCCGGTGCGGCGGTACTCGCTGCCGTTCGGCGCTTACGACCGCCGGGTGCTGGACCGGCTGCGTGAGGCGGGCGCGACACGGGTGTACGCGAGCGACAGCGGCGAGACCAGCCGCGACGGCTGGCTGCAGCCGCGGACGGAGCTGCGACACGACCTCGACCAGGAGTGGCTGGACGGCGTGCTGTCCGGCGGCCGCCGGCGAGGGCAGTGGATGCGACGGCTGTTTCGACGAGCTGACAGTTAGTCGGTATAACCGTCTGCCGGTCTGCCGGTCTGCCGGTCTGCCGGTCAGTCCGTCTTCCCGGTGGTCGGAACACGTCCCGAGCCGGTTCGACGAGGCCGCGTCCGGTGAGCAGCGTTTTCGTCAAGTCCCGCCGGATGCTGGGAAATTCTCGTACCTCTGGGTCTTGAACCCGTCACCGTCCGGGGTGCATCCTGTGTGCTCGCCGCCGTAAGGAAAGTTTCCTAACTAAAGGGAGCACCAGGTATGCGGAAACTGATCCTGCTCGCGACCATGGCGCTGGCCGCGGCCGTGATGCCCTCGGCTCTCGCGTCGGCTGCCCCGGCTCCGGCTCCGGCCACCTCGGCGCAGACCGCCGCGGCGCCGGCCTCCGTCGAAGCCGGTCCGACCGCGGCGCAGCTGCTGGCCAAGACGAACAGCTGCACCCAGGTCTCCAGCGGCAAGTACAAGACGGACGAGGACGTCTCGGCCAAGACGGTCGCCGTCTGTGACGCCAACGGTGCGGTCTTCTGGAAGGCCGACATGGACATCGACTGCGACGGCCAGCGCACGACGCAGTGCAACGAGGACACCGACTGCTGCTACCAGGACGACACGGCGTTCCACCAGTCCGACGGCAAGCCGCTCAGTGCCGCGAAGCTGCCCTACATCGTCGTGCCGAGCTCGAGCAGCATCTGGAAGTACACCTCGTCGCAGCTGAAGGGCGGCGGGTCCTGCGCGGTGATCTACAACGGCAAGATCGAGTACGCGGTCATCGGCGACACCGGCCCGACCCAGATCATCGGCGAAGCCTCCTACGCGACGGCGAAGGATCTCGGCATCAACCCGGACCCGTCCAACGGTGGCACCGACTCCGGTGTGACGTACATCTGCTTCAAGAACTCGACCGTCTCCCCGATCGAGAACCACGCCAATGCGATCAGCAAGGGCGAAAGCCTCGCCACGACTTTCGTGAACAACAACTGACGCACGGCACCGCACGACACAGCCGGGGCCGATCCGTACAAGACGCGGGCCGGCCCCGGCTGCTGTGCTGGGCCCATGAGCGAACTGCTGAAGCTGGCCAACATCGGCCCGGCGATGGTCCGCGACCTGAGCCGGCTCGGCATCACCGAACCCGCCCAGCTCGCCGGGCGCGACCCGGTTGAACTGTACGAACGCCTCTGCGCCACCGACGGCCGCCGGCACGACCCCTGCGTGCTCGACACCTTCATGTCGGCGGTCGACCAAGCCGACGGCGCGCCGCCCCGGCCGTGGTGGACGTACACCCCGGAACGGAAACGGCTTCTCGGGGATCTGTCCGGGGGCCGCTGACGAGAACTGCGCCGAACGCGTTGCCCGTCCACCTGCAAGATGCAATTCCGGGGCGAATCGAGACGCGATTCTTACCGGAAAACTGTTGCGCCTCACGGCCGTCTCACGCATTACCCCGTTCGCGGCCCTCGCGGTAACGATCCAGGGGGGCTCGCCGACCAACTCATGGGTCGCGTGGGAAAAGCGGAGGTTTTGGCGTGAAGATCAGTGTCTTCGGGCTTGGTTATGTCGGGTGTGTCTCCGCCGCGTGCTTGGCGGGGCAGGGGCACCGGGTGGTCGGCGTGGACGTCAACCCGGTCAAGATCGACCTCATCACCGCGGGCAACGCCCCGGTGGTCGAGGAGCGGATCGGCGAGCTGACCGCCGAAGTCGTCGCGAGCGGGGCGCTGAGAGCCACGACCGACGTCGCGGAAGCTGTCGCCGACAGCGAGATTTCGCTGGTCTGCGTGGGTACGCCGTCGGCGCCGAACGGCAGCCTCTCGACGGTCTACCTCGAGCGCGTCGCCGAGGAGATCGGCGAGGCGCTCGCGAAGAAGACCGAGCGGCACACGGTCGTCTTCCGCAGCACGATGCTGCCCGGCACCTGCCTGGACCTGCTGGTCCCGATCTTGGAGAAGGCCTCGGGCCGCACGGCCGGCGTCGACTTCGGTGTCGCGGTGAACCCCGAGTTCCTGCGCGAGGGCAGCAGCGTCCGCGACTTCTTCGACCCGCCGAAGACGGTGATCGGCGAGTTCGACGCGCTCAGCGGTGACGCCGTCGCGGCGCTCTACGAAGGCCTGCCCGGCGCCGTCTTCCGCGTGCCGATCCCGGTCGCGGAGATGACGAAGTACGCCGACAACTCCTTCCACGGACTCAAGATCGGGTTCGCGAACGAGCTCGGCTCGATCTGCCGCGCGCTCGGCCTCGACTCGCACCAGGTGATCGACGTCTTCCTGGCCGACACCAAGCTCAACATCAGCCCGGCCTACCTCAAGCCCGGTTTCGCGTTCGGCGGCTCGTGCCTGCCGAAGGACCTGCGCGGGCTGGTCTACGCCGCGCACCGCGCCGACGTGAAGGTGCCGATCCTGTCGCACGTGCTCAGCTCCAACGAAGAGCACCTGCAGCGGGCGTTCGACCTGGTCGCGCGCACCGGCAAGCGCAAGGTCGGGCTGTACGGGCTGTCGTTCAAGCCGGGCACCGACGACCTGCGCGAGTCGCCGCTGGTCGAGCTGGCCGAGAAGCTGCTCGGCAAGGGTTACGACCTGAAGATCTACGACGCGAACGTCAGCCTCTCGCGGCTGATGGGCGCCAACCGTGAGTACATCGAGGGCCGGCTGCCGCACCTCGGGTCGCTGCTCGCCGGGTCCGTCGAAGAAGTCATGGACCACGCCGACGTCGTGATCGTCGGCTGCAAGGACCCGGACGTGCTGGCGGCCCTGCCGCACGGCGGCGACCGGGTGCTGATCGACCTCGTCCGCCTGCCCGACGCCGAGAAGCGTCGCCTTGAAGAGGGATACGCCGGCCTTGCCTGGTAAAACACAGTCTGGTAAAGCGCTCATCTTGGTCGAAAACCTTTCCGTGCCCTTCGACCGGCGCGTCTGGCAGGAGTCCACGACCCTGCGCGACGCCGGCTGGGAGGTGCACGTGATCTGCCCGCAGGGCACGAAACGCGACACCGAGGCCGAAGCCGTCATCGACGGCGTCCACATCCACCGCTACCCGCTGAAGGCCGCGACCGGCGGCCCGGCCGGGTACCTGCAGGAGTACGGCAGCGCGCTGTGGCACACGCTGCGGCTGGCCCGCAAGATCGGGCCGGTCGACGTCGTGCACGCCTGCAACCCGCCGGACCTGCTGTACCTGGTCGCGAAGGTGCTCAAGCGGCAGGGCGCGAAGTTCATCTTCGACCAGCACGACCTGTGCCCCGAGCTGTACCTGTCGCGCTTCGACCGCGGGCAGGACCTCCTCTACCGCGGGGTCTGCGCGCTGGAACGCGCCACCTACCGGGCCGCCGACGTCGTCATCTCGACGAACGAGAGCTACAAGCAGGTCGCCCGGATCCGCGGCGGCAAGCGGCCCGAGGACGTCTACGTCGTGCGCAGCGCCCCGGTCGTCGAGCGGTTCCACGAGGTCCCCGTCGAGCCCGAGCTCAAGCAGGGCAAGCCGTACCTGCTGGCCTACCTCGGCGTGATGGGCCCGCAGGACGGGGTCGACTACGCCCTGCGTGCGCTCGCGAAGCTGCGTGACGACGTCGGCCGCACCGACTGGCACGCGGTGTTCGTCGGCTCTGGCGACGCCTTCGACGACATGGTCGCGCTCTCGGCGAAGCTCGGGCTGGCCAACCAGGTCGAGTTCACCGGCCGGATCTCGGACGAGGACCTGGTCCGGTACCTGTCCACCGCCGACGTCTGCCTGTCGCCGGACCCGCTCAACCCGCTCAACGACGTCTCCACGATGAACAAGGTCATGGAGTACATGGCGATGAGCAAGCCGATCGTTTCGTTCGAACTGCGCGAAGCGCGCGTATCGGCCGGCGACGCCGCGGTGTACGCCCCGGCGAACGACGAAGCGGAGTTCGCGGTCCTGGTTTCGCGGCTGCTCGACGACCCCGAGGAGCGGGTCAGGATGGGTAAGCTCGGCCAGGCCCGGGTCGCGGGCCCGCTGTCCTGGGAGAACTCGGCGAAGGCCCTCCTCGCCGCGTATGAGCACGCACTCGGTTCCTGATCGCCGTTCGGTCAAGAAGTCACCGGACGTGTAACCAATGGTCCCGGCCGGACGACGGATCGGGTAACCGGCCGATCCACTGAAGCCGTTCGGCGTACTCGCCCCAGGAATGGAGATCCCGCCGGTGACTGACGACACGGTGCGCCTGAGCCTGATCGGGCAGGTTCTCCGCCGGCGCTGGCGGCTGCTGGTCGCCCTCGCCGTCCTCGGAGCGGCGGTGGGCGCCGGCGCCTCCGTCCTCTTCTCGCCCGGGTACCAGACCTCGTCCAGCGTCCTGCTGCAAGGACCGCGCCAAGCGGACGAGCTGCTCACCCAGGCCGAGGTCGCGACCAGCTCGGTCGTGCTCGACCGCGCCGCCGCGCAGCTGCAGTGGCACCCGACCGGCGCCGACCTGAAGAAGCAGGTCACGGCGTCGGTGGCGAATGGCAACGTCGTCACGATCACCGTCTCGGCGGACACCGCCGAGCACGCCCAGCAGCTCGCCGACCAGGTCGCGCAGCAGTTCGTCAAGTACTCCGGGCAGCTGGCGAGCAACTCGGCGGACGCCTCGGTGCAGCTGGCCCAGGAGCAGCGCGAGACGCTGCGCCAGCAGGTCCAGCTGACCACGCAGAAGATCAGCGACCTCGCCAAGACCGTCGGCGGGGACCTGACCGTGGAAAGCGTCCAGGTCCGCACGCAGCTCGAAGGCCTGCGGACGTCGCTGGAACAGGCGATCAACGACCTGAACCAGGCCGACCTCGCGACCGGCGTCGGCAACACCGTGGTGCTCGGTCCGTCCGAGCGCCCGGCCGGCCCGGCCGCCCCGACGATGACGCAGCTGGCCGCCGGTGGCGCGGTGCTGTTCTTCTTCGTCGGCGTCTTCGGCCACCTCTTCACCGCACGCGCCGACCGGCGGCTGCGGGGTGAGCCGGAGATCGCGTCCGCGCTCGGCTCGCCGATCCTCGCCGGCGTCGACGTCCCGACGCCGGAGGGCGACCGCCTCCCGGCGACCAATCTGTACGGCAAGGTGCGGCGCCTGCTCGGCGGCGACCGGCCGTGGGTGCTGCCGCCGGTGGCGACCTCGGCCGACGACGTCAACCGCGACATCCGGTACCGCCGGGTGCTCGCCCGGCTGGCCACCGGCCCCGCCGACATCCTGCTGCTGATCGCCGACGACGACGAGACGGCCCGGCTGGCCGCGACGCAGCTGGCCACGCTGGCCGACCGGATGTCGCTGCCGCTGCGCATCCAAGAGGTCAGCCCCGGCCGCCCGACCGTCCCGGACGCCGGTGGGAGCTCCGGTGTATTGGTCGTGCTCAGCACCGCCAGCCGCACCGCGTGGGAGCTCGTCTCGCTCGCCGAGGCCTGCTCGGAAGCCGGGCGGGAGATCGTCGGCGCGGTCCTCACCCATCCCGTCCGGCCGCGTGAGCCGGTCGCCGAACCCGTGGCGGAAGCCCCCGAAAAAGCCTTGGCAGGTTCGGCGTGACGACTACAAGCGAAACTCCGGCTGCTCCGCTCGTCGATCTCCAGCGGCTGTTCGTCACCATCCGCCGTCGCAAGCGGCTCTGGCTGGCCACGGCGTTGCTCGGGCTGATCGCCGGGGCCCTGGTCGCGATCCTGCTGCCGGCCCCGCCGACCGCCGTCGCCAAGGTGATCGTGGTCCACCAGGACGACTCGCCGACCGACAGCGGCACGCTGATGCGCACCGACGTCGCGGTGCTGTCGACGACCCAGATCGCCGAAGGCGCGCTGAAGAAGCTCAACAGCACCGAATCGTCCGAAGAGTTCATGAAGAACTACTCGGGCCTGCCCGTGACGAACAACGTCATGCAGATCACCGTGAAGGCCAAGAGTGACGGCGAGGCCGTCGCGCAGGCGCAGGCGCTGGCCGACACGTTCATCGCCGACCACGTCGAGCGCAGCCAGGCCGCCGCGGCCGCGCAGTCGAAGGCCATCCTCGACCAGCGCAAGAACGCGCAGGACGAGCTGACGAAGGTCGACGCGCAGATCGCGGACGAGACCGGCAAGGGCCGCAACGCGAACGCCAGCACGCTCGAAGGCCTCTACGGTCGCCGCGCCGCGCTCGCGTCGCAGGTTTCGGACTTCGACTCCCGCGCCCAGCAGGCCGGCATCGGCAGCCCGCAGGTCGCGGCCGGTACCCAGATCGTCGACGCGCCCCGCGCGCTGCCCAAGGCGTTCCTCAAGACGACGGCGACCAACGCCGGCATCGGGTTCGCACTGGGCCTGGCGCTCGGGATCGCGTTCGCCGCCGTCGGCGCGGTCTCGCGCGACCGGCCGGTGCTGCGCCGCGAGATCTCGACGCAACTCGGTGCGTCCGTCATCGCGCAGCTGCCGTCGAAGCGCCGCGGGCCGTCCCGGCTGTGGCGCCGCTCCCGGGCCGTCTCCGAACGCCGTCGTGTCGCCACGACGCTGGTCCGCGCGATCCAGAAGGACATCACCGAGGTGTCGCTGCTGGAGCTCGGCGCGCCGGGCATCACGGCCGCGCTCGCCCTCGACGTCGCCGAGCAGCTCGGCGAGGACGGCCGCGCGAGCGTCGTCGACGACCTGCCGGGCGAGGACGTCCGGAAGCTGGCGGCCGAGACCCAGAGCGAGGTCGTCGTCCTGGGTGTCGGCGACCCCGACGCCGAGCCGGGCGAACGCCGCGTCGGCGTCGGCACCATCTCGCCGGGCACCGCGTGGACCGACCTGGAGCACCTCGGCGCGGAGACCGTGCTGGTCGTCAAGGCCGGGCACGCGAACACGCTGTGGCTGCACACGGTCGCGCGGCAGCTGGCCGACCAGGAAATCCCGATCATCGGCGTGGTGCTGGTCGACCCGGACCCGCGCGACAAGTCGGACGGGACGCTGTGGGACGGCCTGCACACCGCGTTGCGCGGCCGCGCCGGGCTGACGCCCGCGGCACCGAAGGTCGCCGACGTCGAGCGCGAGGACCGCATCGACGAGCTGGCCGCCCGGGTCGCCGAGCGCGTCGCGCTGGTGGATCCGCCGACGCGCAAGTTCGCGCCGGTCCGGCCGATGGTTCCGCAGGTCGCCAAGCCCCTGCCGCCCAAGGCGCCGAAGCCGGATCCGAAGCTCCCGGAACCGGGCAAGGTCAGCGTTCCGCACGCGGACGCGCCGACGAAGAAGTTCGCCCCGGTCAAGCCGAAGCGGCCGACGCCGTTCAAGCGCGACCACGGCGAGCCGACACACCAAGGCGAACTGAACGCCGAGCTCGAGTCCGAAAAGAGCGCGGAGGTCTCCTGACCTCGCGCCGCGACGAAGGGGAACCCGCTCGAGATGTGCGGCATCGCAGGCACCTACCTCTGGCCGGACGGCGGACCGCTGACCGACCGGCTGACGAAGACGCTGGCCCACCGCGGGCCGGACGGCTCCGGCCGCTACGACCACGTCGTCGGCGGCACCGGCGCCGGTGAAGTCCACTTGGGACACCGGCGGCTCTCGATTGTCGACCTGACCGAGACCGGCGCCCAGCCGATGGTCCTCGACGGCCTCGCGCTGAGCTACAACGGCGAGCTGTACAACGCGCCCGAGCTGCGCGCCGAGCTGACGGCCGCCGGCGTGCGCTTCCGCGGCACGTCCGACACCGAGGTGCTGCTGCAGGCGTGGCGGCGCTGGGGCACCGACTGCCTGCCGAAGCTGCGCGGGATGTTCGCCTTCGCGATGTTCGAAGAGGGCACCGGCGAGCTGTTCCTGGTCCGCGACCAGCTGGGCATCAAGCCGCTGTTCTTCGTGCACCGGGCCGGCGGTGTCGCCTTCGCCTCCGAGCTGAAGGCGCTGGCCGGCGAGCTGGGCGGGTCGCTGCAGATCGACAACGCCGCGCTGGTCGCGTCGCTGCTCTACTACTGGGTGCCGGACAGCCGCTGCGCTTACGAAGGCGCGGAGAAGCTGCAGCCGGGCACGTGGCTGCGCTGCCGCCCGGACGGCCGGGTCGACCGCGGCCGCTTCTGGTCGCTGCGCGAGGTCGCCGAAGAGGGTGCGGCCTTCGAGGGCGAGGTCGACCTGCACGAGGTGATCGCCGAGTCGACCGCCAAGCACCTGCTCTCGGACGTCCCGGTCGCGACGTTCCTCTCGGGTGGGCTGGACTCCAGTTACCTGACGGCGCTGGCCGCGCGGTCGCAGCCCGGGATCTCGGCCTACACCATCGGGTTCCGCGCCGAGGACGCCAAGTTCGAGGCGATGCCGGACGACTTGAAGTACGCCCGGATCGTGGCCAAGCAGTTTGGCGTCGACCTGCACGAGATCGAGATCGCGCCGCAGGTGCTCGACCTGCTGCCGAAGATGACCTACCACCTCGACGAGCCGATCGGGGACCCGGCGGCGATCAACTCGTTCCTGATCTGCTCGGCCGCGCGCGACGCCGGCGTCAAGGTGATGCTGTCCGGCATGGGCGCCGACGAGCTGTTCGCCGGCTACCGAAAGCACCTCGCGAACCTGATCGCGTTGCGCTACCACAAGGTTCCGGGCGCGGTCCGGCGTCCGGTGGAGTCCCTGGTGGACCGGCTGCCGGTGGCCTCGGCCAAGCGCGGCTACCGCTCGGTGCGGTTCGCGAAGCGGTTCCTGTCGTTCGCGGGCCTGCCCGAGGAGACGGCGTTCCGGCGCAGCTACACGATGTACGACCAGGCCGAGCTGCTCGGGTTGCTCAACCCGGACCTCGCGCCGACGGTCGACGACGTCCTCACCGAGCACGCCGACACGTACAACGACCAGTCGCTCGACGACTTCGTCAACCGGATGTGCCTGGCCGACTCGCGGATGTTCCTGCCCGGCCTCAACCTGACCTACACCGACCGCTCGACGATGGCGGCGTCCACCGAGGTGCGGACGCCGTTCGTCGACGTCGAGGTCGTCCGCGCGGCGTTCCGGACCCCCGGCAACAAGAAGATCGTCGGCCGCGCCGGCAAGGTGGCCCTCAAGAACGCGGCGCTCAACATCCTGCCCAGCGAGATCGTGCACCGGCCGAAGGGCCTGTTCAGCGCGCCGCTGCGGGCCTGGATGAGCCGCGACCTGGCGCCGCTGGTGCGCGAGGTCGTCAATGAGGGCGTGCTTGTCGAATCCGGTTTCCTGCAGCGCGAAGCACTGCAGCGGATGGTCGCCGAGGACGCCGCCGGCCAGCAGGACCGCAGCAAGCACCTTTGGCACATCTTGACCCTTGAGTACTGGTACCGGAACGCGATGTCGGGAGCGGGAGCGAAGTGAAGCAGGTCGTCCAGAACTACAAGAGCGGTGAACTGGCACTGCTGGAAGTGCCCGAGCCCGCGTGCAAGGCCGGCGGGGTGCTCGTCCGCACGGTGTACTCCCTGATCTCGACCGGCACCGAGATGATGAAGGTGTCCGAGGCGAGCCTGTCCTTGGTGGGCAAAGCGCGGGCTCGGCCGGACCAGGTCGCGAAGGTCGTCCAGAGCGTGGCGACCAACGGTCTCTCGGCGACCTACCGCAAGGTGACGTCCAAACTGGACTCATACACGCCCCTCGGTTACTCGTTGTGCGGCATCGTCGAGCAGGTCGGCGACGGCATCACGGACGTCGCGGTCGGCGACCTCGTGGCCTGCGCGGGCAACGAGCACGCGCTGCACGCCGAGCTGAACTGGGTGCCGAAGAACCTCTACTCGCGCGTGCCGGCCGGGGTCGACCCGCGGCACGCGGCGTTCGGCACCGTCGGCTCGATCGCAATGCAGGGTGTGCGCCGCGGCGAGCCGCAGATCGGCGACGTCGCCCTGGTCATCGGGCTCGGCCTGATCGGCCAGCTCGTGGTGCAGCTGCTGGTGTCGTCCGGCGTGCGCGTCTTCGGTGTCGACCCCGACCCGGAGCGCTGCAAGCTCGCCGAGAGCCTCGGCGCGCTGGTGTGCAGCCACCCGGGCTCCGGCGTGGTGGACACCGCCGTCGACGAGCTGACGCACGGCGCGGGCGTCGACCAGACGTACCTCGCCGCGGGCGGCAACACGAACGACCCGGTGGAGCTGGCCGCGAAGCTGTCGCGCGACCGCGGCCGCGTGATCGACATCGGCAAGTGCAAGCTCGACCTGCCGTGGAACGCCTACTACGAGAAGGAACTGGACGTCCGGTTCTCCCGCTCGTACGGCCCCGGCCGCTACGACCCGTCGTACGAGCTCGAAGGCCGGGACTACCCGATCGGCCAGGTCCGCTGGACCGAGCGCCGCAACCTCGAGTGCGTCATCGACCTGATCGACCGCGACCGCCTCGACGTCGAGCCGCTGATCACGCACGTCTCGGACTTCTCCGAGGCCGTCGAGACGTACAAGTCCCTCAACGACGGTGAGCTCAAGGCCGTCGCGGTGCTGTTCCGCTACCCGGACGCGGTCGCGAAGACCGAGCCGGTCGTGACGTCCGCGCGGATCGGGCTGGTCGAGCACAAGGCCGCGCCGAAGCCCGCCGGGCAGCCGGTGCGCCTCGGCTTCGTCGGGGCCGGCAACTACGCGTCGTCGATGCTGCTGCCGCACCTCGTCGAGCGCGACGACGTCGAGCTCAAGCACGTCGCGACGACGTCGGCGCTGTCCGGCGCCAACGCGCGGCGCAAGTTCGGCTTCGCCGAGGCGTCCACCGACATCGACAACGTGCTCGGTGACGACTCGATCGACGCCGTCTTCGTCGTCACCCGCCACAGTTCGCACGCCGAGCTGACCCGCCAGGCGCTGCTCGCGGGCAAGACGGTGTTCGTCGAGAAGCCCCTGGCGCTGACGGAAACCGAGCTGCAGAAGGTGCTCGACGCGATCGAGGAGTCCGGCAACGACCGGCTGCAGGTCGGCTTCAACCGCCGGTTCGCGCCGCTGCTGCACGAAGCCCGCGGCCAGTTCGGCCCGCGCGTCGGCCCGGCGACGGTCCGCTACCTGGTCAACGCCGGCCGCCTCGACCACGGCAGCTGGTACAACCAGACCGCCACCGAGGGCTCCCGGTTCGCCGGTGAAGGCGGGCACTTCATCGACACCGTGAGCTGGCTGCTCGACGCCGACCCGGTCTCGGTCTACGCGACCGGCGGCACGGACCTGCAGATCACCCTCGGCTACGGGGACGGTTCCACCGCGGTCATCACCTACGCCGAGAGCGGTTCGTCGGGCTTCCCGAAGGAGACGCTCGACGTCACCGCCGACGGCAAGGTCCTGAAGTTCGACGACTTCGTCCGCGCGTCGGTGTTCTCCCGCAAGAAGTGGGCGAGCTCGCGGCTCCCGAAGGGCCGCGACAAGGGCCAGGCCGCTGAGGTCGACGCCTTCCTCGAAGCCGTCCGCACCGGTGGCCCGATGCCGATCTCGGTCGCTTCGCTGGCCGCGACGACGTTGGCCACGCTCGCCGCCCAGACCAGCGTCGCGAACTCGGCGCCGGTCCGGATCGAGCTGCCGCGGAAGGCGGGTGCCCCGGCATGATGGGTCCCGGCTGGTACCTCCGCAGGCTGTCCCGGATGGGGCCGGCGGAGGTCGTCGGCCGTGCCCGGCACGCCGTCGTCCAGCGGCAGTGGCGGTCCGCGCTGCCCGAGCCGCCCGCGTGGCCGTCACACCCACGGTTCACCGCCCAGCTGCCGGACGGCGTTCTTGGCAAGGTCTCCGGCGAGGCCGTGACGCGGCTGCTGGCCACGGCCGACCACCTGATGGCCGGCCGCGCCGAGTACTTCGGCGTCCTGCGCGACGACATGGTGTCGCCGGACTGGGCCCTGGACCCGAAGACCGGCCGCCGCGCGCCGCTGGACGTCTACGCCTTCGACGTGCCGTACCGGTCGGAGGACGAGGTCGGCGACATCAAGCAGATCTGGGAGCCGTCGCGCCACCAGCACCTCACCGTGCTGGCCGCGGCGTACGCCCTGACCGGCACCGAGACGTACGCCGAGCGCGTCGCCGCGCACCTGCGGTCCTGGTGGGCGGCCAACCCGCCGTTGCGCGGGCCGCACTGGGTGAGCGGCATCGAGCTGGGCATCCGGCTGCTGTCGTGGGTCTGGGTCCGCCGCCTGCTCGACGGCTGGGCGGGCGTCACGGCGTTGTTCGAGGACAACCCGGACTTCCACCTGCAGCTGTGGCATCACCAGAACTGGCTGGCGACCCTGCGCAGCCACGGCTCGTCGGCGAACAACCACGTCATCGCCGAGGACGCCGGCCTGCTGGCCGCGGCGTGCGCGTTCGGCTGGTTCCCGGAGTCGCCGCGCTGGCGGGCCGAGGCGACCCGCTCGCTGGACGTCCAGCTGGGCCGCAACACCTTCGGCTCCGGGCTCAACGCCGAGCTCGCGTCCGAGTACCACGGCCTGGTGCTGGAGCTGGGCCTCGCGGCAGCGCTCGAGGCCGACGCGGCGGGCACCCCGGTGCCGGACTCCACCTGGGACGTCCTGCTCCGGATGACCGACGCCTTGGCGTCCATTGTGGACAACCGGTTCCGGCCGCCCCGGCAGGGCGACGCCGACGACGGCTTCGGCCTGATCGTCGACGGCTCCGAGACCAACCGCTGGGCGTCGCTGCTGGCCACCGGCGAGGTCCTGTTCGGCCGCCTCGACTGGTGGCCGGTGCCGGGTGACGACGTCCGCACGCCGCTGCTGACCGCGCTCGCCCTCCGGACACCGCGAGCCACGGGCGTCCGCCCCGGCCGGCGCCCCGCCCACCTGCGGGACGCGGGCATGACGATCCTGCGCTCGGGAAAGGTCTGGGCGCGGTGCGACGGCGGGCCGCACGGCTTCCTGTCGATCGCCGCGCACGCCCACGCCGACGCACTGTCGGTGGAGGTCCGCCACGACGGCGTCGACATCCTCGCCGACCCGGGCACCTTCTGCTACCACGGCGAGCCGCAGTGGCGGTCGTACTTCCGTTCCACGCTCGGCCACAACACCCTCGAACTGGGCGGTCAGGACCAGTCCGTGTCCGGCGGGCCGTTCCTCTGGACCCGGCACGCGGTGACGAAGGTGCTCGGCGTGCACACCCCCGACCACGGCCCGTCCCGATGGTCGGCGGCCCACGACGGCTACGCGCCGGCGGTGCACCGCCGGACGGTCGAGCTCGACGGAGCCGTGCTGAAGATCGTCGACGAGGTGCTCGGCGACACGGGCCCGGCCGCGCGGCTGGCGTTCCACCTGGGCCCGGCCGTCACGGCCACCTTGGACGGGAACGTCGCCCACCTGCGCTGGGAGGGTGACGGCCGGACGTTGGCCCCCGTCCACACCGCGGAGCTGGAACTGCCGGCCGAGCTGACGTGGACGGCCCACCGGGGTGAGCTCGACCCGCCGCTCGGCTGGTACTCGGCGGGCTTCGGCCGCAAGGAACCCTCGACCACCCTGGTCGGCTCCGGCACTCCCGGACACTCGATCACCCTGCTCCGCTTCAGTTAGGACCCGCCCGTGACAGCCCGCCGCTCCCGACTCCGCCGTGCCGCTCCGCTGCTCGGCGTGCTGCTCACGCTCGCGGCGTGCTCCAGCAGCCCCGACACCGGCGGCCCGGCCCAGGCGACCTCGGCTCCCAGCGGGTCGGTCGCGGCGGTCTGCGACAAGGAGCCGGCCGGCCCGACGGCGGCGCCGGCCGGTGCGGTGATCGTCGACCCGGCGGTCCCCAACGATCTCGCCGTGAAGACGCGTGCGGCCGGCCCGGGCACGACGTTCTGGCTCAAGCCGGGCAAGCACATCCTCGGCGACGACAAGTACGACCAGGTCTCGCCGAAGGACGGCGACGTCTACATCGGCGCGCCCGGCGCGATCCTCGACGGCCGGAAGATCAACCAGTACGCGTTCACCGGGCACGGGAACAACGTCAAGCTCACCTACTTGACCGTGCAGGGCTTCGCCGCGCCCCGCGACGAAGGTGTCGTCAACCACGACTCGGGCGACGGCTGGCAGATCGAGCACTCCACGATCCAGGACAACGACGGCGCCGGGCTGATGGCGGGCGCGCGCCAGCAGGTGCGCGGCAACTGCCTGCGCCGCAACGGCCAGTACGGGATCAACGCCTTCTCCGGCAGCACCCCGATCACCGCGCTGGTCGTCGAGGGCAACGAGATCGCCGGCAACAACACGGGCGACTGGGAAACGAAGATCGACGGCTGCGGCTGCACCGGCGGCGTCAAGTTCTGGGACGTCAACGGCGCCGACGTCCGCGGCAACTGGGTGCACGACAACCACGGCACCGGGCTGTGGGCCGACACCAACAACAACGACTTCCTCATCGAGGGCAACCTCATCGAGAACAACGACAGCGCCGCGATCATCTACGAGATCAGCTACAACGCGATCATCCGCGACAACACGATCCGGAAGAACAACTGGGTCGACGGCCGAAGGTACGCCGACAAGGGCGACAACTTCCCGACGCCGGCGATCTACATCTCCGAGTCCGGTGGCGAGCCGCGGATCAAGGCGCGGACCGCGAAGATCGAGATCTCCCGCAACTTCCTGGAGAACAACTGGTCCGGGATCACGTTGTGGGAGAACGCCGACCGGTACTGCAACAGCCCGGCCAACACCTCGTCCGGCGACTGCACCCGCCTGGTGCCGAACGTGAAGACGTGCGCGGCGCCGGCGATCACCACCGAGCCGCTGCTGAGCGACTGCCGCTGGAAGACCCAGCACGTCGACATCCACGACAACAAGTTCGTCCTGGACCCGGCCGTGGTCGGCTGCCAGGCCTCGTGCGGCCGGATGGCGCTGCTGTCGAACTTCGGCACCTACCCGGACTGGTCGCCCTACAAGAACGACGTCGTCCAGGAAGCCATCACGTACAAGCAGGACAACCGCTGGCACGACAACAGCTACGCCGGGCCGTGGACGTTCATCCCCTACACCACTGACCGCGTCATCGAGATCGGCGAGTGGCAGGGCTCGCCGTACTCGCAGGACTCCGGAAGCACCTTCACCGCGCAGGGCGGGGGCTGACATGGCGACACAAACCCGAACGACGGCGGGGATCCGCGGCGAAGCCACGGTCGAGCCCGCGTCGTCGACGCCGAAGTGGGCGGCACTGGCGTGGGCGCTGCTGATCATCAACACGCTCGGCTCGACCGGCGCGAAGACGGTCATCCCGCTGCCGCGGTCGGTCAGCCAGCTGGTCACGATGGGCTCGCTGATGACGGCCTTCGTGATCGCGCTGGCCCTGAACAAGCACCTGCGGATCCGGCCGAGCGCGTACCTGCTGCTGCTGACGTTGCTGCTGCTGTCCAGCATCCTGGCCAGCGCCGACCTGAAGGAAGGCGCGGGCGCGCTCTTCCGGTGCTTCCGGCTCACGGTCTTCCTCTCCACGCTCTGGTTGCTCACCCGCTGGTGGGACGGCGGGTTCGGGTTGGTCCGGTCCCACATCCGGACGTACGGGATCGTGCTCGCGTCGGTCGCGGTGGGCCTGGTCGTCTCGCCGGGCAACGCGATGCCCGAGGAGTACGGCGGCCGGCTGTCCGGCGCGATCTGGCCGCTCACGCCGCCGCAGATCGGCCAGTACGCCGCGGTCATCTCCGGCCTGACGCTCCTGCTCTGGTTCGGTCGCCGCACGACCTGGCGCAGTGCCCTGATCATCGTGGTGCCGGCCCTCGCGCTGCTGCTGCTCACGCACACCCGCACGGCGACGCTCGGCCTGCTCGCCGGGCTACTGGTGGCCTTCCTGTCGATGGCGCTGACCAGCGCCCGCGCCCGCAAGGTGTTCGCGTGGACGGCCGGTATCGGCGGTGTCGGCGGCCTCGTGCTGGCCGGCGCGCTGCAGGCGTGGTTCCTCCGCGGGCAGAGCGCGGACAACTTCTCCAGCCTGACCGGCCGCGCGAAGGTCTGGGACGCGTTGCTGGAGGCCCCGCGGACGACGTCGGAGTACATCTTCGGCGTCGGCCTGACGGACAAGTCCTACGACGGCCTCCCCATCGACAACAGCTGGCTGGCGATCTACCACGAGCAGGGGTTCGTCGGGATCGCGCTGGTCGCGGGCTTCCTCCTCACGTTGGTCGTGGTGGCCGTGCTGCGGCCGCCGTCCCTGGCTCGCGCGTGCGCGATCTTCCTGATCACCTACTGCATTTCGGCCTCCTACACCGAGGCCGGTCTCGGCGACGCGTCGCCGTACCTGCTCCACCTGGCCCTGGCCGCGTCGCTGCTGGTCCGCGGGGTGCCGCAGTCCGACGAAGAAGCATTCATCCCGGCGAAGGGGGCAAGCGTGCGAGGTGCAGCCGCGTGAAGGTGCTCGTGGTCCACAACCGGTACCGGTCAGAGCAGCCGAGCGGGGAGAACAACGTCGTCGACGCCGAGGTGTCGCTGCTCGCCGAGGGCGGGCACAAGGTGTCGTTGTTCGAGCGCCGCAGCGACGACATCTCGCAGATGCCGTTGCCCCGCAAGGCGACCGTTCCGCTGATGGTCCCGTGGAACCCGGCGGTCCGGAAGGAGCTCGCGGCCCGGTTGCGGGCGTCGCGCCCGGACGTCGTGCACATCCACAACACGTTCCCGCTGCTGTCGCCGTCGGTGGTCGCCGCCTGCGCGGACGCGGGCGTGCCCGCCGTCGCGACGCTGCACAACTACACGATGGTCTGCCCACCGGGCACCCTGCACCGCGACGGCCACATCTGTACCGAGTGCGTCGGCGGCTCACCGCTGCCCGCGGTGAAGCACGGCTGCTACCGCGGCTCGAGCACCGCGACGGTGCCGATGGCGGCCAGCATGGTCGCGAACCGCCGCCGGTGGTGGACGGGCGTGTCCCGGTTCTTCTGCATTTCGGCGGCTCAACGTGACCTCCTGGTGTCGGCCGGGATGCCCGGCGAGCGGATGGCGGTGAAGCACAACTTCGTCACCGACCCCGGTGTCCGCCGCACCGGCGACGGAAAGCACGTGCTTTTCCTCGGCCGTATCACCGAGGAAAAGGGTGTCGGCCTGCTGATGCGGGCGTGGGACCAGCTCGGCGGCGCCCTGGGCGTGCCGCTGGTCATCGCCGGCACCGGCCCGATGCAGGACGAGGTCGCGACCTGGGCGTCCGGCCGGCCGGACGTCTCGTACGTCGGCCTGCAGAACAAGGCGGAGTGCCGCGCCCTGACCGCCGACGCCGTCGCTGTGGTGGCGCCGTCGACGTGGCTGGAGGCGTTCGGCCTGGTCGTCGTCGAGGCGATGGCGGCCGGCGTGCCGACGGTCGCCGCGGCCCACGGTGCGTTCCCCGAGCTCGTCGAGGACGGCGTGACGGGCCTGTTGCACCAGCCGAACGACGCGGCCTCACTCGCGGACCGGCTGCGCCAGGTGACTGGTGACCGGAACCAGGAGATGGGGGACGCGGCCCGCGTCCGGTACGAGAAGGACTTCACCCCGGCGGTCGGGCTCGACCGGCTGATCTCCGGGTACCAGGCCGCGATCGAGGCACACGGGTGAGGGAGCTCGTCCGGACGGCACCCGAGGCCCTGCCGGTCGCCTTGCGCGCCCCGCTGGCGATGTCGGGTGCGCTGGCGACGGCGGTGCTCGTCGCGCTCGGCATCCTCCACTTCCACGACTCCGGCCTGACCGGGATCGACGCGGCCGTGCTGCCGTCTCTCGACGGCGTCCGGCCACCCTGGCGGTACGTGGCGCTGGTCTTCGACTTCGGCGGTGAACCGGTCGGGTCGACGATCCTGGTCGCCCTGGTCGCGTTGCTGGGTTTCCTGGCCCACCGGGTCCGGATAGCGGTGCTGACCGTGGTCGGGGTCCTGGCCACCGTCGCGGTGACGACGGTGCTGAAGCCGATCGTCGGCCGCACGATCCACGGCGAGTTCCTGTCCTACCCGAGCGGTCACACGGCCATGGCCACGGCCCTCGCGCTGGTCATCGGCCTGCTGGTGGCCGACCGCCTGCACCTGGGCCGCACGGCGGGGGTGCTGCTCATGCTGGTGCTGGCCGTGGTCGCCGGGATCGCGATGGGCTGGGCCGAAGTGTCCCTGGGCGCGCACTACCCGACGGACGCGATCGGCGGGTTCTGCGCCGCGCTGGCGGTGGTTCCCGCGATGGCGTGGGCTGTGGACCGCGTCGCCGATCGCCTCTGACGACTCCGCGGTCGCCGACGGGGCGCCCAGGCGCCGGTCCGGTTGAGTGGCGGTTCTCCGGGCGAACCTGTCGGTCTCAGTCGGGCTTGTTCGTCGGTGGGGTGACCGACTCGCGAAGGAGACCCCGATGATCCAGGACCTGATCGCCGCGGAACGCCGTGAGCTGGCGGCGGTGCTCGACGGCCTGTCGCCGGCCGAATGGGCGACGCCGACGTTGTGCGCGGGCTGGCGCGCGCCGGAGGTGGTCGCCCACCTGACGATGCCGTTCCGCATGTCGACCGGCCGGTTCGCCCGCGAACTGCTGAAGTCCGCCGGGCGCTTCAACCACATGGCCGACCGGGTGGCGCGACGCGACGCGGCCGAGCTGTCGCCCGAGGCGCTCGTCGCCTCGCTGCGCGACAACGCCGAACACCTCTGGCGGCCGCCGGGCGGGGGAGCGGAAGGCGCCCTGAGCCACGACGTGATCCACGGCCTGGACATCACGACCGCCTTGAGCCTCGACCGGAGTGTGCCCCGGGAACGGCTCGAGGTGATTCTCGACGGTCTCAAGCCGAAGCAGGTGAGGTACTTCGGCGCCGACCTGGCGGGCGTCTCCCTGCGCGCCGACGACCTCGACTGGTCGTACGGCACCGGTTCGCCGCTCACGGGCGCCGCCCAGGATCTCCTGCTGGTGCTCTGCAACCGGCGGCTGCCCTCGGGGCGGCTGCGAGGAGAGCCGAGTTCGCGGTTCACCACGGTCTGAGCTCTCTTCGAAGACTGTCCATCGTGGACAGTCGCGGTGTTACGTTTCTCCGCTGGCCCAGCGCGTCGAATACGATGACGTCGATCGCGTCACGGCGGAGGGTTTCGGGAACGGGGCTCGAGGTGGCCATGTCTCCGACGGTACCGAACACTCGTGCGAACACCATCGCTTGAACGGGTGAACCGCGGTGTCCGTAATTCGCCACTCGCGACTTTTCCCTTGTGTTCCAAGGGAAATCTTCACTGAAGTCGTGATCGCCGGAGAAAAGTGTCGGAGCTCGGTGCCATAGTCGTGATCAGCAGCCGGCGGACCCACCGTCGAACGAAGAACACGCGTCCTGCGAATACGGGCCCGCCCGCCAGCCCGCAGGGTCGACTGTCCTGGAGGTGTCATGCACGACGAAGGTCCACGGCCCCGCATAGGAGTTGTCGTGCCACCGGTTGTCCTGCTGGAGCGTGATCGCCTCCTGGACCACGGTTCCCTTGTAGGGCGACCAGTCCGGGAACGTCCCGTAGTTCGACAGCAGCGCCATCCGCCCGCAGAAGCTCGTGCAGCCCACCCGTCCAGGATCGAACCGGAAGGTGTTCCCGTGAATCTCGACGTGCTGGGTCTTCCAGCGGCAGTCGTCGTAGGCCGGCGCCTTCGTGATGGCGCCCGCCGAGCACGAAGACGGGGAAGCCACCTTTGTGCAGTAGCCCGAAGACGTGTTGGCCGGGCTGGTGCAGAAGCGGTCGGCGTTCTCCCACAGCGTGATCCCGGACCAGTTGTCGACGAACGTGTTCCCGCTGATGTCGATGGCCGACGTCCGCGCCGGCACCCGGGACTCGCCGCCCGACTCCGACAGGTACACCGTCGCGGCCGGGAAGTTGTCGCCGCGCGAGGCGAACTTGCGGCCCTGCACCAGGCTGTTGCCGCGGAAGGTGTTGCCGCGCAGCACGAGGTTGTAGCTCGTCTCGTAGAACAGCGCCTCGGCGTCGTTGGCCTCGAACAGGTTGTCCTCGACGAGGAAGTCGTTGTTGTTCGTGTCGGCCCACAGACCGGCGCCGTGGTTGCCGTGGACCCAGTTGCCGCGGACGTCGGCGCCGTTCACGGCCCAGAACTTGGCCCCGCCGCTGCAGCCGCAGCCCGGGACCTTGGTCTCCCAGTCGCCGGTGTTGTTGCCGGTGATCTCGTTGCCCTCCAGCACGAGCCCGGTGATGTGGTCGCCGGCCTGGTAGGCGTTGAGCCCGTACTGGCCGTTGTTCCGCAGGCAGCTGTGCCGCACGACCTGGCCCGCGCCGGCCATCAGGGCGGCGCCGGCGTTGTCTTCGATGGTGGCGTTCTCGATGAGCCAGCCGTCGCCGGAGTCGTGGTTGACCACGCCCTGGTCCTGCAGCGCGGCGAAACCGCGGATGGTGAGGCCCTTGATCCCGACGTCGCGGGCCTGCTGGGTGAACGCCGCGCGGTTGACGCCGCGGCCGTCGACGACCGCGCCGGGAGCGCCGAGGTAGACGTCGCCGTCCTTGGGCGCGACCTGGCCGAACTCGTCGGTGCCGAGGGTGTGGGTGCCGGGCCGGAGCCAGAAGGTGGTGCCCGGCGGGTGCGCCGCCGTCTTGGCCGAGAGGTCTCCGTCGACGCCCGGTTCGACGGAGACCGCCCCGGGCGGCGGTTCCTCGTACGCCGCGGGCTGGTGATCGCACACCGGCCCGGGCCCGTCGGCACCGTTCGCGATCGCCGGGCAAGCCACGGCGATCAAGAGCGAGCAAGCACTGACGAGAAACGCACGAGATCTGCCCATGGCAGGACGCTACGCACGATCGGGCGGGAAAACAGTCACCCTCAAGTGTCCTCATCGGACCCAACGAGTGAAACCGGCTCCCCGGAGCGGGGATGGGGATCCGGCGGCGTGCTCCGGACCCGCGACCGCCCGGCGCCCGGCGGGAACCGGGCACCGGGTGGCACGGGGGCCGGGTCAGGCGCGCTTGCGGAAGACCGGCTGCACCGGGCGGCCGCCCATCCACGGTGTGGGGTCGTTGGCGTCGAGCGCCTTGCGGTAGACCGTGCAGGCCTGGGCGACGACGTCGATCGTCTTGTCGATGTCCGCCTCGGTGAGCGCGGCACTGACCACGAAGGACGGGCCGAGCACCCCGCCGCTGATCAGCTCGCGCAGGAACAGCGTCCGGTACGGCTGCGACGGCTTGCCTTCTTCGTCGAGCGTGCCGAAGACCATGTTGCTGGCCCGGCCGCGAACGACCACGTGGTCTTCGACGCCGATCCCGGCCGCGACGTCGCGGACGCCGGCGGCGAGCCGGTCGCCGAGGGCGTGCATGCGGCCGATGACGTCCTCGTCGCGGTAGACGTCCATCACCGCCATCGCGGCGGCGAGGGAGTGGGTTTCGGCGCCGTGGGTGGTCGAGAGCAGGAACACGCGCTCCCGGTCGGTGCGCAGCCCGCCGATCTCCATCAGCTCCCGCTTGCCGGCGAGGGCGGAGACGGCGAAGCCGTTGCCGAGGGCCTTGCCGAACGTCGAGAGGTCCGGGGTGACGCCGTAGAGGCCCTGCGCGCCGTGGGCGGACCAGCGGAAACCGGTGATCATCTCGTCGAAGATCAGCACGACGCCGTGGCGCGTGGCGAGCTCCCGCAGGCCCTGCAGGTACCCCGGCGGCGGTTCGACCGCCGCGGCCGGCTCCAGGATCAGGCACGCTATCTGGCCGTCGTGGCGCTGCAGCAGCTCCTCCGCGGCCTGCAGGTCGCCGTACGGGAAGGACACCGTCTGCTCGGTCGTCTCGTCCGGGATGCCCGCGTTCATCGGCGTGGTGCCGATGAACCAGTCGTCGGTCGAGAAGAACGCGTGGTCGGCGCACTTCGCGACGAGCTTGCGCCCGGTCGCGGCGCGGGCCAGCCGGACCGCGGCCGTGGTGGCGTCGGAACCGTTCTTGGTGAACTTCACCATTTCGGCCGTCGGCACGTTTTCGAGGAACCGCTCGGCGGCCTCGGCCTCGATGATCGACGGGCGGATGAAGTTGCTGCCCTTGTCCAGCTCGCCGCGGACGGCGTCGAGGACGCGGGGGTGGGCGTGGCCCAGGCTGACCGCTCTCAGCCCGGAGCCGTACTCGATGTACTCGTTGCCGTCGACGTCCCAGACATGGCCGCCGCGGCCGTGGGAGATGACCGGGGCCATCTCGAAGGGATACTGGTCCGAGCCCTTGGCGTAAGTGTGCGCACCGCCCGGGATGACCCGGTGCAGCCGCTCGTTCGCCGTCGTGGAGCGGGGCAAGTTCGTTCCCATGGGGGTCACCTCGTTGGTTTCAACGCCTCTCCGAGAGACGGCGCACGTTCGTCTCGGTCACTGGCCAGTGTGACTGACAGTGGCCAGGAAATGTCCAATTCAGGGTCTTTGTACGAAATCGTAATGTCTTCGTTCGGATTGTGCGCCCGATCGATACGGTACGAAACGTCAGAGGGATCTGTGAGTGACTGGAATCCGTGCGCGCACCCCGCGGGGATGTACACCGAAACCTGCGTCTCACCGGAAAGTTCGAAAGTCTTGATGTTTCGGAATGTCGGGGAATCCGGTCGGAGATCCACGACGACGTCGAAGATCGCGCCGTGCGAACAGCGCACGAGCTTCGACTCGCCGGCCCCGCCGCGCAGGTGCATCCCGCGCACGACTCCCTTGCGGGACCGGGAAAGGCTGTCCTGGGCGAAGCCGTCCGGGTCGATCCCGACCGACGCGACGACCTCGCGGTCGAAGGTGCGGCTGAAGAAGCCGCGCACGTCCACGTGGGGTGCCGGTTCGAACAGGTACACGCCCTCGATTTCGGGCACCGGAATGGCCTTCATCGCCCACCCCCGAAGAGGGCCGCCGAAAGGGCGGCGAACTGATCCTTGAGCCGTTGGGCGTTCATCTCGTTCCGTTCCAGCAGTGTCTGGCGGAGTTCGGCCGAACGGTTCTCCAGTTCGGTGAACTGCTCGACGAGCCGGTCGAAGTCGACGGTCTTCGCCCGCTGGGTGAAACCGCCGAGCCCCATCTCCGCCATGAGGACGTCGTTCTTCGGTGCGTACCCGATCGCCACGGTCGGTTTCGCGACCTTCAGGGCGCAGAGCACGTTGTGGTAGCGCGTCGCCACCACGCGGTCCACCGCGGCCATCTCGTGCATCAGCTCGTCCAGGGTCTCCGCCGAGGCCGCCGTCACCAGCGGGGAAGCGGTCTTCTCGATGATCTCGTCGACGACCTGCCGGTCGATCTGGTCGCCGATGAACAGTCGGACCGGTCTGTCCTGGTCAACGAGCCAGGCGACGAACCGGTTCATCGTGTCGACGTAGTGGCGGTAGATCCGGTCGGCGTCGGCGCGGTCGTCGTTGCCGCCGTAGTAGGCCATCACGCCGACGCCGACGGTGCCCGGCTCGCCGGCGTCGTCCGGGGTGGGGAGGGAGAACGCGAGGTCGGGGTACACCTGGTCACGGCTGGTGTCGACGCCCATGGCGCGCATCGCGTCGCGGGAGATGTCGTCGCGGTAGGAGCGGTAGGTGGCCAGGCGGCCGACCCAGCGGACCAGCGTCCGCGTCGCCCGCGCGCTGATCTCGTTGGCGCCGACCGAGACCAGCGCGACCTTCGTCCCGAAGAGCCGGCCTGTGGCCGAGAGGAGGAACAGAGAATACGGAAAACCCCAGGGACGCAACGGAAGCGTCGCCTCGAGGACACCCATGCCCGGCACGATGACGACGTCCTGCTCGCGGACCCAGGCGGCCGTGCGGCCGATGTCGACGAGCTTGCCCAGGCCCTTCAGGACGATCGACCGGAGGCCGGACGCCGTCTCGTACTCGGACTGGTTCCAGTGCAGGGGCGTGGTGTCGAGCCCGTACCGCTCGCGGACGATCTCCGGACCGCCCACGAGGGCGCCCAGGACGGCGTCCGGGTACTCGGCGCGCAGGTAGCCGAGCACGGCTTCGAGGGAACCGTCGTTGCCGAGGTTCCCCGAGCCGAGCAGGCCGAACACGCCGACGCGAGGGGCACGCTTCACGCGAGCCTGCCTTCCCGGCCGGCCACGATCTCGTTGACCGTGGCGACGTCGGAGGCGGTCGGCGCGCGGTCCTCGACGCGCTCGCCGTGGCCGGAGCGCGCGCGATCGGTCAGCCAGCTGCCGAGGTGCCGGAAGCACTCGCGCTTGTCGGCGCCCGAGATCGGGGAGCGGCGGATCAGGTCGGCGAACCCGACGATGTACTCGCCGACCAGGCGGACGGTGGGGTTCCGGAGCCGGTCCGCGCGCCGCGGGTCGAGGTTGGCGCACCGGCTCCGGATGGTCGGGTTGGCCCGCTCCGCGCGGCCCGGGTGGTCGCGGCGGAAGTAGAGCAGCTCGGGCACCTGGTAGAACGGCCCGTGCAGCGCCATCTCGGCCGAGTACGTGCGGTCGGCGTGGTGGTAGCTGTCGAGCGGCTTGACGCGGCGGAGGACGTCGGCGCGGATGACGCCGTAGAAGTCGTCGCCGCCGGGCTCGAACAGGATGCTGCGGAAGCGGTCCGGGGCGTGCCGGGAGCCGGTGTTCAGGGTGTACTCGAGCGGCTGGACGATGCGGCCGTCGCCGTCGATGATGGCCTGGTCGCAGTGGGCGAGGATGACGTCCGGGCGCTCGTCGAGCGCCTCGATGCAGCGCTTGAGGAGGTCGCGCGCGTAGAGATCGTCGTGGGAGACCCACTTGAACAGCTCGGTGCGGGAGACGTCGAACACGAAGTTGTGGTTCGGTGTCGCGCCGATGTTCTTCGGCTGGCGGACGTAGCGGATCCGCGAGTCCTTCTCGGCGTAACGGCGGCAGATCTCGTCGGTCGCGTCGGTGGACGCGTTGTCCGAGATGATCAGCTCGTAGTCCTCGTAGGTCTGGCCGAGCAGCGCGTCCAGTGACTCGGCGAGGTACTCCTCGCCGTTGTACACCGGGAGGCCGAGGCTCAGCCGCGGGACGGTGGTCATGGAGTCCTCATTCCTTGATCGGCTCTTTGATCGGCGCGAAGACCACGGTGGTTTCGTTGATCGTCTCCTTGATCGGCGCGAAGACGATGGTGGCTTCGCCGGACCCGGCGTCGTCCGAGGCGGGCGGCACGTACTCGCGCAGCCCGAGCCGCAGCTGCAGCCACCAGACGACGGACCCGGTGAGCGTCGCGGTCGCGACGCCCCACGCGGATCCGGCCGCACCACCCAGGAAGGCTCCCGTGATGCCGAACGTGACGTAGAACAGGGAGGCGATCAGCTGCGACCGCAGGCTTCGCGGGGCGGCGCCGAGGGCACGGAGACCGGCGGCGGCGCCGGTCGCGAAGCTCGCGCCGACCACGGCGAGGGTGACCGGCAGGATCAGCGGTGACGACGAGTCCCACACCGAGCCCATCACCCAGCGGCCGGCCGAGTCGGGGACCAGGAACAGCAGCCCAAGGCCCCAGCACAGGGCGGCGCCGGCCTGACCGCCGCCGAGGATCACGCAGAAGTGCTTCAGGCGGTGTGGGGCCCGTTTGAGCACCCGCGCGCCCTCGGCGACCGTCACCAGGGACAGTCCCATGAGCAGGGCCAGGAACGGGCCGAGCAGCTGCTCGGCGCCGCGAACCGCGCCGACCGCCGTGATGCCGGCGATCGCGCCGAGGCCGTACGCGCGCAGCTGGGACGCGCCGCTGTTGCTGACGTTCTCGACCAGGTAGCGGACGCTCAGGTCGCGTTGCTGCCGGAACCACCCCAGCGCTTCGCGGGGGTGGGGGAGGATGCCGGTCTGGAACCAGCCGAACAGGGCCGCGACCGCGCCCGACAGGCCCCAGGCCAGCACGAACGCGACCACCGTGTGGACCTGGGCGGCGACGAACAGTGCCGGCAGCAGGGCCACGCCCCAGACGCAGTCGTTGATGAACGCCTTCTTGCCGGCGCCGCGCGCGAAGAACGCGAAGCGCCAGGCGTCCTGCAGCAGCAGGCCGGGCAGCACCACGGCCAGCGCGACGAACGCGCTGCCCAGCGGGCCGCCCGTGATCAGGCCGCCGACCAGGCTGATCACGGCCGTCACGCCGCCGACACCGATCGCCGTGCCGGACGAGCTCGCGACGCCCGCGCGCCAGCGGTCCTCGGACACCGCGCTGAAGCGCACCATCAGCGGGTCGGTGGCCAGGCCGCGCGAGACGTTCAGCACCACGCCGTAGGTGACCCAGGCGAGGCTGAAGATGCCGAAGGCGAACGTCCCGAGCGAGCGGGCCACGTACAGGCCGACCGCGAAGTTCGTCAGGCTCGAGACCGCCTGGTCGCCGAGGCCCCAGCTCAGCCGTCCGGCCATGGCGCGCACGGCGCCGTTGCGGAGCAGCGAGCCGGGGGCCCGGCGGTGGTTGGCCACGTCGCTCACTCCTTGACCAGACCGGCGTCGTGCAGGGCACGCGCCGCGACGTCGACGATGTCGAACGGCAGGCCGGCCCGCTCGGCGATGTCGAGGAGCGAGTGGTCGCCGTCGGAGAGGTTGAGCACCCAGAGCATGGCCATCTGGGCTTCCTTGGCGTCGCTGCGGCCGCCGAGCGAGTCGTACAGCCCGCGCTTGCCGAGCTGTGGCTCGCCGTACGGGCTGAGGTTGACGTACCGGCGGTTGCGGTCCAGGACGCCGAAGGCGTCGCGAAGCGCGCCGAGCGTGTCCTCCATGGCCGCGGGCGAGACGAAACCCGGGTTGTCGGCGGAGGTGTGGTACTCGGGGTAGCCCGCGTACGGCGTCCGCGTCAGGGATCCGACGCCGAGGTTGAAGCCCGGTGAGCAGAACTGGCGCTCGTCGTAGCCGTACGGCGAGAAGTCGACGACCTTGTGCTCGCGCGACCGAAGGACGTGCTGCACGACGCGGTCGATCTCGGCGTCGTCGCGGCGGGACTTCTTGTACGTCAGCGGGCCCGGGTCGCCGGCGCACGCCAGCACCAGCCCGTGCTTGATCTTCTCGATCCGGTGAGAGTTGCGCGCCAGCCAGGTGATCGAGCCGATCGTGCCCGGCATGAACAGGAACCGGTACGTGTAGTGCGGCTGCGACTCGGCCAGCTGCTGCGCCAGCGAGACCGCCACCGCGATCCCGGCGAGGTTGTCGTTGGCCAGCGACGGGTGGCACACGTGGCAGGACACGATGACCTCGTCGGTGACGCGGCCCGGGACGACGTGCTCGCCGTAGGTGAGCGAGCCGTCCGCCAGGGTCGAGTCGATGACGACGTCGTACTCGCCGTCGGGCAGCGCGTCGAGCTTCTCCTGCGCGAGGCAGAATCCCCAGGCCGGGGCGTAGTAGCTGGTCCGGTACGGCACCCACGACGGCCGGTCCGGCAGCGTGTGCAGGTGCTCCCGCAGCTCGCTCAGCGGCAGCCGCTCCGACACCGGGACGCTGTAGCCGACGACGTGCAGGTTCGACTCCCGGAAGTCGATTACCCGCTCACCCGAAGGTGTGGCCACGTAGGCGTCGCGGATGTTCCACTCCTGCGGGATCGTCCAGTCCAGCACCTGGGTGCCGGTCGGGACCTCGTGCCGCTCCAGCGCGATGTGCTCGCCGATGACGTCCAGGGTCTGCCGCACGCCGTCGCCGGTGATGCTGCGGCAGATCGGGTACAGCCGCTCGACCAGAGCGTGCAGTTCCGCCCCGGTCCGCAGCTGCGTGCCCGCCACTAGTGCCGCCGCAGGGTGTCGTCGACGCGGCCGGCTTCGCCTTCGCTGCGCAGCCAGGCGAGCCTGGTGAACAGCTTCTCGAACGACTCCCGGGTCAGCCCGAACTTCCGGTAGGCCTCGATCAGCTCGACGGCGCCGTCCTTGACCGACCACTCGCAGGCGAAGCCCGGGATGGCCTCGCGGAAGCGCGAGAAGTCGACGCGGTAGGAGCGCGGGTCGGCGCCGGCCTCGCCGGTGATGTTCAGCGTCGAGCCCGGCACGGCCTCGACGACCTCCTGGGCGATCTCGGCGACGGTGACGTTGTTGTCCTCGGTGCCGATGTTGAAGGCCTTGTTGTGCACGGCCTCCTTCGGCGCCGTCAGCGCGGCGGTGAAGGCGCGCGCGATGTCCTGGGCGTGCACCAGCGGCCGCCACGGCGTGCCGTCGGAGAGCACCAGCACCTCGCCGGACAGGTGCGCGTGCGCGGTGAGGTTGTTCAGCACGATGTCGCCGCGCAGCCGGGGCGAGTAGCCGAACGCCGTCGCGTTGCGCATGTAGACCGGGGTGAAGTCGTCGTCGGCGAGCTCGTGGACGTCGGCCTCGACGCGCACCTTCGACTCGGCGTACGGCGTCACCGGCTTCAGCGGCGCGTCCTCGTTGACGAGGTTCTCGCCGCCCGCGCCGTACACCGAGCAGGTCGACGCGTACAGGTAGCGCTGGACACCGGCGTCCTTCGCCAGCTTCGCGAGCTTCACCGACGCGTGGTGGTTGATGTCGTAGGTCAGCTCGGGCGCGAGCGAACCCAGCGGGTCGTTCGACAGCGCGGCCAGGTGGATCACCGCGTCGACGTCGGAGACGTGCTTGGCCGTGACGTCGCGCAGGTCGACGGCGTACCCGCCCGGGTCGGCCGGCGCGGGCCCGAGCAGGCACTGCTCGAACAGCCCGGAGTCGAGGCCGACGACCTCGTGGCCGGCCGCGGCGAGCACCGGGGCCATCACCGTGCCCAGGTAGCCCTTGTGCCCCGTCAGCAACACCCGCATCGAATTCAGCCCTTCAGGTCGAGAGTGAGTTTCTTGACGAAAAACGCTTCGGCGTACTTCGCGGCCGCTTCGATCCCGCGGATCCGGGCCAGGCCGAGGAAAGCCTCGCGGTCGTACCAGCCGCGGTGCCGCTGGGACGCGTAGTGCGTCTGCAGCAGCCGGACCTTCTCCTCGGCGACGTCGTCGTCGAGCGGCTGGTAGACCGACGGGGCGCCGAGGTCGCCGTCCCACTTGACGATCTCGTAGCCGAGCGCCAGGTGGTCGCGGAAGGCCGTCGGCACCAGCTTCGCGAGGCCGCGGTGGTCTTGGTGCGCGTCGTCGGTGCGCGGCGCCAGGATGACGTCCGGGTCGGTCCGCCGCCGCAGCTCCTCCAGCGCGTTCTTGGCCTCTTCCCAGTGCGCCGGGAACCGGCCGTCCGGGAGTTTCAGCACCGTGACGTCGACCTGCGCACCGGGGCAGAACGCCGCCAGCGCCGCGCGCTCCTCGTCCTCGCGGGGCGTGCCGCCGCCGGAGAGGATCAGCGCGTCGACCCGCAGGCCCGGCCGCGACGCGCACATCGTCAGCAGGGTGCCGCCGGCGCCGATCGCGATGTCGTCGCAGTGCGCGCCGAGGGCGACGACGCCGCCGAGCCGTCCTGGCCGGAGCCCGATCACGCGGTGCTCGCGACGGGCCGCTCCCAGAGCGCCCAGGGCTTCTTGCCGTGCGTGTAGGCGTCGTCGAGCGCCGCGCGCTCCTTGACCGTGTCGGTCGGCTTCCAGAACCCGCGGTAGGGGTAGGCCAGCAGCCGGCCGCGTTTGGCCAGCTCGCCGCAGCCGTCGGCGACGAGGTCGCCGTTCTCCGGGATGTGGTCGAAGACCTCCTGGCGCAACACGAAGTACCCGCCGTTCTCCCACAGCGGCATTTCGCTGACGGCGGTGATCGCACCGACCATGCCGCCTTCGTTCATCTCCACGCAGTGGAACGACGACTGCGGCGGCACGACCATCATCGACGCGCCGGCGTCGGTGTTCTCGAACCGCTCGATCATGTCGGGCAGCGGCGCGTCGGACAGGACGTCGGCGTAGTTCGCGAGGAACATCTCTTCGCCGTCGAGGTGGTCGCGGACGCGGCGCAGGCGCTCACCGATCGGCGACTCGATCCCGGTCTGCACGAACGTGATCGTCCAGTCGGCGATGTCGGTCGAGAGCAGTTCCGGCTTGCCGTTGCGCAGGACGAAGTCGTTGGAAATGGTTTCCTGGTAGTTCAGGAAGAAGTTCTTGATGTGCGCCGCGCCGTAGCCGAGGCACAGGATGAACTCCGTGTGCCCGAAGTGCGCGTAATACCGCATGACGTGCCAGATGAGCGGTCTCGGACCGACCATCGCCATCGGCTTCGGAACGTCGTCGGCCGCGCCGTTGCGCATCCGCATCCCGTAACCACCGCAGAAGAGTACGACCTTCACTTCAAGACACCTCGACGATTTCCAGGCGGGGGATGGGGAACACGAGCTTTCCGCCCCAGGCACCCACGAACGACAGCTGTTCGGTCAGTTCCTCCCGGAGGTTCCACGGGAGGACGAGCACGTAGTCGGGCCGATCGGCTTCGATCCGCTCCGGGGGCAGCACCGGAATGCGTGTGCCCGGCGTGAAGCGGCCGTGCTTGTACGGGTTGCGATCGACGGTGTAGCTCAGCAGGTCCGTCCGGATCCCGCAGTGGTTGAGCAAGGTGTTGCCCTTGCCCGGGGCGCCGTAGCCGACGACGGTCTTCCCGTCGTTGCGCGCCTCGATGAGGAACTTCAGCAGGTCCAGCCGCACGCGGGTGACGCGCTCGGCGAACTCGGTGTACCCGGACAGCTCGTGCAGCCCGGCGGCCTTCTCCCGCTCCAGCACGTCGGTCATCCGCTCGCTGGGCTCGCCCGCGACCTTGTCGGGACGCGCCCAGAGCCGGATCGACCCGCCGTGCGTCGGCACCAGTTCGACGTCGACGACGGTCAGGCCGCCGGTCGCGAGGGCGCGGCGGGCCGATTCGACCGTGTAGTACTGGAAGTGCTCGTGGTAGATCGTGTCGTACTGGTTCTTCTCGATCAGCGTGAGCAGGTGCTGGACCTCGATGGAGACCCAGCCGTCGTCCGCGACCAGGGCGCGCAGGCCCTTGGTGAAGCCGAGGACGTCGGGGATGTGCGCGTAGACGTTGTTGGCGGCGACCAGGTCGGCCGGCCCGTGCTCCTCGCGCACCTGACGGCCGGTTTCCTCGGAGAGGAACGCGGTCAGGGTGGGCACGCCGGCGTCGCGCGCGGCCTGCCCGACGTTCACCGAAGGTTCGACTCCCAGACACCGGATCCCGTGCCCGACGACGTGCTTGAGCAGGTAACCGTCGTTGCTGGCGACCTCGACGACGAACGACTTCTCGTCCAGTCCGAGGCGCTCGACCGAGCCGTCGACGAACCGCTTCGCGTGCTCCACCCACGACGTCGAGAAGGAGGAGAAGTACGCGTACTCCGTGAAGGTGTCGTCCGGGTCGATCAACGGCGGGATCTGCGCCAACCAGCACTCGGTGCACACGATGAGGTGCAGCGGGAAAGTGGCTTCCGGCTCGTCGAGCTGTTCGGCGGTCAGAAATCGCTCACACGGGGGAGTCGCGCCGAGGTCCACGACGCTGGCCGTGTTTGTCGAACCGCAGAGTCGACATGTGGTCATCTACCAGGCTCCTTGGACTCGCGGTCGCGATGTGCGTTAGACACGTCGAGCGGCGGTGGAAGGTCGTTACAGCGACGCGTGCCGGGCCGGTGGACCGATTCGGAACCGCAACATCACCACGCCAAGCAGGTGACCTGTGGTGCAGATCACGGACGGTGCCGGTCCGGATCCGTAACGTCCACAGTGGACTTGGGCCCTACGCTGGGCGGATGACTTCGGAGCCGACTCCCCGCCTGAGCGGGGTCGCGGGTGTGGTGCTGACGGTCCGGTTCCTGACGGAACTGGCGCTCCTGGGCGGCTTGGCCCTGGCCGGTACCCAGCTCGGCGGCGGTGTGGTGCTGGCGATCGTCGACGCCGTCCTGCTGCCGGTGGCGGCGGCCGCCGTCTGGGGCCTGTTCATCGCCCCGAAGGCCTCCCGGCGGCTCCCGGAACCGGCCCGTTTCCTGGTGGAGTTCGCCCTGTTCGCGGCCACCGGCGTGGTGCTGGCCCTGGTCGGCTGGGTGATCGCCGGGATCGTGCTGGCCGTCGTCGGCATCGGCGTCGCGGCCCTCACCCGCCGCGTCGCCAAGGACGGCTGACCGGCCCTGCCATCACTGCCAACCTGTCCGCCGGCGATTGCCCCGGTCGCGGGTTCGCCCATTTACTGGGTGAGCACCAGGGCCCCGGTGAACGTCGAAATCCCCGTACCCACGGACAGGAGCGGAATCATGCAGAACGCACATGGTGAGATGCAGGTCGTGCCGGACGAGTTCGACCTCGACGTCCAGGCCGAGTTCAACCCGGACGTCGTCGTCTGGATCCTCGGCACCGACTGCTGCTCGGCCTTCTGATCGCCGCGGCGGGCGGAAAACCGGACCGGTTCCGGTTTTCCGCCGCCGGTTTCCCGGAGGCCGGAAATGGGTGACGAGATTTTCCGGGTGCACGACGGTTTCGTCGTACGCACCCCGCTGCGCTCGGGCGCCGCGCGGCTGCCGGCCGCCCCCGGCGGCCCGGCTCCCGAGGCGTGCCGGGACGTCCTGCGCGCCGCGGCCGCCGAGGCCGAGCTGGCCGAAGCGATCGAGGTCGCCAGCCCGAGCCTCGCCGCGGTCCTGGCGGACGCGCGGAGCGGCCGGCTCGCCGCGCGCAAGCCTGCTCAGCTGCGGCGGGCCGCGCTCGCCGTGCTCAAGTACGACCTCCGCTCGCGGACCCGGCCGACGCCGTTCGGGCTGTTCGCCGGGGTGTCCGCCGGCCGGTTCGACGTCGCGCCGAAGGTGGAGGACGACGGACCGGCGCGGACGCGGACCCGCGTCGACCTCGGCTGGCTGCGGGAGGTCGTCGAAGCGGCCGAACCGGACCCCGGCCTGCTGCCCTACCTCGACGTCCAAGCGCACTCGACGGTGGTCCGCCGCGGTGACCGGCTGCACCTCGACACGCCCTCGGCGGGGCGCCGCGCGGCCGTCTCGGTGCGGTGCACCCCGGCGGTCGAGGCCGTGCTCGCCGAGACGCGCCCGGCCCGTCCTGTCGCGGACGTCGTCGCCGCGTTGCGGGACCGGTTCCCGGTCTCCGACCCCCGAGCCATCGGGCTGATCGCCGAGCTGGTGCGCCAGGGCGTGCTGCTGACGTCGCTGCGGCCGCCGCTCGACGGTGGTGACCCGCTCACCCACGTCATCGACGTGCTGGCCGCGGCCGGGCGCCGCGGTGCGGTCGTACCGCTGCGCGACGCGCTCGTCGCCGTGGCCGAAGCGCGTGACGCCTACGACGCGCGGCCGATCGGCGAAGGGACCGCCGAACTCCGTCGCGTCGTCGCCCTCGCGCGGGCCGTGCGGCCGCACGAGAACCCCGTGCACGTCGACACCCGGCAGGGGCTGCGCGTCCGGTTGCCGGAGGACGTCCGCGCCGAGGCCGCGGCCGCGGTCACCGCGATGTGGCGGATGTCGCCGCGTCGGGCCGTCCTCGGCGAGTGGCAGGCCCGGTTCACCGCGCGGTACGGCGCCGGACGGCTGGTCCCGCTGCTGGAGGCCCTCGACGAGACCGCCGGGATCGGCGCCCCGGCGGGCTACCGGTGGCCGGCCGCGCGGCCCGCGACGCCGGAGCCGCCGCCGGAGCGGACCGCCCGGGACCGCCGGGTGGCGGCGCTGGTGGCCGAGGTGGTCCGGGACGGCGCGCGCGAGGTCGTGCTCGACGACGAGACCGTCGACGCCCTGGCCGACGACGGCGACCCGGCCGAGGTCACGCGCTTCGGCGAGTACTGCTTCCAGCTGTGCGCGGCCTCGGTCGAGGACCTCGCCGCCGGCGAGTTCCGGCTGGTCACCGCGCCGAGCCACGGGTCGTACCAGCCCGGCGCGACCGCGAGCCGGTTCGCCGGGATGCTCCCCGACCCGGACGTCGTGGAGCGGGACGAGCAGGCCGTGACCCTGGCCTACCAGCCGCGCGAGGGGCGCGGCGCGAACGTCGTCAACACGCCCGCCCACACCGGCCGGCGGATCGCGGTCGGCCTGCCCGGGGGGACGCTCGAGCCGGCCGATCTCGCCGTCGGCGTGACCGGCGGCCGGGTGACCGTCGTGCACGTCCCGACCGGCACCGAGCTGCTGCCGGTGGTGCACAACATGCTGCGGCTCGAGGACCAGGCGCCGAACGTCGTCCGGTTCCTGCACGACGCCGGGCTGACCGGGACGCGGCTGTGGGAACCGTGGGACTGGGGGAGCGCGCTCGCCGGGCCGTACCTGCCGCGCGTGCGCTACCGGCGCACGGTGCTGAGCCCGGCGGTGTGGCGGCTGGACGCCCTGCGCGACGTGCCGGACGACGCCTGGCCCGGCGCGGTCGAGCGCTGGCGGACGGTGTGGCGGGTGCCGGAGCGGATCGAGGTGCGCAGCCGGGACCAGCGGCTGACGCTCGACCTGGCCGACCCGTGGCACCGGGCGATCCTGCGCGACGAGCTGCGGAAGGACGCCGGCCTGGTCGCCACCGAGTCCGTCGATCCGGGTGGCTGGCTGGGCGGCCGGCCCGCCGAGGTGGTCGTCGGGCTCAGCCGCCGGACGCCGGTGCGGTCCGCGCCGCCGCCCCGGCCGCCGCTGGCTCGCCGCCGGTACCAGCCGGGCGGGGAGTGGCTGTACGTCAAGATTTTCTCGCCGCGACCGGACGTCGTGCGCGACCGGCTCCCGGCGCTGGCCGCCGAAGCCTGCGAGCCCTGGTACTTCGTCCGCTACGCGGAGCCGGACCCGGTTCTGCGGCTGCGGTTCCACGGCGACCCGGCGACGTTGTGGCCGTCGGTGTTCCCCCGCCTCGCGGCGCGGCTCGGCGAGTGGTCGGACCAGCGGCTGATCGGCGATTGGCTGGTGGCGAGCCACGAGCCGGAGCTGGAGCGCTACGGCGGCCCGGCGGCGATGCCGGCGGCCGAGGCGGTGTTCCACGCCGACAGCGAGCTCGCGCTGAGGCTGCTGGATCTGGAACGGCGAACGGCCTTTTCGCTGGACGAGCTGGCCGCGGTGTCGCTGGCGGCGCTGGCCCACGCGTTCGGTGCCGCGGACCGGCTGCCGGCCATCGCTCCAGGCCGCGAGTACGCCCGGAACCGCGTCCGGTGGCGGTCCCTCGTGGACCCGGCCGGCGGCTGGCCCGGCCTGCGCGCGACGGCCGAGGGACGCGCGGTCGTCGACGCGCTCGGCCCGCGCGACGAGGCGGTGCGCCGCTACGGCGACGTCGTCCGCGAGCCGAGCGACGCCGAGGAGATCCTGGCGAGCCTGCTGCACATGACGTGCAACCGGCTGTTCGGCGGGCCCGTCGAGCGGGAGCGGAAGGTGCACGGCTACGCGCGCGCCGCGGTTCTCGACCACCTCGGCCGCCGGAAGCACTCGTGACCGCGGACTTCGCGGCGCTCGTGGCCGAGACCGCGCGGCGGCTCACGCCCGTCGGATCGGGCGGCGCACGGCCGACCTCGCTGTTCCGCGGTCACCCCGGCGTCGCGATGCTGTTCGGCGAGCTGGGCCGGGCGGACGAGCGGTGGCTGCCGGTGGCCCACCGGCACCTCGCGGCCGCGGTGGCCGCACTGGACGCCGCGCCGGCCGCCGGGCTGTACGAGGGCCCGGCCGCGGTGCTCGCCGCCGCGCAGACGTGCGCGGCGGGCACCGGCCGCTACCGGGGGCTGCGGGCGCGGCTGACCGCGTACGCCGAGGCCGCGCAGGCGCACCGGCTCGCCCACCCGCGCGGCTACGACGTCGTCAACGGCCTCACCGGGCTCGGGCGCGTCCTGCTCGACGCGGGTGCCGACGTCGGACCGACCCTGGACGCGCTGGTCCGGCTGGCGGTCACGGAAACCCGGCCCGGCGCCGACGCCGGGATGGCCCACGGCGTCACCGGGATCCTCGCGTTCCTGGCCCTCGCCGCGGAACACGAGCGGCTCGTGCCCGGCCAGCAGGACGCGATGCACCACCTCGCCGGCTGGCTGCGTGACGTCGCCGGCGAAGACGCCGCCGGGCCGTACTTCCCGGCCTGGGCCGCGGAAACCCCGGTCCCGGCCAAGAGCGCCTGGTGCTATGGCGCTCCCGGCGTCGCGGTCGCCCTGCACCGGGCCGGGACCGTGCTGGGCGAACCGGCTTGGCAGCGGCTCGCGGTCGAGTCCCTGCGTGCGGTCACCCGGCGTCCCGAGGCCGAATGGCACCTCGACGGCCCGACCGTCTGCCACGGCTACGCCGGTTTGCTGCGCGCCCTGCACCGCGTCGGCACGGCCACCGGCGATCCGGAGCTGCTGGCCGCGGCCGGCCGCGTCGCCCGGCGCGTGGCCGCGGGGGCGGACGAAACGGCGGAGTTCCTGTTCCGGCACCACGAATCCGGCGCGCCCGTCGACGTGGCCGGGCTCGTCGAAGGCGCGGCCGGAGTGGCGTGCGCGCTGCTGCCGTTCGCGGGGTACGACGGGCGCGGCCCGTCGTCGTGGGACCGCGTCCTGCTGTTCAGCTGAACACCCGCCGGCGCGTGGCGAGCAGTTCGAGGAGCCCGCGGCGGCCGTCGACGCCGATGTGGCCGTAGATGTCCTTCAGGCGCCGGTACATCGTCCGCTCGGAGCAGTAGAAGCGCCGGGCCATCTCCCGCGTCGACCGGGCTTCGATCACCATCTCGAGCACCGCGAAGTCGCTCACGCTCAACGCCGGCGCGGCGCCGGGGTGATCCGGGGTGGCCAGCGCGAGGCGCGCGGCCTGCCGGTGGATCACGGTCACCGCGCGGGACGGCGGCAGCTGGATGTTGAGCACGCCGTGCGCCCCGGCGTGCATCGCGGCGTATGTCTGATTACCGGAGGCGTCGTCGACGACGCCGATCACCGCTTGCCCGGGAAACGCGGCCCGGAGCGCGCTGATCACCGATACCTCGGCTTCGGTGAAAGCGGGCACCGCGGCCACCGCGCCGCGGTGTTCCCGCAGGGTGCAGGACAGATCGGCCGTCAGCACCAGCCGGATGTCCTGCTTTTCGAGCAGGAACACGTGCGGCGAAAGGGCCTCGCCGAGACAGGACGGGGCGATCACGTTCAGCCGAGCCGGTGATTCCGTCATGGTGGCCCCCGCAGATCCCGAAATATCGAAGAAACGATATCAGGGGATCCGCGGGGAATTGATTGTTCTTTTGTCCGGCAGGTCAGCCGATCTGCTCGGCGGCCGGGATGACGTCGGTGCCGAACTTCTCAAGGATCGCCGGGTTGTGCACGTGCGGGACCATGCCGAGGGCGACCTCGATGCCGAGCCCGTTCAGCCGCTCCAGCTCCTTCAGCAGCTCGCCCGTCTTCTCGCCGTCCTCGCCGATGTCGAGGATGTGGTAGACGGTCTTGGTGATCGAGCCGTAGTCGCGGCCCTCGGTCTCGCAGTGCTGCTTGAGGACGTCGAGCTTGTGCTCCAGCTCCGGGCTGTTGAAGAGGTTGCACTGGTCGGCGTACTTCGCGACGAAACGCAGCGTCTTCTTCTCGCCGCCGCCCCCGATCATGATCGGCGGCCGCGGGCTCGAAAGCACCTGCGGGACGTTCAGGAGCCGCGACGCGTCGAAGTGCGCGCTCTTGAACGGCGCGTCGCCCTCCGCCCACATCTGCAGGATGTACTGGAGGTTCTCCTCCAGCAGTTCGAAACGCTCCTTCAGGGGCGGGAAGGGGAAGCCGAGGCCCTTCGACTCCTCCTCGTTCCAGCCCGCGCCGACGCCGAGGATCGCGCGGCCGCCGGAGAGCACGTCCAGCGTCGTGATCGCCTTGGCCAGCAGGCCCGGGTGGCGGTAGAGGACACCGGTGACGACGGTCAGCAGCTTGGCGCGCTCGGTGTGCGCCGCGATGAAGCCGAGGGTGGTGTACGCCTCGAGCATGTCGTTTTCGACGGGGCCGACCCCGCCGATCTGGAAGAAGTGGTCCATCACGGCGATGGAGTCGAAGCCCGCCTGGTCGGCGGTGCGGACGACGGCGGCCAGGTCGGCGCCCAGCGCGGACGCCCCGTTCGGCCAGGTGAAGTCGGGGATCTGCAGTCCGAGTTTCATAGTCCCCGACCGTATACCTGGAGTTACCCCAGGTGCGTGCTCAGAAATCCCCGATGAGGGAAACCCTGCCGTGCAAGGGATCCGTGACGAACACCGTGTGCGTCCGCTGGTCGACGGCGACGTCGCCGGGGTTGACGCCCAGCGACAGGTCGCCGGTCAGCGTGCCCGTGGCGCCGTCGATCCGGCCGATCCCGTTCTGGCCGCCGTTGGTGTAGACCGTGTTCGTGCCCTGGTGCACGGCGAGCGCGGAGGATTCGCTGCGCAGCAACACGGTCTTGCGTTCGGTGCGCGTCGAGGAGTCCACAATGGACATGTGGTGGATGCCGGAGTTCGCGACGTACACCGTGCCGCTCGCGGCGTGCACCGCGACCGCCGTCGGCTTCGCCCCGACGTGCACGCTCGCGACGAACTCCCCGGCGTCGATGTCGAACACCTCCACCGAGTCGGTGTCGGTACTGGCGCAGTAGGCCAGCTTGCGGCCGGGGTCGACGGCGATGCCGCCCAGGCTCGGCTTCGGGCCGGGCACGAGGGCCGCCAGTGAGCAGCTGACGCCGTCGAGCACGGCGAGCATGCCGGTGCCTCCGCTGGCCGCGTAGACGCGGTTGGCCTGCTCGTCGACCGCCAGGGTGGCCGCGCCGGCGCCCGCGCCGATGACGCTCACCAGGTCGTGGGTGCGGCCGTCCAGCACCACGACGGTGCCGGCCGGCGGGTTGGCGACGTAGATCCGGTTGGCGACCGAGTCGACCGCGATGTCGCCGGGCGCGCCGCCGACGCGGACCACCGCGCCGATCGTCGCGCTCTGCGGGTCCACTACGGAAACGGTCCCGGCCTGGGGATCCGTGACGTAACCGAGGCCGGTGACCGGATTCACCGCGATCCCGGTCGGGGCGCCGCCCAGCTCGATCGACCGGACGTTCTCCGCGCGCGCGACCCCGGGCAGGAACACCGCCCCCGCGCCCGCTGTGACCAGGGCGAACAGGGTCCTCCGACGTATCCGGCGGCCTCGCATCGGCGCCTCCGCTCGTGATCGATTCGCCTCCCGAGCGTAACCCGCGCGATGATCACGCGAAGGAACTTCGGGTCCCCCGATCGCGTTGTTTCCAGTGGGTAACCCACCAGAAGAGCGGGAAAGAGCGGACGGAGGCGAGCGCGCGTGCACGGGCACCAGAACGGGTTGAAGACGGCGTTGCTGCTCGGCCTGCTGTCGGCGATCATCGTCGCGATCAGCGGGCTCTTCGGGCGCGGTGCCCTGGTCATCGGCCTGGTCATCGCCCTCGGGATGAACGCCTTCGCCTACTTCAACTCGGACAAGCTGGCGTTGCGCGCGATGCACGCGCAGCCGGTGTCCGAGGCCGAGCAGCCCGCGATGTACCGGATCGTGCGCGAGCTCGCGACGGCCGCCCGGCAGCCGATGCCGGCGCTGTACCTCAGCCCGACGGCCGCGCCGAACGCGTTCGCCACCGGCCGCAGCCCGCGTCACGCCGCGGTCTGCTGCACCACCGGCATCCTCGACATCCTCGACGAGCGTGAGCTGCGGGCCGTGCTCGGCCACGAGCTGTCCCACGTCTACAACCGCGACATCCTGATCTCCTGCGTCGCCGGGGCGCTGGCCAGCCTGATCAGCGTGCTCGCGAACATCGCGTTCTTCTTCGGCGGCAACAACCGCGACGGGAACCCCCTGGTCGGCCTGCTGCTGCTCTTCGTCGGGCCGATCGCGGCCGCCGTCATCCGGATGGGCGTGAGCCGGTCGCGGGAGTACCAGGCCGACGCGTCCGGCGCCGAGCTGACCGGCGACCCGCTGGGCCTGGCCTCGGCGTTGCGCAAGCTGGACGCGGGCACGCGGGCGCGGCCGCTGGTCGCGGAGCCGCAGCTGGTGTCGCAGTCGCACCTGATGATCGCGAACCCGTTCCGCCCGGGTGAGGGCATGAGCAAGCTGTTCTCGACGCACCCGCCGATCGCCGACCGCATCGCGCGGCTGGAGGAGATGGCCCGCCGCGCCCCCGGCGGCCTCTGACCCCCAGGCGTCACTTTCGTAGGTCTTCCACATGCTGGGACGGGGAATCCACGTCGGGCGCGCGGAGTTGCGCAGGCATGGTCTCCGCAGAGCTGCACCTGGGCGTCGCCATCGACGGGGCCGGGTACCACCCGGCCGCGTGGCGCGTGTCCGCGGCCGAGCCCGCCGCGCTGTTCACCTCGGGCCACTACCTGAAGTACGCGAAGCTCGCCGAGGCGGCTTCGCTCGACTTCGTCACCCTCGACGACTCGCTGGCGCTGCAGTCCGGCGGCGAAGAGGTCGTCCGCGGCCGCCTCGACGCGCTGCTCACGCTGTCCGCGATCGCGCCGGCGACCAGCGGGATCGGCCTGGTGCCGACGGTCACCACCACGCACACCGAGCCGTTCCACGTCTCGACGTCGGTCGCGACGCTGGACTACGCCAGCCGCGGCCGCGCCGGCGTGCTCGCCGTGCCGTCGCGCACCGGCGCCGAGGCCGCGCACTTCGGCCGGCGCGCGGCGCCCGCCGAGGCCGCCGCGGAGGCGGAGAACGCCGAGGTCGTCGACGTCGTCACCCGGCTCTGGGACAGCTGGGAGGACGGCGCGATCATCCGCGACGCGGCCACCGGCCGGTTCATCGACCGGGAGAAGCTGCACTACGTCGACTTCGAGGGTGACTTCTTCAGCGTGAAGGGCCCGTCGATCACGCCGCGGCCGCCGCAGGGCCACCCGGTGACCGCCGTCTACGGCGATTCCCCGCACGCCGTCGCCGCCGACCTGGTCATCACCAGGGCGGACCACCTCGACGCCGTGCGCGCCGCGGCCGCGCGGTTCCCCGGCGCGAAGGTGCTCGCGACCGTCTCGATCGTGCTCGCCGAGACCGCGCAGACCGCCCGGGACCGGCGGCGGGAGCTGGACGCGCTGACGCCGTTCGAGCCCGTCGGCCTGTCGTTCGTCGGCACCCCCGCGCAGCTGGCCGCCGAGCTGCCGCGCTGGGCCGCCGAGTCCGGCGTCGCCGGCTTCCACCTGCGGCCGGCGGTGCTGCCCGACGACCTCGACCTGCTGACCGGCGAGGTCGTCCCGGCCCTGCGCGCGGCCGGCGCGTTCCGGCCCGGCTACCGCGGCTCGACGTTGCGCGAGCACCTCGGGCTCGGCCGCGCGGTCAACCAGTACGCCGTCACCCCGGGAGCCTGAGATGACCAAGCAGATCAAGCTCGCCGCGTACTTCCCCGGCGTCAACAACACCACGGTGTGGAGCGACCCGGCGGCGGGCAGCCAGATCGACTTCGCGTCGTTCGAGCACCTCGCCCGCACGGCCGAACGCGGCAAGCTCGACTTCCTGTTCCTGGCCGAAGGCCTGCGGCTGCGCGAGCACGCGGGCAAGATCCTCGACACCGACGTCGTCGGGCGGCCCAACACGACCGCGGTGCTGGCCGCGCTGTCGGCCGTCACCACCCACCTCGGCCTGGCCGGGACGCTCTCGTCGACGTTCAACGAGCCCTACGAGGTGGCGCGCCAGGTCGCGAGCATCGACCACCTCTCCGGCGGGCGGGCGGCGTGGAACGTCGTGACGTCGCCGGACGCCTGGACCGGCCGGAACTTCCGGCGCGGCGGCTTCCTCAAGCGCGAGGACCGGTACGCGCGCGCCGAGGAGTTCCTGGCCACCGTGCGCGAGCTGTGGGACAGCTGGCAGCCCGGAACCCTGGTGGGGGACAAGGAGAACGGCGTCTTCGCGCGCGACCCCGGCAAGTTCGTCCACAGTGGACCACAGTTCGACATCCACGGTGAGTTCACGCTGCCGCGCACGCCGCAGGGGCAGCCGGTCGTCATCCAGGCCGGCGACTCCGGCGAAGGCCGCGAGTTCGCCGCGAAGGCCGCCGACGTCATCTTCAGCCGGCACGGCACGCTCGAAGACGGCCAGGCGTTCTTCCACGACGTCAAGCGGCGTCTGAGCACCTACGGCCGCGAGCCCGGCGAGCTGCTGATCATGCCGGCCGCGGCGTTCGTCCTCGGCGACACCGACGCCGAAGCCGCGGAGCGCGCGCGGGAGATCCGGTACCAGCAGGTCCGCCCGGCCACCGCGATCCAGTTCCTCGAGCAGGTGTGGAGCCGCGACCTGTCGGCCTACGACGTCGACGGGCCGCTGCCCGACATCGACCCGGACCCGGACGCCGCGCCGCTGACCTGGGGCCGCGTCCGCCACGAGAAGGACCCGGCCGCGCTGGCCGCGAAGTGGCGGGCCCTCGCCGAAGAGAAGAAGCTGTCGATCCGCGAGCTGGTGATCGAGGCCACCGCGCGCCAGCAGTTCGTCGGCTCGCCCGCGACCGTGGCCGCGACGATCGACGAGTACGTCCAGTCCGACGCCGCCGACGGCTTCGTCCTCGCCCCGCACCTCACCCCGGGCGGGCTCGACGAGTTCGTCGAGAAAGTCGTCCCGCACCTGCAGGAACGCGGCGTCTTCCGGACGGAGTACGCCGGGCCGACGCTGCGCGACCAGCTGTTCTAGGCCGCGGCTCCCGCCGCCACGGCGACGGCCTTGACGTAGTCGCCGTAGCCGGACTTCGCGAGCTTCGAGCCCAGCGCGTAGCACTCGTCGGCGTCGATGAAGCCCATCCGCAGCGCGATCTCCTCGAGGCAGGCGATGCGCACGCCGGTCCGGTGCTCCAGCACCTGCACGAACTGCCCGGCCTCGAGCAGCGAATCGTGCGTGCCGGTGTCGAGCCAGGCGAACCCGCGGCTCAGCTCGATCAGCGTCGCGCGGTCCTGGCGCACGTAGGTGAGGTTGACGTCGGTGATCTCCAGCTCGCCGCGCGGCGACGGCTTGAGCGCCCGCGCGATCTCGACGACCTGGTTGTCGTAGAAGTACAGCCCGGTGATCGCCTTGTTCGAGCGGGGCTTGGCCGGCTTCTCCTCGATGGAGACCAGCTTGCCGTCCGCGCCGACCTCGCCGACGCCGTAGCGCTCGGGATCCTTGACCGGGTAGCCGAACAGGACGCAGCCGTCGAGGTCCCGGACCGCGGCCTGCAGCCGGCTGGAGAAGCCCTGGCCGTAGAAGATGTTGTCGCCGAGCACCAGCGCGACGTCGTCGTCGCCGATGAAGTCCGCGCCGATCACGAACGCCTCGGCCAGCCCGTTGGGACTGGCCTGCTCGGCGTAGGTGAACGCGAGGCCGAACTGGTCGCCGTTGCCCAGCAGCTTGCGGAACATCGGCAGGTCAGCGGGGGTGGAGATGATGAGGATCTCGCGGATCCCGGCCAGCATCAGCACCGAGATCGGGTAGTAGACCATCGGCTTGTCGTAGACGGGGAGCAGCTGCTTCGACACCGCCTGGGTGATCGGGTGCAAGCGTGTCCCGCTGCCTCCGGCCAGCACGATGCCCTTCATTCGCTGCCTCCCTCTGCTCGGTCCACCGCCGCGGCCCACCCTACGGGGCAGCGGGTGGAGCCGTGATGGGGAAGCGCTAGAAGGCCGGCCCCTTGCCGAAGTAGGCCTTGCAGCCGAGGTTGTACTCGGTGGCGATCTCCAGGACGTTCTTGCCGTCGTCCACCGGCAGCAGCGTCGAGGAGTAGTTGGGGCAGAAGTTGTTGTAGATGCCGGTGATGTGCACCGGCGCGGGCAGCTCGTACCAGTTGCCGCTGCCGAAGTTGTCGTTCGCGAGCAGGACCTGGCCGTTGCCGGGCTGCGGTTTGCCCTTGGCGTCGGTGTAGATCTGCCCGACCATGACGATCCGGACGCCGTTCGGCCCGCCGGGGAACAACGTGATCGTCTGCGCGTGCTGGAAGTAGTTGCCGTTCGCGGTGTTGACGCGGGTGCCGGGGTCGGTCGGGCTGCCCCAGTTGGCGCCGTCGGGCGAGATCTTGAAGTACGGGTCGCAGTAGCGGTCGCGGAAGTTGCAGATCTCGTAGGCGAAGTAGTACCGGCCGTCGGGCAGCCGCCGGATGATCGGCATGCCGGGGCGCACCCGGTCCGGCGGGATGGCCAGGGTGAGCTGCTTGGTGCCCCAGTTCACGCCGTCGGTCGAGGCGACGCGGTTGAGCACCTGCGCGTACTTCGGCGCCTGCGTCTCGTCGGCGAAGTGCAGCCAGAGCGTGCCCCCGGCGTCGACGGTGAACTCCGGCTCCCAGATGCCGTCGATGTTGTGCGAGCGGGCGGCTTCGGCCAGGAACCCCCAGGAGCGGCCGCCGTCCTTGCTGGCCCAGATCTTGATCCCGACGCGGCGCTGCGCTCCGGCGTCCTGCCGGTAGGACGCGGCCCACAGCAGGGTGCCCGCGCGGAGCCGGCCGACGCGCTGCGGGAGTTCGTAGAGGGTGCCGCAGCACATGCCGTAGCGGCCGTCGGGGTCGTGGATCTCGGCGATCTCGTGGAACGACGCGCCTTCGTCCGTGCTCTCCATGACGGGGGTGAACTTGCCCCCGGCGTCTTCGCTGGTGAGCGCGGCGATGATGCGTCCGCGTCCGAAAGCGGAGTGTTCGAGCCGCACGAGCCGGGCGTAGGAGCCGTAGCCGGGAACGAGCTGCTGCCGTTCGGCGGCGCTCGCGGGCGTCAGCAGGGCGGTGACGAGGACCAGCGGAAGCACGAAGACGAGCAAACGGCGCATCCTGACCCTCTCCACGCAGTGACCGCGCGATTACAACACGCTGCGGGCGGTCTGCTGTGGACGGTCGCGCGGCGTTCGCACGTTCGGGGTTTGCCTGCGCCCGATTGGGTGATCGATCACACAAGGCGACGGTAACGCCGGGGCAAAGCCGGCCGAAAGATCACTGAGGGGGATCTGATGAAGAAAGTGGTGTGCGCGCTCGCGGCCGTGGTGCTGGTGTCGGGGTGCGCGTCGGGTACCGGGTACGGCGTGATCGTGGCCGCTGGTTCTTCTGCTGCTGCCGTACCGGCGGCTCCTCCGACGACTGCGCCGGCCGCTCCGCGTGACGTGCCGCCGGAGACGCACACGGGCAAGGGCGAAGGCCAGTTCGCGGTGACGTGGCCGGCGGACCAGCTGGGCTTCTTCACGTTCGACTGCCCGAAGTGCGCGGGCAACGTGATCATCAGCACCGACGGCGGCGAGTTCGGCCTGGTCAACGCGATCGGCGCGTACAAGGGCACGACCTGGCTGAACACGGAACCGGACCGCCCCACGAGAAAGGTGACGGTCCTGGCGGACGCCCCTTGGACGGCGACGATCGCGGACTACCGAAGCCTCCCGGAGGCGAGCAAGTTGACCTCGGGAAAGGGCGACGCAGTCTTACGCGTCCCGGCGGGCATCACACGCGTCCACCTCAAAGCGAAGACCCGCGGCAACATAGCCCTGTGGGTGCAGTCCACCGAGACCGGCGACCTGCTGGTGAACGAGATCGGCGACGTCGAGGTGGACCGGGACGTTCGAGGTCCGGCGTACCTGAGGGTGGACGGCTACGAGGCGACCTGGACGATCATGCCGTCCTGAGCGGAGGTATTCGTTGGTGGAGATCAGCTTCCTGACCGAATCCGACCGCGCAGGCTGGGAAGTCCTGGCCCGCGGCAAGGACGCGCACTTCGAGGTGGAGCGAGCCGACGAAGCCTACGAACGCACCTGGCGCCGCCTGCTGGACGACGACCGGACCCGCGGAATCGCCGCCCGCCTGGACGGCGAGGTGGTGGGCGCAGCGCACTACCTGTTCCACGCGAGCATCTGGTACGCCGCGAAGTGCTACCTGGCGGACCTGTTCGTGGCCCCGGAAGCCCGCCGGCGGGGCATCGCGACGGCGATGATCGACTGGGTGGCACGGGACGCGAAGGAGCAGGGTTTCCCGGGCCTGTACTGGAACACACTGGAGGACGCCCCGGCACGCGCGTTGTACGACCGGGTGGGCAAGTACCACGAGGGCTTGATCCACTACAGCTACCGCCGCGACCGAGACTGATCGAAGACCAGTGGGTGGCCTCGCGGCATCTCGTCGACCTGGCGAAGCCCGATCACGCCGGGTCAAGGGGGCCCTTTCCGCCTAACGCGACGGGTGCCGAAAACGGCCCCCTTGACGCGGCGTGATAGCCCTTGTGGAGGTCGACGAGATGCCGCCCGGCCACCCACGAACGCGACTTGCATATGAGGCCGGCCATCTCGGAGACCTGCCCGTCCGGCGAGGACATCTTTCCTCGCGGCCACGGCTAGGTGCGCGGCTTCCGGGATCAGCCCGCCGGAGCCTTCACTTACGAGTACTTCAGGCGGACCCGCGAGCACCTCGATCCGAGATACCCGCAGGTCAACCCCCTGCTCAGCGGTAGTTCGTGAACTGCGTCCGACCTGGGGTGATGCCGTGGTGTGGGGCTCTGAGCTGCAGGTTTGTGCCCGTTGATGGTGGTCGTTGGTCGTCGCTAGTTGGTGCCGTCTGTACCGGATTTGTACCCACATACGTCATGTAAGACTGTGCGCCTCGTGATGCCTCATGAACGGAGCGGCGCATGGCAGAGGATCGGCCGAAAATCCCAGCAGCGCTCAAGCGTGAGCTGCTCGTAGAGGCTGGGCATCGGTGCGCGATCCCGACTTGCCGGCAGGCGACACCTTTGCAATTCGATCACATCGAGGATTGGGCGAAGGTCCGCAAGCACGAGTTCTCGAACATGATCGTTCTGTGTGCAAATTGTCATGCGCGTAAGACGGCTGGGAATATTGATCGCAAGTCGATCCATCTCTATAAGGCAAACCTGTCGGTTCTCAACAATCGTTACGGAGATCTTGAGAAGCGGGTTCTTGAACTGTTTTCGATGTCGCCTGATGCTGATATTCTTGAGCTTCAAGGTGGCCTTGACCTGCAGCTTTGGTATCTGTTGCGAGATGAAATGCTTGAGAAAGTCAATCGTGGTGGTGGCATGATTTCTATTATGGGTATTCCGGCTCGTGAAAGCTACAAAATTACTGGCAAAGGTCGAGAATTTGTGTCTAAATGGATGGCTGCTCGTCCGGTTGATGGTGCCGAGTTGGAGCTAAATGAAGATTAGTGGGTGGCCTCTCGGCATCTCGTCGACCTGGCGCAGCCCGATCACGTCGGGTCAAGGGGGCACCTTCCGCTGACCGTGACCGAGCTTCGAAACCGCCCCCTTGACGCGGCGTGATAGCCCTCCGGGAGGTTGACGAGATGCCGTCTGGACAACCACGGACGCAACGTGCGAGCCCTGCCGGCCATCTCGGAGACCTGCCCGTCCGGCGAGGACACCTTCTCTTGGATCCGCGGCTTACCGGAACCCTTCGGCCCACTCGCCCCGGCCGACTCGCGGGGGACCGGCCGCTAGGCCGCACGCCCCCGCGAGGGCTTGGCCGGGGCAAAGAAGTGGGGCCGAGCGGCCCCGGAGGGGCTGCCTTGATCCTGTAGAGAAAGTTCTCACCAAGCCTCCGCCTCACGGCCAGCGGCTCAACCGAGGAGAGCCCGAAGCGCTGCGGCGTCGCTGGCGAGTTGTGCAGGGTCGATCCGGGCTTCGTTGCCACTCTGAGGTAGCAGCGGGAACGGCCTCCCCGGAGCAGGGTCCTCGACGAAGCGCGGCAGTAGGTGCGTGTGGAGATGCGGGACGGTGTTCCCCAGCGTCTCGTAGTTCATCTTGAGCGGCCGGTAGAACGTGGCCAGCGCCTTCGCCACGGTCAACGTCGCCTTCCAGTACGCCTGCGCCTCCGACTCGCTCAGCTCGAATGGCTCAACGACGTGGCGCCCACGCCAGATGACGAGCGTGTACCCGCGCTGGATGTCGGCTCGCTGAAGCACGGCGTCCACATTGGCCGTCTCGAAGAACCGGATTCCGTAGGTGTCTTCGTCCAAGCGTTTCGACTGGCACATCTCACAGGCTTCGCCGCTGATCCGGTCAGCCCAGTTGCCGGGCCACTCGCTCGTCATGGCTGAATGTTGCCTTTGTTCCACTCGTAGATGAACTCGTGCTTGTCGCCCGCGTAGACGTCGTGAGCGGCCTGCAAGGGCCTGCCGTCCTTGTCGTAGTCGACGTCCCACATGTACATCTGGCGTCCGGCCGTGAAGGCCGCTGGCCTGCCGGAGGGCTTCGGCCTGCGCGATCTGCGGCACTACTTCGCCACGGTGCTGATCTTCGGTGGAGCGAACGTCAAGACCGTTCAGCTCGCGATGGGCCACACCACGCCCACGGTCACGCTCAACACCTACGTCGGCTACTGGCCGGACGCCGTCGACCAGACGCGGATGCTCGTTGACTCCGCGCTCGGTTGTACCGACGTTGTACCCACGGGCACCCGAAACCGGATACCCGCAGGTCAACGAGGTGTGTCAGCGGTAGTTCGTGAACTGCAGCGCGATCTCGAAGTCCTTGCCCTTGAGCAACGCGATCACGTCCTGCAGCTGGTCCTTCTTCTTGCCCGACACCCGCAGCTGGTCGCCCTGGATCTGGGCTTGCACGCCCTTCGGGCCCTCGTCGCGGATGAACTTGGCGATCTGCTTCGCCTTGTCCGAGGCGATGCCCTGGATGATCTTGCCGCTGAGCTTGTAGATCTTGCCCGACAGGGCCGGCTCGTCCGCTTCGAACGCCTTCAACGAGATGCTGCGCTTGATCAGCTTCTCCTTGAAGACCTCGACCGCAGCCAGGGCGCGCTCCTCGGTCTCGGACTCGATCGCGATCGCCTCCTCGCCGGACCAGTTGATCGTCGTGCCCGTGCCGCGGAAGTCGAAGCGCGTGCCCAGCTCCTTGCTCGCCTGGTTCAGCGCGTTGTCCACCTCCTGGTGGTCGACCTTGCTCACGACGTCGAAAGAGGGATCCGCCACGTGTCCTCACACCTCGTACTCGCTAGTCAGGGGCACCCAGCCTAGTCCCGGGTATCCCGGTTGACCCCCGCCGGGAGTGCTTGGGTAAGCTTCTCCCCGGCCGGTACGACCGGCTTGGGCGGGTTACCCGAGTGGCCAAAGGGGACTGGCTGTAAACCAGTTGGCTTACGCCTACGGGGGTTCGAATCCCTCACCCGCCACGCCCAACGGCCCCGGTGACCTCGCAGGTCACCGGGGCCGTTTGCGTTAGAAGCCCGAGTTCCCGGCTCCCCTCACCAGCGTGTAGCCGCCGTCGTTGAGCAAGCCGCCCGACGTGGCGCCCGTCACCTTCGTGTTGGCGATCGATGCGCTGCCCGTCGCGTTCGTCTCGATGCCGTACGTGCCCGCTCCGGCGATCGTCACGCGGTCGCAGCTCAGCTGCGTGATCGACTTCTGGAAGCTCAGCAGCACGCCCTGGTAGCTGCTGTCGGTCAGCGTCAGGTCCTCGACGACGATCGGGGCCGCGATGGGTGCCGAGTCCGCGTAGATCCAGAGGCCGCCGATCGCCGAGTTCCAGTTGTACTCGAAGCTGCCCGTCCGCACGAGCGTGTTGCGGCGGATCGACGTCGTGCCCGACAGCGGGACCGGGTTGAAGCGGGTGCCGACCGTGATGCCCGAGCCCGCCGTGACGTTGTCCGCGACGACGTTGTCCTCGACGCGGTTGCCGGACCCGCCGAAGACGCCGATGCCGTTGGCCAGCGCCGGCGACTGGACCGTGTTGAACGTGTACGCGCTCCCGGCCACCGTGTTGCCTTCGGAGAACATCGCCAGCCCGTCGTCGCCCGTGTTGCGGACCATCGACTGGTCCACGCGCACGTTGCTCGTGCCGGCGTCCTTGGCGTGGATGTTGACGCCGTCCGCGAACGTGTCGCGGATCCGCGTGCCGACGACGTACAGGCCGTTCGTGCCCGAGTCGGCCCACAGCCCGACCTTGGTGTGCTCGATCCACAGGTTCTGGATCAGCGACCCGGTGCCGAAGTTTCCATCCAGAGCGCCGTCGGAACCGTTGTCGTCGCGGATCCGGACGTCACCGAAGATCGCGAAGTCGGCCAGCGTCACGTTGCTGCCCGTGCCGAAGAAGCCACCGCGCGGACCGGTGCCCTGGATCACCGACGACCACGGCCCCGCGCCGAAAACGCGCACGTTCGCGACGTTGATCTTCGACGTGATCCGGAACGTCCCCGCCGGGATCCACACCGGCTTGTTCTGGGCCGCGCCCGCGGCGATCGCGGCGTTGATCGCCGATGTCGCGTCCGACCCGTTGTTCGGCACCGCGCCGTACGACGTGATGGACAGCGCACCCGCGGGTGCGGTCGCCGCGGCCGGGGCCTGCTCGGCGTCCAGCAGGTCGACGTCGTAGTACGCGGCCGTGCTCGACGCGTCCTTCTGCAGCTTCAGGACCGTGCCCGCGGGCCAGTCGCCGATCTGCGCGCGCGTCTCGTCGTAGTACCGGTGCGGGCTGCCCTGCGAAGGCACGTTCGTGTACGGGTACTCGCCGTAGACCCAGCTGTAGTTCGACGTCAGGGACAGGTCGCGGATCTTCGTCCCGTTCGCGTAGAGCGCCAGCGGCGCGGTCTGCCCGGCGCCGTCCGCGCTGTCCGGGATCGAGAACCGCAGCGTGACGGCGTTCGCGGGCTTGGTCAGCGTGACGCTCACCGACTGCCCGGTCGCGCCGAGCCGCACCGCGCGGCGGCCGCTCGACTCGGCCTGGACCGTGTGGAACGTCCGGTCCGCGGCGAGCACGGTCCCGGTGGTGCTCCCGGCTTCGGCCTCGTACTCGGTGTACGGCGTCGTCGCGCCACGCGCGGCCAGCACCGTCTCGTTCGCGACGACCACGCTGTCGACCAGCACGTCGCTGCCGGTGCCGGCCAGCTGCAGCGTGTTGACGCCGGCGCGGACCGGCACCGAGACCGTCGCCGTCCGCCAGCCGGAGCCAGACGGCAAGGAGACGGACCCGGCATCACGGCCGTTCGCCGCCACGGCAAGGGTGCCCGCGCCACTGAACCGGATCGTCGCGGTGGCGGTTCCGGCGGAAGCCATCGCGAAGGTGCGCACCAGACGCGCGCCCGCGGTCCCGAAGCCGGTCACGTAACCCGGCCCGGTGAAGCCCGTGGTGGCCGTGCCGACGGTCGCCCCGCCGGACAGGAACGCCGCCTCCGCCTCACCAGGACCAGCGGGTTGCGAAGGCACCGACGGCGTCACGGTCAGGCTGTCGAGGTTCACGTTGCCGGAGTCGGTGCTGTCGAAGGCGTACGCCACCGTGTGGTCACCCGCGGCCAGCGTCACGGACTCGGTCGCCGACGTCCAGGTGTCCCAGTTCGCCGACGCCGGTAGCGACACCTGCCGTTGCCGGACGCTGTCGACATAGAGCGAAAGCGTCATGGCGGCACCGGTGCCGTTCGCGTACCGGAGAGCGAGGGACTGCGCCCCGGCGGTCGTCGCCTTGACGGCGAACGACGTCCGGGCGTTGCCCTTGTTGCCGTCGGTGTAGCCGCCGACGAACCCGCTCCCGCTGTAGCCGGGGTGCTCGGTCGAGACGACCGCGCCGCCCGAGAGCGTCGCGTTCTCGGCCTCGAACAGCGGACCCGCCTGCCCGGTCGCTGACGGCGTGACGTCGAGGCGGTCCAGGTTGACGTTGCCGCTGTCACCCGAGCCGAAGGTGTACGACACGCTGTGCGCGCCCGCGCCGAGCGAGACGGCTACGCTCGCCGACCCCCAGCTGTCCCAGGACGCCGTCGCAGGCAGCGAAACCTGTTGTGCCGCGCCGGAATCCACGGTCAGGGTGAGGGTTCGAGAGGAGCCGGTGCCGTTCGCGTAACCGAGCGCGAGGGTGTACGAACCGGCCGACGCGGCGGAGACGGCGAACGTCGTTCGCGCGGTGCCGTGGTGGCCGTCGGTGAAACCGCCGACGAACCCGGAACCGCTGTAGCCGGGATGGTCGGTTTCGACGACCGCGCCGCCCGAAAGGGCAGCGGATTCGGCTTCGAGACGGGTGGTCGCGGCATGAGCCGGGACCGTGCCCAAGAGAGCGGTGAAGGTGAGTACCGCGACGGCCAGAACTGGAGATCTGCGCATCTGTTTTCTCCCAACAAAGAGAGTCAGCCCTTGACGGCTCCGCTCAAGGCGTTGCCGCGCAGGAACATCCGCTGGAACACGAGGAACAGCACGACGGGGATGACCGTCGAAATAGCCAGAGCAGCGAGGAAGACGTCCAGCTCGACGAACTTCTGCAACGCCGGCAGCCGGACCGAGAGCGGCTGGACCGCCGGGTCGGGCAGCACCAGCATCGGCCACAGGAAGTCCTTCCAGGCGGCCACGATCGCGAACACCGAGACGACGCCGAGGATCGGCCGTGACATCGGCAGCACGACCGACCAGAACAACCTCAGCGGGCCCGCACCGTCGACGCGAGCGGCTTCGAACACCTCACGCGGGAGGTTGTCGAAGAACCGTTGCACCAGAAGGATGTTGAACGCGCTGGCGCCCGAGGGCAGCCAGACCGCCCAGAACGAGTTGATCAGCGAGAAGTCGACCATCGACAGGTACAGCGGAACCAGCAGCACGACGGCCGGCACGAACAACGTCGTCAGGACGACGCCGGTGAGCACGCGCCGGTAGCGCGGCCGCAGCACCGACAGCGCGAACCCGGCCGTCGTCGCGACGATCAGCTGCACCAGCCACGACCCGGCGGCGACCCACACGGTGTTGAGGAAGTACTTGTCGATCTGCACGCGCGTCCACGCCGTCGAGAGGTTGGCGAAGTCGATCCCGTGCGGCCACAGGGCCAGCGGGTCGCGCAGCGTGTCCTGCGTCGGCGTGACGGCCGCCTTCGCCAGCCACAGCATCGGGCCCAGGCCGGCCAGGAACAGGGCCGCGAGCAACAAAGCGTGCAGGGTGCGGGTGGTGCGGCGGACGGCGGGCCGCCGCCAGTCCGACGGCGAGAGCAGGGCGCGCGTCATGACTTGCTCCAGGAGCGGGTGAGGCGGAAGTACACGGCGGAGAACAGGCCCAGGACCAGGGCGAGCAGGACGCTCAACGCGGTCGCGGCGCCGTAGTCGCCGCCGAGGCTGTCGGCGAACGCGTAGTTGTAGACGAGCAGCAGGATCGTGGTCGTCGACCGCGCCGGGCCGCCGCCGGTGAACAGGAACGGCTCGAGGAACACCTGCGCGGTGCCGACGATCTGCAGGATGAACGTGATCAGCAGGACCCCGCGCAGGTGCGGCAGCGTGACGTGCCAGACCTTGCCCCGGACCGACGCGCCGTCGATCTCGGCCGCCTCGTACTGCTCGGGCGGGACACTGGTCAGCGCGGCGAGGTAGATGATGATCGTGGCGCCGGCCGCCGCCCACGTCGCCTCCGCGACCAGCGAGAACATCGCCGTCGACGCCGACTGCAGCCACGGCGCCGGGCTGATCCCGACGGCGCCCAGCACGGTGTTGAACACGCCGTTCGGGCTCGCGTCGTAGAAGAACTTCCACAGCAGCACGGCCACCACCGGCGGGATCACCACCGGCAGGTAGGCCAGCGCGCTGTAGAGGCCCTTCGCCCGGCGGACCTCGCTCATCAGCACCGCGGCGATGAGCGGGATCGGGTAGCCGAGCAGCAGCGCGAGCACGGCGAACCACAGCGTGTTGCCGACGGCGTTCCACAGCTGCGGGTCGCTGAGCACGGCGCGATAGTTGTCGAGCCCGACGAACACCGGGTCCGAGACGAGGTTCGTCTGCTGGAAGCTCATCACGACGGCCTGGCCGATCGGCCGCCACGAGAACAGCCCGAACACGGCCAGCATCGGCAGCAGGAACAGGACCGTGCCGAGGCCGCCGCCGCGCACCCACGTCATCGGGGTGCGCCGGCGGCGGGCCCGGGCCGGGCGGCTGGTCACCGCCGCCGGCCGGGCCGCCGTGAGCGTCACGGCTTGTCCAGCAACGCCTGGGCCTGCGTCTGCGCGTCGGCCAGCAGCGCGGGGATGTCCGCGCCGCGGTCGGTCAGGACCTTCTGCGCCACCGGGTCGAGCAGGCCGTACACCTGCTGGGTGGACCGGGTCGGCTCCGGGATCAGCGGCTGGCCGAACATCTTGTCCGTGTACGGCGTCATCTGCTTCACCGGCACGTTGACGTACTGCGCGATCCAGCCCATCCGCTGGTCGAAGGTGGCCTTGTCGAACACCGGCAGCTCGGGCGAGCCGACGGCCTCGCCGGAGTCCGCGGTCGCCTTCGCGTCGGCCACCGCCGCGGCCTGGTCGGCCTGCTTGCTCAGGTAGTAGAAGTCGATCCACTTCACCGCCGCGGCCTGCACGGCGTCGTTCGCCTTGGCGTTGACGCCGGCGAGCGTGCCGCCGCCGAGGACGCCGGCGTTCGAGCCGTCCAGGGGAAGGGCTGTGACGCCGTAGTCGTCCGCCTTGATCGCGTTCTGCGCCTTCAGCGAGCCGTAGTTGCCGCCGCCGGAGACGTACATCCCGATCCGGCCGGCGGCGAAGTCCTGGTTGATGCCGTTCCAGTCGTAGAGGAAGTTGGCGCCCATGCTGTTGTCGTCCCAGCGCATGGTGTGGATGGTTTGCAGCGCGCGGGCCATCTGCGGCGTGTTCAGCGTCGCCGTCGCCTTGTCACCGGCAAGCTGCTCGGTGCGGCCGCCGAAGGCGTAGTCGAGCGTGGCGAGGATCCAGCCGCCGGTGTTGTCCGTGGTCAGCTGGGCGTACCCGGCCTGGCCGGTCTTCTCGGCGATCTGCTTCGCGTCGGTGCGGATCTCGTCCCAAGTGGACGGTGGCTTGTCCGGGTCGAGGCCGGCCTGCTTGAACAGCGTCCGGTTGTAGTGCAGCGCCTGGCCGTGGGCGGCGATCGGGACGGCCCACATCTTGCCGTCGTCGGCCGAACCCGCCTTCGCGACCTCGGGGTTGAACTTCTTCGCGTACGGCAGCTGGTCGACCAGGCCGCTGATGTCGGCGAGCTGACGGCGTTCGATCAGGCCGCGGCCGTCGGTGAACGGCATGGTCAGGACGTCGGGGAGGGTGCCGCCCGCCAGCTGCGCGGTGAACGTCGTCGCGTCCCACTTGAACTCCTGCGGGACCAGGTCGATCTTCGGGTTCGCGGCTTCGAACTGCGTGACCCGGGTGTTGAACGCGGCGACCGCGCCCTGGTCGAGGCCCGGTTCGATGGACACCTTGACGACGGTCTTGCCGTCGGCGGTGGTGGTGGCGTCGCCACCGGAACAGGCGGTCAGCGCGGCGGCGGCGCACAGGCACACCGCGGCGATCTTCGAGGACTTCATCGTCACTCCTGGCGGATTACTGGACTCGCAGCCAGACGGCTGTGTCGGTGGGCAACTGGGCGCCGGTCAGCTCTTCGCTGGCGAGCAGGACTTCGAGGTGGGACGGCAGGTCGATCGGGGTTTCCCCGAAGTTGACCAGGCAGAGCAGGTCCTCGCCGCGGCGGAAGGCGAGGACGTCGTCGCCGTCTTCGCCCGCCCAGGCGAACTCCTCCCCGCGCAACGCCGGTTCGGCCCGGCGGAGCGCGATCATGGCCCGGTAGAGCGTGAGCATCGACCGCGGATCGCCGTCCTGCCGCTCGACCGAGTAGCCACCCCAGTTCTCCGGCTGGGGCAGCCACGGGGTTCCGGCACCGAACCCGAACGCGCTGTCCGCGTCGGACGTCCAGGGCAGCGGGACGCGGCAGCCGTCACGGCCGGGGTCGGTGCCGCCGGAGCGGAAGTGCATCGGGTCCTGCAGGACGTCCAGGGGTAGGTCCTCGACCTCGGGCAGGCCCAGCTCGTCACCCTGGTAGACGTACAGCGAGCCGGGCAACGCCGCCGACAGCAGCGCGGCCGCGCGAGCCCGGCGCTGCGCCTTCGCCAGGTCGGTGGGGATGCCGAAGGCCCGGCCCACGAAGCCGAACGAGCTGTCCGCGCGGCCGTAGCGAGTGGCCGCGCGGGTGACGTCGTGGTTCGACAGCACCCACGTCGGCGGCGCGCCGACCGGGCCGTGGGCGTCCAAAGTGGACACGATTGCCGTGCGCAGCTCGCCGGCGTCCCACGGGCGCATCATGAAGTCGAAGTTGAACGCCGTGTGCATCTCGTCGGTGCGCAGGTAGCGGGCGAAGCGGTGTGGGTCGGCCAGCCAGACCTCGCCGACCAGCACCCGCGGCTCGGCGTAGGAGTCGGCGACGGCCCGCCAGCCGCGGTAGATGTCGTGGATCTCGTCGCGGTCGACGAACGGGTGCGCGTCCGGCGTCACCTCGTTGGGCAGCGCCGGGTCCTTGACCGGCATGGTCGCGGAGTCGATGCGGATGCCCGCGACGCCCCGGTCGAACCAGAACCGCAGCACGCGCTCGTGCTCGGCGCGGACGTCCGGGTGGTTCCAGTTGAGGTCCGGCTGCTCGGGCGCGAACAGGTGCAGGTACCAGTCGCCGGGCGTGCCGTCCGGGTTCGTGGTGCGCGTCCAGGTGCCGCCGGAGAAGCTGGACTCCCAGTCCGTCGGCGGCAGCTCGCCGTGCTCGCCGCGGCCCGGGCGGAACCAGAACCGTTGGCGCGCCGGTGATCCCGGCCCGGCGGCCAGTGCGGCCTTGAACCACTCGTGCTGGTCCGAGACGTGGTTGGGGACGATGTCCACAATGGTCTTGATGCCCAGCCCGGCGGCTTCGGCGATCAGCTGTTCGGCCTCGTCGAGGGTGCCGAACGCCGGATCGATGACGCGGTAGTCGGCGACGTCGTACCCGCCGTCGGCCAGCGGCGAGGAGTACCAGGGCGTGAACCAGATGGCGTCCACGCCGAGGCGTTTGAGGTGGGGCAGGCGGGCGCGGACGCCGGCGAGGTCACCGGTGCCGTCGCCGTTCCCGTCGGCGAAACTGCGGGGGTAGATCTGGTAGATGACGGCACCGCGCCACCACGGCGCCGCCTGCTCGGCGGGTGTGGTCAGCGGGCTGGTCGAGATGTCGGTGGTCACGGGACTCCCGTTCTGGCTCAACGGTTTCCGGAGCGCGGCGAAGGGTGCGGACCCAGGTCCGCGGCGATTAGGTTTAGCGCTATACCTCGATAGACGGTAATGTCGTCCCCGACCGCTTGTCAACGGCCGGTCCCGTAACCTTGGGGCCCGGGGTGAGCGAGAGGAGTCCGAGGGTGCGCGTCACGCTGCGGGAGGTCGCCGAGCAGGCGGGCGTGAGCATGATGACCGTGTCGAACGTGATGAACGGCAACCGCGCGCGCGTCTCACCCGGGACCATCGAGAAGGTCCAGCGCATCGCGGCCGAGCTCGGCTACGTCCCGAGCGCGTCGGCCCGCAGCCTCGCGACCAAGGCGTCGCGGCTGGTCGGCCTACTGGTGCCGGCCGCCGACGAGGACAGCCTGATGATCAGCCCGCACACCATGGCGATCGTCGGCCTGATCGAGCGCGAGCTGCGCAAGTACGGCTACCACCTGCTGCTGCGCGGCGTCGCCCACCCGGACGAGGTCGCCGAGGCACTGCGGTCGTGGAGCCTCGACGGCGCGATCCTGCTGGGCTTCCTCGACGAGAAGGTCGGCAACCTGACGAAGAAGACGATCGGCGCGGTCCACGTCGTCGCGATCGACAGCTACTCGGCGAACCGCCTGACGACGGGCACACGCTCGGACGACTTCGCGGGCGCCCGCCTCGCGGCCCGGCACCTCCTGGACCTCGGCCACCGCAGGATCCTGTTCGCCGGCCCGGCGTTCAGCGGCGTAGGCGTGGTCCACGAACGCTTCGAGGGCTTCTGCCAGGCCTTCGCGGACGCCGGCGTCGCCCGGCCGGACCTGGTGGAGACGGTCAACACGACGTACGCCGAAGGCCACGACCTGGGCCTGGCTCTCGCGGATCGCCACCCGGGCATGACGGCATTGTTCGCGACGGCGGACATCCTCGCGGTCGGCATCGTCCACGGCCTGACCGAGGCGGGCGCACGCGTCCCGGAGGACATCTCGGTGGTCGGCTTCGACGACCTCGACCTCTGCAACTACGTCACACCGAAGCTGACGACGGTGTCGCAGGACATCGCCCGCAAAGCGTCGACGGCGGTGTCCATCCTGATGGACTCGATCGAGAAGAGCGAACGCCCGAAGCACCCGGTGACGATCGACGTCTCCCTGGTCGAACGCGAGTCGACCGCCCCGGTCCGGACATAGGGAAACGGCCGGTTTCCCTTGGGGGACAGGGAAACCGGCCGTTCAGGTGGCGGCGTTCGGGGTTACGCCGCCTGGGCGACCGGCGTCGAAGCCGGGGTCAGGGCGAGGTCCAGGACCTCGCGGACGTTCGCCACCGCGTGGACGTCCAGCTGGGACAGCACCTCGGCCGGGACGTCGTCCAGGTCCGGCTCGTTGCGCTGCGGGATGATCACCGTCTTCATCCCCGCCCGGTGGGCGGCCAGCAGCTTCTGCTTGACACCGCCGATCGGGAGGACGCGGCCGGTCAGGGACACCTCGCCCGTCATCGCGACGTCCGCCTTCACCACGCGGCCCGAGAGCAGCGACGCCAGCGCCGTCGTCATCGTGACGCCCGCGCTCGGCCCGTCCTTCGGGACCGCGCCGGCCGGCACGTGGACGTGGATGCCGCGGTTCTTCAGGTCACCGACCGGCAGTTCCAGCTCCGCGCCGTGCGAGCGCAGGTAGGACAGCGCGATCTGGACGGACTCCTTCATCACGTCGCCGAGCTGGCCGGTCAGCTGCAGCCCGGACGCGCCGGACTCCTGGTCCGCCAGCGACGCCTCGATGTAGAGGACGTCACCGCCGGCCCCCGTCACCGCCAGGCCCGTGGCCACGCCCGGGGTCGCGGTCCGCTGGGTCGACGCGGGCAGCGACGACTCCGGCAGGTGACGCGGCCGGCCCAGGTAGGTCTCGAGGTCGGCGTCGTCGATCGTGAGCGGCAAGGACACCTGGTCCAGCGCCACCTTCGTCGCGATCTTGCGCAGCACCTTCGCGATCGTGCGGTTCGCGGCGCGCACACCCGCCTCGCGGGTGTACTCGGCGGCGATCCGGCTGAACGCGGCGTCCGTCAGCGCGACGTCGTCCGTGCTCAGGCCGGCGCGCTCCAGCTCGCGGGGGAGCAGGTGGTCGCGGGCGATGGTGACCTTCTCGTGCTCGGTGTAGCCGTCCAGCGTCACCAGTTCCATCCGGTCCAGCAGCGGGCCGGGGATGGTCTCCAGGGCGTTGGCCGTCGCCAGGAACACGACGTCGGACAGGTCCAGCTCGACCTCGAGGTAGTGGTCGCGGAACGTGTGGTTCTGTTCCGGGTCCAGCACTTCGAGCAGCGCCGCGGTCGGGTCGCCGCGGTAGTCGGCGCCGATCTTGTCGATCTCGTCGAGCAGCACGACCGGGTTCATCGAGCCGGCTTCCTTGATGGCGCGGACGATCCGGCCGGGCAGCGCGCCGACGTAGGTGCGGCGGTGACCGCGGATCTCCGCCTCGTCGCGGATGCCGCCGAGGGCGACGCGGACGAACTTGCGGCCCATGGCCTTCGCGACGGACTCACCCAGCGACGTCTTGCCGACCCCGGGAGGGCCCGCGAGGGCGAGCACCGCGCCGGAACGACGTCCGCCGACCGGGCCGAGACCCGACTCCGCGCGACGCTTCCGGACGGCCAGGTACTCGATGATGCGTTCCTTGACGTCGTCGAGGCCCGCGTGGTCGGCGTCCAGCACGGCGCGCGCGGCCGCGATGTCGTAGACGTCCTCGGTGCGCTCGTTCCACGGCAGCTCCAGGACGGTGTCCAGCCAGGTGCGGATCCATCCGCCCTCGGGGGACTGCTCGGACGTCCGGTCCAGCTTGTCCACCTCGGCCAGCGCGGCCTTCTTCACGGCATCGGGCAGTTCGGCGCCTTCGACGCGGGCGCGGTAGTCCGTGTCGTCGGTGCTGCCGTCGAGCTCGCCCAGCTCCTTGCGGATCGCTTCGAGCTGGCGGCGCAGCAGGAACTCCTTCTGCTGCTTCTCCATGCCTTCGGAGACGTCCTTGCGGATCGTGTCGGTGACCTCGAGCTCGGCCAGGTGCTCCTTGCTCCACTCGAGCGCCTTCTCCAGGCGCGCGGTGACGTCGAGCGTGGTGAGCAGCTCGACCTTCCGGTCGGTGTCGAGGTAGGGCGCGTTGCCGGACAGGTCGGCGACCGCGGACGGGTCCTCGACCTGCTGGACGGCGTCGATCAGCTGCCAGCCGCCGCGCTGCTGGAGGATCGAGATGACGACGGCCTTGTACTCGGCCGCGAGCTTCGCGGTCTGGTCGCCGGTGGTTTCGGGGGCGTCCTCGGCGTGCACCCAGCGGGCGGCGCCGGGACCGTCGGCCATCCGGCCGACGAGCGCGCGGGCGGTGCCGCGCAGCAGCACGGCGGCCTTGCCACCGGGCACACGCCCGATGCGCTCGACGGTCGCGACGGTGCCGTACTCGGCGTACTCGCCGTGGACGCGCGGCACGATCAGGACTTCGGCCTTGGTGGCGCCGGTCGACCGGATGCCGGGGAAGGACGCCTGGCTGGGCGTGCCGGCCTGGGCGGACTCCACCGCGGCCCGCGTCTCGGTGTCGGTGAGGTCGAGCGGGACGACCATGCCCGGCAGCACGACGTCGTCATCGAGCGGGAGCACGGGCAGGAGGCGGGTGTCGGACATGTGCACTCCTCGGGTAGTTGAGTCTGCCTTGCTCAACTCTCCGATGGGTGTGTTTGTTTCCGATGGTGCGTTCGCCCACAGCGATCAGGGAAAGCGCAGGTCAGAGGCTCGGGCGGCGCGCGACCGCGCACCAGGCGAAGGGCCGCGTCTCCAGATCCAGCACCGTCGGACGCTCGTCGGGACGCCAGTCCGGCAACGATGTCATCCCCGGCGGGAGCAACGGCCAGCCGCCGAACCAGGGGAGCAGTTCTTCCGCCGTGCGCAGCCACGCGGGGTTCGTCGTGGCGCGGTAGGCGTCGATGAACGCGCGAACCTCGGCCGCGCGGGCCGGCGGGGCGTCGTCGCGGCAGGTGCCGTGCGTCAGCGCCAGCCAGCTGCCCGGCGCCAGCTTCGCCCGGTACGTCGCCATCAGGCCGTCGGGATCGTCCGACGGGCCGACGAAGTGCATCACCGTGATCATCAGCAGGCACACCGGCCGTGACCAGTCGATCAGGTCCGACACGACGTCGTCCGCGAAGATCTCCGCGGGCCGCCGGATGTCGCGCTCGACCAGGCCCGCCCAGTCCGTCGCGTCTTCCTTCTCCAGGATCAGCCGGGAGTGCGCGGCCGCCACCGGCTCGTAGTCGACGTAGACGACCGACGCGCGCTCACCAAAAGGCAGCAGCTCCCGGACGATCTCGTGCACGTTGCCCGCGGTCGGTACACCGGAGCCGAGGTCGACGAACTGGCGGACGCCGGCGTCCACCGCGGCCGAGACGACGCGGTTCATGAACGCCCGGTTCTGCCGCGAGATCGGCCGGATCAGCGGCCACACCTTCTCCACGCGGCGGCCGAACTCGCGGTCGACCGCCCAGTGGTGGTTGCCGCCGAGGTACCAGTCGTAGACGCGCGCGGCGGACGGCTTCTCCGTGTCCACCCCGGCGGGCGCGATCGGCGCTCCTTCGCTCATCCGAGCGGCTTCTCCGCGATACCGCACCACGCGTACGGGCGGGCTTCGGCTTCCAGTGCGTTCAGCTTCCGGTCGGGCCGCCAGTCCGGCAGGTGCACGATGCCCGGCTCCAGGATCGGCCAGTCGCCGAACAGCGGCTCGATCTCCTCGCGGGTGCGCAGCCACACCGGGTTGCTCGTCTTCCGGTACTGCTCGACGAACCACCTCAGCCCGGCCAGCGACTCGCCTTCGCCGTCACCCTCGCTCATCTGCGAGATCGCCAGCCAGCTGCCCGGCGCGAGCGCGTCGCGGTACGCCTTGAGCAGGCCGTGCGGGTCGTCGTCCGGGCCGACGAAGTGCAGCACCGCCATCATCATCACGCAGACCGGCTTCGAGAAGTCGATGAGCCGCTTCGTCTCTTCCGCGCGCAGCACGGCCTTGGCGTCGCGCATGTCGGCCTGGACGATGCCGGCCCAGTCGGTCGCCGCCTCCTCCTCGAGGATGAGCGTCGCGTGGGCGACGGCGACCGGCTCGTAGTCGACGTAGACGACCGTCGCGTCGTGCTCGTCCGGCAGCTCGGCCTCGACGACCTCGTGGACGTTGCCGGCCGTCGGGACACCGGAGCCGAGGTCGACGAACTGGCGGATCCCGGCCTTGAGCGCCGCGCGCACGGCGCGGTTCATGAACTCGCGGTTCTGCTTGGAGCCGGGGCGCACGAGCGGCCACTGCTGTTCGACGCGCCGCCCGAACTCGCGGTCCACGGCCCAGTTCTGGGTACCGCCGAGGTACCAGTCGTAGATCCGGGCCGCGGACGGCTTCTCCGTGTCGACGCCCTCGGGTGCTCTGGGCGCGGCGTCCCGCTCGTTCACTTCGGCTCCCCATCCCTCGAGTCCTGGCGCCAGCCTATAAGGACGGAGTGCGACCGGTAATCCGCCAGTGGTTCACCGAACGGCTGGGCGACGCTGCCAATACGTCCACAGCGGCCGGTAGCCCTGGGCGTACCAGAACGGCGTCGAAAGCGGGTTCGCCGCGGCGTGGTGCAGCAGGACGACGTCGGTGCCCTCCTCGTCGAGCACCTGGTGGGCGTGGGCCGACAGCGCGGTACCGACACCGGACGACCGCGCCGCTTCGGCGACGGCCAAGGACGACAGGTAGCCGACGCGCCCGGCCTTGACGCGGTCGCTGATCCAGCCGGTCTCGCCGGGGTGCTGGACGTTCACCATGCCGAGCGCCCGGCCGTACAGCTCGGCGATCCACAACGGCGGTTCCGGCCGGTTGAGCTGCTCGGCGAGGTCCTTGGCCAGGATGTCCTCGACGCCCGAGCGCAGGTTCACCGTGCCGTACTGGGCGTCGAAGGAGTGCAGCTCCATCCCCAGCGCCACCGCGGTGTCGAGGTCACCGGGCTCGGCCCGGCGGATCTTGACGCCCGGGGTGCCGCGCGGGCCCTCCGGGATCATCCGGTCGGCCGGGCGGACCGCGACCACGCGCAGCGGCGCGAAGCCGTGGTGCAGCATTTCGCGCGTGCCGGCGGCGTCCCGGCTGGCCCGCGGGAGGACCGCGGCGGTCTCGGTGTCGCCCGGTTCGGCGACCGCGCGCAGATGTTCATCCCATCGGGTGAGTAGGGCGTCGAGCGCGGCGGCCGGCTGCGGGCCCGCCAGCTGGAGGTCGAGGCGGTGCTCGGTGAGCGCGCGCCACGGCGCGTTGGGGGCGTCGCGGTCCACCTGGACGCGGGACGCGCGCCCGGTGGCAGCCGAGTCGCCGAGGTCGACGTCCAGCACCACCGCGTTTTCGGTGCTCTCGAAGGGGGAGGAGCCGGGGAGGAGGGGGTCCACCGCCGCGAGCCGCGTCGCGTGCTCGCTGGCAATCACATCGCTGTGCATGGGGCACATTGAAGCGCTAACCGGCCCGGAATGCGTAGAGGGTGCCTCGGGGATAGGGGATACCTGATGTTTCACCCCTTGGTCCACGCAGGTCAGCGCTATCGAGGCATTGTTAACCCTGGGGTGATCTCCTACTGTCTCGAAAGGGACATGAGTACGCCCTACGGGGTACGGTATGGCCCTTGTCCACACCTGACGTCACGGATCAGGACCGGTGGGCAATCCGGGAGGGAAGAACGGATGCCGGAGACCAACGCGCACGGCGACGCCGTGGCGCAGCCCGGGCCGGGCGGTCCCGCGACCGCGCCGCTCCCCGTGGCCTCCGCCGAGGCACGGACCGACGAACGCCGGTTCCGCGCCTACACCTTCGCGGTACTGAGCCTGGGACTCGTCGCCGCGTTCGCGGTCGGTTCGTGGCTGCCGTTCCACTGGGACAGCAAGCTGCTGTGGATCGGCCCGGTCCTCGCGGTCGCGTTCCTGCTCGCCGAGCAGCTCGGCATCAACGTCGACGTCCGCAGCGGCATCTCGTGGACCATCTCCTTCACCGAGATCCCGCTCGTCATCGGTTTCTTCATCGCGCCGTTCGAGGTCGTGCTGGCCGCGCACCTGGTCGCGGGCATCGGCACGCTGCTCGCGCGGAAGGTCGCCGGCCGCGTCCTCTACAACGCCGGCGCGTTCCTGCTCGAGATCACCGGCGCCTTCGCGGTCGCCGGTCTGGTGAAGGTCGCCGTAGGCGCCGGTTCGGGCAGCGAGATCCCCTGGGTCGCCGCGCTCGCCGGCACGCTGACCGCGCCGCTCGTCAGCACGCTGCTCGCGCTCGCCGCGGTACGCGTGCTGCGCCGCCGGATGCGCGTCAGCACCGCCGTCCGGCTCACCGCGCGGATCCTGGTCGTCGGGTTCGTCAACGCGTCGGTCGGCCTCTCCGGTTACCTCGTCATCTCGAACACGCCCAAGGCGTGGCCGCTGGTGCTCGCCGTCTTCCTCGGTCTCACCGCGCTCTACTGGGCCTACTCCGACCTGCTGCGCGAGCAGCGGGACATGGAGGCGCTCTCGGACGTCAGCCTGATGGTCGCCCGCTCCGGCCAGCAGGCCGCGGCGCGCCCGGCCAGCCGCGCGGACGAGCTCGTCGGCGGCGTCGACGTCCGCGAGTGGGCGACGATCGCCGAGCGCATCAAGGACCAGCTCGCCGCCGGCCGCGTCGTGCTGCGGCTGCGGCTGGAGCCGAAGGACACCATGCGCGTGGTCGTCGCGGGCGACGACCTGCCGGCCGCCGACCCGGGCGCCGACGACCCGCTGCTGCGCCTGCCCGGCGCGCACGTCCGGCACTTCCGGATCACCGAGGCCAACCCCGACGTCCGCGCGGCGCTGCTCGACCGCGGCGCGCAGGAGGCGCTCGTCGTCCCGCTGCGCAGCGCGAACCAGCTGCTCGGCGTCGTCGAGGCGCACGACCGGCTGTCCCGCTGGCGCGGCTTCGGCAAGTACGACGTCCAGCTGCTCGGCACGATGGCCAGCCACCTCGCGACGTCGCTGGACAACCGGCGGCTGCTCGCGACCCTGCGCCACGACGCCTACCACGACCCGCTCACCGGGCACCTCAACCGGCCGGGCTTCCGGCAGGTGGCGAAGGAACCGTTGCGGGACTTCGCGAACGCCGTCGTGCTGCGGATCGACCTCGACGTCTTCTCCACCGTCTCCGACGCGCTGGGCTACGCCTGGGCCGACCGGATGGTCATCGCCGCCGGCCGCCGCATCCGCGACGCGCTCGGCCCCGACGTCCCGCTGGCCCGGCTCGAAGGCGCGTCGTTCGCGGCGCTGCTCGTCGGCACCCCGCCCGAGGACGCCCACCACGCGGCCGAGCGGCTGCGCGAGGAGCTGTCCGCGCCGTACCCGGTGGACCGGCTTTCGGTCGAGGCCAACGCGATGATCGGCTACGCGACGACGTCCGCGGAGGAAACCGGCGACGCCGTCGACATCGAAGGCCTGCTGCAGCGCGCCGACGTCGCTGTTCGCGCTACCAAGGGCGGTGAGGAGGTCCGCGGCTACGTGCCGAGCATGGGCCAGATCTTCCTGCGCCGCTTCCAGATGGTCACGCAGTTCCGGCAGTCCCTCGAAGACGGCCAGGTCAGCGTCCACTACCAGCCGAAGATCACGCTGCCGAACCGGCAGGTGGCCGGCGTCGAGGCGCTGGTCCGCTGGGTGCACCCGGAGTTCGGCAGGCTCGGCCCGGACGAGTTCGTCCCGGCCATCGAGGCGGCCGGCCTGATCGGCGTGCTGACGTCGTTCGTGCTCGGCGAGGCGCTGAAGCGCTGCCGCAAGTGGCTCGACGAGGGCCTGCGGATCTCGGTGGCGGTCAACCTGTCGGTGCGCAACCTGGCCGACGAGGACTTCCCGAACAAGGTGGCCCGCGAGCTGGACCGCGTCGGCATCCCGCCCGAGCTGCTGACGTTCGAGCTGACCGAGTCCGGCGTGATGTCCGACCCGCAGAAGGCGCTGCCGATCCTGCGCGAGCTGCACTCGCTGGGCATCACGCTCGCGGTGGACGACTTCGGCACCGGCTACTCGTCGCTGGCCTACCTGCGCCAGCTGCCGGTGGACCAGGTCAAGATCGACAAGAGCTTCGTCCTCGGCATGGGCACCGACCTCGGCGACCTGGCCGTGGTGCGCTCGATCGTCGAGCTGGGCCACTCGCTGGGCCTGACGGTGGTCGCGGAAGGCGTCGAAGAGGACGTCGCGCGCGACCAGCTCGAGGCGATGGGCTGCGACGTCGCGCAGGGCTACCTCATCTCGCGGCCGCTGCCGGAGGACCGCCTGGAGGCGTGGCTGCAGGCCCGTACCGCGCGGTCTCCCGGCCGCCACTCCGAGACCGTCTTGACCCTGCTGACCTGAGGTTTTGCTCTTTCGGGACCCCGGTTGCACAGCCGGGTGACGGGACTTGGTAATCTTTCCAAGTCCTCGCGAGAGGCCAGGCCCCTTTAGCTCAGTCGGCAGAGCGTCTCCATGGTAAGGAGAAGGTCTACGGTTCGATTCCGTAAAGGGGCTCACGACCTCAGCCGCGTCACGCCTGCGTGTCGCGGCTTGGGTCATGTAGGGCGGTGTAGCTCAGCTGGCAGAGCAAGCGGCTCATAATCGCTGTGTCGCCGGTTCAAGTCCGGCCACCGCTACGCGGTAACGACTGGGGCTCGCCCCGGGACCTGAGAGAGAAGGAAACGCTGTGGCTGCCACCGACGTGCGACCCAAGATCACGCTGGCGTGCGAAGAGTGCAAGCACCGCAACTACATCACCAAGAAGAACCGGCGCAACAACCCGGATCGCCTGGAGATGAAGAAGTTCTGCCCGAACTGCGGTACGCACCGGACGCACAAGGAAACCCGCTGACCGCGTAGCGCGTTCGCACCAGCTTCGAAGAGCCGCCCTGGACCATCGGGGCGGCTCTTTGCTGTTGGTAGCCTCGTCGGCGTGCCCTTGGACGAGTCGTTCACCGGACGGGTTTACCCGCCGAAGACCAGCTACGAAGTGAGCCGGGAGAAGATCCGGGAGTTCGCGGACGCGATCGGCGACCAGAACCCGGTCTACCGGGATGTCGACGCCGCGAAAGCCGCCGGCCACCCGGACGTCATCGCGCCCCCGACGTTCCTCACGATCATCAACCTCGCCTCGATCAACGCGATCGTCACCGACCCCGAGCTCGGCCTCGACTACTCGCGGATGGTGCACGGCGACCAGCAGTTCTCCTACAGCCGCCCGGCGCACGCCGGGGACACGCTGCTGCTGACGACGCACATCGACCGGATCATGGCCCGGGCCGGCAACGACTTCATCAACCTGCGCGCCGAGATCACCGACAGCGCCGGCGCGCACATCGCCACCACGCGCGCGCAGCTCGTGGTGCGGGGGGAGGCCGCGTGAACGTCGGCGACGAACTGCCCGCCCTCGAGGTCCGGATCACCCGCGACCAGCTGGTCCGCTACGCCGGCGCGGCGCTCGACTTCAACCCGATCCACTGGAACGAGGCGTTCGCGAAGGACGTCGGCCTCCCCGACGTCATCGCGCACGGCATGCTCACGATGGCCGTGTCCGGCCGCGTGGTGACGGACTGGCTCGGCGACCCGGGCCGCTTGGTCGACTTCAGCGCCCGCTTCACGCGCCCGGTGGTCGTCCCGAACACGCCGGAAGGCGCGCTCGTCGAGATCACCGGAAAGGTCGGCGCGCTGCAGGACGACGGCATCGCCCGCATCGACCTCGTGGTGAAGTCCGACGGCAAGACCGTGCTGGGCAAGCCGCAGGTCCTCGTCCGCGTCTGACCGTCAAGGCAGCTTCAGCAGGGTCACCACGACGTCGGCCATGCCCTGCTCGCCGCGCGCGTTGGGGTGCATCGGCGCGGCGGGCGAGGCCGGCAGCAGGCCCTCCACCCAGCGCTTGTCCGAGTCGGCGCACACGTCGTGGCCCTTGCTCGGCGTCGCGGTGTCGGCGAAGCCCGCGCGGTGGGACTTCGCCTGGTCCTCGAGCATCGAGTTCAGGTCGGCGAGCCCGTCGCGGAAGTACGCGACGTCGCCCGAGCCGAACGGCAGCACGGGCCAGCAGCCGTCGCCGTCCGGGAGGACCGTGGGGTAGCCGACCACGATCACCTTCGCCTGCGGCGCCTTCGCGTGGATCTTGTCGAGCACCGCGCCCACCTTGGGCGCGGTGCTCGCGATCCGCTCGGCGATCTGGTCGTGCCCGCCCGCGGTCAGCTTGTCCTTGCAGGGTGACGCCGACGGGTGCGCCGTCGCGCAGGACGGCGCGATCCCCAGGAAGCCGACGTCGTTGCCGCCGATGCCGAGCGTCACCAGCGTGGTCTTCCCGTCGACCGCGTCCAGCTGGGGCGGGTTCGAGCCGTTCGACGTCTTCTGCGTGCTGCTCAGGCTCGCGGTCGTCGCGCCGCCGCAGCTGACGTCGGCGAACTCGGCCGGCTTCACCTTGGCCGTCACGAGGTGCGGGTAGTTGTCGTCCGTGCGCTCGCAGCCCGCCGGCCGGCCCGCTTGCCCGCCGGTGCGCGGCGAAGACGTGTACGAGTCCCCCAGGGCCACGTAGCGGCCGCTGCCGCCGCCGGTGTCCGCGCCGTCCGGCGGCGCGGCGGACGAGCCGTGCTGCCACTTGTAGTACCCGAAGATCAGCAACCCGACCACGAGCACGACCACGAGGCAGCCGCCCCCACCGCTCTTTTTCGCCACTCGTCCGTTTCTACCGGCCGCCGTGCTCCGCGCACCTAGTCAATCCGGGTGACGCCCTGGGCGATCAGGTCGTTCACCAGGCCGGCGCCGGTCTCCGGGTCGTCGACGCTCACCAGCACGGTCCGGCCGTTCGCCAAGGTCAGCTCCAGCGCCGGGCCGCCGCGCACCTTGTACGCCGTCGTGCCGGTGACCGAGTTGAAGCGCAGGCCGAGCCCGCCGTCGCCGAACGTCGTCAGCTCGCGCACGGTGGCCTCGCGGATGTCGCTCAGCTCGAGGTGCCGCCACGGGAAGCCGACGAGGCCGAAGCGGATCGTCACGCCCGTGCCGTCCACCTTCGCCCGCAGCCGGTAGGTCAACGCCGCGACCACCGCGCCCACGAAGCCGATCCAGACGGCCGTCGGCCACGGGAGCCCGGCGGGCAGGAACGCGATCGCGCCGGGGATCGCCAGCAGCGCCCAGAGCATCGCCGGGTTGGCCGCCCGGCCCGACCAGAACGCCCGCTGCCCCGGCCGGAGCCCGACGCTCGGCCGGTTCGCGCCGGTCCGGTGCTCGCGGGCCGGCGTGGGCAGGCCGCCGACGAACCCGGCCACGACGCCGAGCCCGGCCACGCCCAGCAGGAAGAGCAGGACCAGGGCGCCCCCTCGGGCCGCGTGCCAGTCCGGCGCGTCGAGGTTCAGCGCGAGCGTCGACACCAGGACGGCGGCCGGCATCGCGGCGAGCCCGGCGCCCATCCCGGCGGACAGCCGCGGCAGCGGGCGGCCGTTGCGCAGCGCGACGACGGCGATCACCACCACGACCGCGGTCACGACCACGCCGAGCGCCAGGCACACGGTGACGAACAGCCCGAGGGAGCCGGCGTTGTCCGGCCCGTTGTTCCAGTGCGTCGCGATGGGGTCGGGCAGCCGGTCCGCCCACGCGTTCGCGAGGACGGCGACGACGGCCAGGACCGCGCCCGGCAGCACGGCCGTCGCGATCAGGACCCGGATCAGCTTGGTCATGAGTACTTCTCCTTGATCACCCCGGTGAGCTCGTCCAGGCCGACGCCCGCACGCTTCGCCTCGTCGACCAGTTCCGCGACCAGCTCGGTGAGCCGCGCCCGCGACGGCGCGCCGCCGAGCACGACGGCACCACGCCGTCTTCGCAGGTCGATGAGGCCTTCGTCGCGCAGCAGCGCGTACGCCCGCAGCACGGTGTGGACGTTGATCTCGAGCGACGTCGCCAGCTCGCGGGCCGGCGGCAGCTGGTCGCCCTGCGCCGGGCTGCCCGCGGCGAGGGCGCGGCGAATGGAACCCGCCACCTGTTCGAAGAGCGGGACGGTCGAACTCGGATCGATCCGTACGAGCATAGTTCTAACTGTACTAGAACTAACTGGCCTTTGGGTGGGTGAACCTGAACGAGGGATCGACACTTGCGTGCGACGAGGATCACAGCGAGGGTGGGCCCCGCTGAAGAAGCCGAACCGAGAAAGGCAGGCAAGCGCTGTGGCCCTGAACCTGAACAAGCTCGTCGACAAGGCTTACGAAGACAAGTCGATCAAGGAGCTGCTGGACGCCCCGCCGTCCGCGCTCGAGGGGCTCACGCCGAAGCACGACGAGCTGCTCGCCGAGCTGAAGATCAAGACGATCCGCGACCTCGCCGGCTGGAAGTTCGCGGCCAAGGCGCAGGCGCTCGCCACGCTCGCCGACAGCGAGTCCTGAGGGGGGCCTGAGCGGCCCGAGGCTCAGCCGGCCAGTTCGCCGGCCAGCTCCAGTGCGTGGTCGACGTCCTTCGCGACGTAGTGCAGGTCGACCAGCACCTCCGTGATGCCCTCTTCGCGGGCCACGTCCAGGCACGGCAGGACGTCCGCGACCGACTCGACCCCGGTGCCCGCGCGCGGGTTGATCCGCAGTACCCGCCGCAGGGTGCCGGGGTCCCGGCCGGCTTTTTCGGCCGTTTCGAGCGCCACTGTCCAGAGGGCTTTGAGGTACTGCCGGGGCATCCAGCCGGCCAGCCAGCCGTCCGCGCGGCGGCCGATGCGGGCCAGCGCCGGTGGCGCGAAGCCACCGAGCAGCACCGGTGGCCGCGGATCCTGCGCCGGGCGCAGGCCGACCGTCGACGGCGCGATCCGCCACTGCGGGCCCTCGTGCGCCACCGGGTCACCGGTCCAGATCGCGTCGAGCGCGTCGAGCACCGCGTCGAGCCGCTCGCCCCGGCCCGCCCACGGCACGCCCGTCGCGAAGTACTCCTCGCGCAGCCAACCGAGCCCGAAGCCGACGTCCAGCCGTCCCGCGCTGGCGAGGTCGAGCGAGGTCAGCGCCCTGGCGAGCAGGACGGGGGGATAGACCGGGCCGGTCAGGGCGCTCATGCCCAAGCGGACCGTGTTCGTCACCGCCGCCGCCGTCGCCAGCGTCGTGAACGGGTCGGCGAAGGTCTTGAACTCCTCCGGGTACGGGTGCTCCGGCGTTCCGCCGCCCGGGTAGAGATCGGACGGCTCGAGCGGCGTCAGGATCCGGTCGCCGACCCACAGCGAGCCGAAGCCGAGTTCCTCCGCGGCGACGGCGAAGCGCGCGACGGCGGCGGGATCGGCGAGGGCGCCGTACTGGGGCAGGGCGAGCCCGAGTCGCGTCCCGCTCACCGGTGAGCGGGACTCCGGGTTGCTCGTCATGGCGGACATCCTGGCATGATCACCAGGTCGGCGGGGAGTTTCCCGCAGGCCGACCGGGGTTCGGCGGTCGCTCGGGGGGCGCGGTTGCGGACTCTCCCGGGGGTTGCCGTAGACTTCGGGACTTGGAAAGCACTACGGTCATCCCCGCCTGGATGGTGGGGATGCTGGAAGGCGTCCACGGGGGCCCCGAGCGATCGGGACCTCACAGGGGTGTAGCTCAATTGGCAGAGCAGCGGTCTCCAAAACCGCAGGTTGCAGGTTCAAGTCCTGTCACCCCTGCGTAACGGAACTGGTGGAGCGAAGGAGTGGTCGTGAGCGACAGCGACGCCAGCGGCGGCGAGCAGGAGCAGGACGGCACCGGGTCGAAGCCCGAGAGCCAGTCCCGCCCGGTCACAGCCGCTGCCAGGCGTGAACGCCGCGCGACCGCTCGTCCGGCGGGCAAGTCCGCGGCACGTGCGGACGACAAGGCGCGGCCGGCCGGGAAGTCGGGGGAGAAGTCCGCCGACGCGAAGGGCGCTCCGACCCCGAAGCGGGACCAGAAGCCGAAGAAGGCCTCCGTGTTCGCGCGGCTGGTGCGCTTCGTCCGCGAGGTGTGGGCGGAACTGCGCAAGGTCATCTGGCCGAACCGCAAGCAGATGGTCACCTACACCGCGGTCGTGCTGGTCTTCGTGGTGTTCATGGTGGCCCTGGTGAGTGGCCTGGACCTGCTGTTCAAGTGGGGCATCGGCCACGTATTCGGCTGACGCGCCCTGGCGCGCGCCGATGGGGCTCCAGGTCCCGGCCTGACCCCGGCAATGATCAACTGAGAGGACGGAACGTGACCTCCGACAACGGCACAGCAGCCGGTCAGGAGCTGACCGAGCTTTCCGACGAGCAGGTGCACGCGGCACTCGGTGACGAGGAGTCCGAGCACCTGGAACCCGTCGACGTGCCCGAAGCCGAAGAGGTCGACGAAGCCGCCTCCGAGGAAGACTCCGCCGACGCCGAAACCGCCGAGGTGGCGGACGACGCTGACGCCGAGAGTGCCGAAGCCGAGCCCGCCGCGGCGGACGACGACCCGGTCGCCACGCTGCGCGCCGAGCTGGTGGCCGCGCCGGGCGAGTGGTACGTCGTGCACTCCTACGCCGGGTACGAGAACAAGGTGAAGACCAACCTCGAGACCCGCACCACGACGCTGGACGTCGAGGACTACATCTTCCAGATCGAGGTCCCGACCGAAGAGGTCACCGAGATCAAGAACGGCCAGCGCAAGCAGGTGCAGCGCAAGGTGCTGCCCGGCTACATCCTGGTCCGGATGGACCTGAACGACGCCTCGTGGAGCGCGGTGCGCAACACGCCGGGTGTCACCGGGTTCGTCGGCGCCACCTCGCGGCCGTCTCCGCTGACCGTGGACGAGGTGCTGAAGTTCCTCGCCCCGAAGGTCGAGAACGAAGCCCCGGCCAAGGGCGGCAAGGGCGAGTCCGGCTCGGCCTCGGCCCCGCTCGGTGGCCCGGCCGTCGAGGTCGACTTCGAGATCGGCGAGTCGGTCACGGTCATGGACGGTCCGTTCGCGACCCTGCCGGCGACGATCTCCGAGGTCAACGTCGACGGGCAGAAGCTGAAGGTCCTGGTGTCGATCTTCGGCCGGGAGACCCCGGTCGAGCTGTCGTTCACGCAGGTCTCCAAGATCTGACGGCCGCCGCGCGGTCGCAGTCCCCACGTCCACGGCAGGTACGCGGGGAACGTAGTACAGGACAGGAAAAGAAATGCCACCCAAGAAGAAGAAGCTTGCGGCGATCATCAAGCTGCAGATCAAGGCGGGTGCGGCCAACCCCGCTCCGCCGGTCGGCCCGGCTCTGGGCCAGCACGGCGTCAACATCATGGAGTTCTGCAAGGCCTACAACGCCGCGACCGAGTCGCAGCGTGGGGACGTCGTCCCGGTCGAGATCTCCGTGTACGAGGACCGGTCGTTCGACTTCAAGCTGAAGACGCCGCCGGCCGCGCGCCTGCTGCTCAAGGCCGCTGGTGTCGAGAAGGGCTCCGGCGAGCCGCACAAGACCAAGGTCGCCAAGGTCACTTGGGACCAGGTCCGCGAGATCGCGAAGACCAAGGAGTCCGACCTCAACGCGCACGACATCGACCAGGCGGCGAAGATCATCGCCGGCACCGCCCGCTCCATGGGCATCACGGTCGTCTGACGTCTGACGTCTGCAGCTACACGTGGGAGAGCCCGGTGCGGCTCGTCACCACACTGATCCGTTTTTGAGAAGTTAAGGACAGAAGCATGACCAAGCACAGCAAGGCTTACCGCCAGGCTGCGGAGCTGATCGACAAGGCGCGGCTCTACGCGCCGCTCGACGCCGCGAAGCTGGCGAAGGAAACCTCCAAGACCAAGATGGACGCGACCGTCGAGGTCGCGATGCGTCTCGGTGTGGACCCGCGCAAGGCCGACCAGATGGTCCGCGGCACCGTGAACCTGCCGCACGGCACCGGTAAGACCGCCCGCGTCATCGTCTTCGCGGTCGGCGACAAGGCCGCCGAGGCCGAAGCCGCCGGCGCCGACGCGGTCGGCACCGACGAGCTGATCGAGCGCATCCAGGGTGGCTGGCTCGACTTCGACGCCGCGATCGCGACGCCGGACCAGATGGCCAAGGTGGGCCGCATCGCCCGCATCCTCGGCCCGCGTGGCCTGATGCCGAACCCGAAGACCGGCACCGTGACCCCCGCGGTCACCAAGGCGGTCCAGGACATCAAGGGCGGAAAGATCAACTTCCGCGTCGACAAGCAGGCCAACCTGCACCTGGTGATCGGCAAGGCTTCCTTCGACACCGAGAAGCTGGTCGAGAACTACGCGGCGGCGCTGGACGAGATCCTCCGCGCCAAGCCGTCGTCCGCGAAGGGCCGTTACCTGAAGAAGGTCACCTTCGCCACGACGATGGGCCCGGGCATCCCGGTCGACCCGCTGCGGACTCGCAACCTCCTCTCCGAGGACGCGAACATCTGAGTCGGACATCACCGGAAAGGGCGCTCCCGCTTGCTGCGGGGGCGCCCTTTCTTCGTGTCTCATGGACGTCATGCCGACTTTCGCGTCGTTCGACGGGCTCCAGCTGAACTACACCGTGTGGGAGGGCGACGGTGCCGCCCAAGCCGCCCGCCCGGTGCTGCTGCAGCACGGTTTCGCCGCCGACACGAACGCGAACTGGATCGCCACCGGCGTCGTCGCCGCCCTGCGCAAGGCCGGCCTCACGGTCATCTCCCTGGACGCCCGCGGCCACGGCCGTTCCGAGAAACCGCACGACGAGTCCCGCTACACCGAGACGACGATGGCCCGCGACGTCTCGGCGTTGCTGGACGAGCTGGCCCTGGACGAAGTCTCGATGGTCGGCTACTCGATGGGCGCGATCATCGCCCTGGCGGTCACGGCGGCGGACAAGCGCATCCGCCGCCTCGCAACAGGCGGAGTGGGCTCAGGCATCGTCGACTTCGGCGGGGTCGACCTACGCGTCGTCAAGCCGGCCGACATCGCCTCGGCCCTGCTGGCCGAGGACCCGACCACGGTCCCGCCGTCCGGAGTCCCCTTCCGCCTCTTGGCCGACGCCGTTGGCGGCGACCGCCAGGCCTTGGCGGCGGTGGCACTGGCGTCGCGCGAGGGAGTGGTGGACCTGTCGGCCATCGGCGTCCCGACACTGGTACTGGCGGGCGACCAGGACGTCTTGGCCGCAGAACCCGAACGCCTGGCGGCGGCGATCGCCGGAGCGAGGTTGGTCCGAATCCCGGGCGACCACATGACGGCGGTCATGGCCCCGGCGTTCTCGGAGGCGCTGGTGTCGTTCCTGTCGGCCCCGCACCCGCGCTAGCGATTCCCCGTCGGGGGAGCCGGGCATGTACTCGGGTCGTTGGAATGACCGGTGATCAGCCACTGTCCCAGCTCCACCTTGGTGAGCGTGAAGCTTCCCAGAAGCGGTCCGCCCTGCACGCTGTACCAGCACGAGTGGATGGTCATCGGGCTTTGGATCAGCATGCTGGAGATGGGCCGCACGGCGTAGATGTAGGAGTTCATGTCCGTGACCTTGCTGCTCAAGGCCGGTACGGCCGAAGCGCAGTCCGGGTAACCGAGGTCACGGCCGAACTGCAGCTGGGCCTCGTTGCTCATCAGGAGGCAGACGTGGTCGACCTTGCTCTCCGGTGAATCCGGCTTGCCGATCGCGTCGTAGATCCCGCGTACCGCTTGGAACGGGTCGGTGGGCAGGCTCTGGTTGGTGTGGTACTTGCCCCCTCCGTGCTGCACGAAGGTCTGCGTGTCCTCACCTTTGTCACTGGGGAAGTAGTGGTTGTACAGCCACGTTCCCGCCACCACCAGCACGACGAACGCCAGCACCCACGCGATGATCTTCTTGCCCAGCCACGTCAGCCACTTCGGCGCGGGACGCCGGCGCCGTTCGGCCGGGACGAGTTCGTGCGACGGGCCAGGCGGGAGCGGTGGCTGACCGCCGTACTGCGTGGCCGGGTAGCCCTGGGGCGCCTGGACCTGCCCCGCTCCAGGTTGTGGCGCCGGTTGGTTGCCCTGCTGGGTCTGGGTGAACCTCAGGTAGTCCTGGAACTGCTGGAACTGGCGGAACTGCTCCAGCTCCGCGGGATCGACCGGCGGCGGGGAAGGCGGGGGAGGCGGAGAGGTGGGCGTGTGAGAGCCCGCCGGTTCGACTTCCGCGCCCGGCTTTCCGTCATCACGCTGCTCCGCCACGTGACCATGATGCCCTCCGGAGCACGCGAAGGAACCCCCAGCCGCCCTAAAGGCAGGTCGGAGCGAGCCCGGCAAACCCACCAGGTATAGTTACCGACAGTTCTACCGAAGACCGCTGGTTATCCGAGTGCCCCCACGGACACGAGGAACGAAGGCCCCGCATCGCCGGGCGGCCCGCGCAGGAGGAACGAGGCCGGACACACTTGTGTGCCCATCAACGCCCCGCGCCTGCTGCGCGAGGGCGTTTTGTCGTTTCGGGGGCTCTTCGGGCCAGTGGAAACACTAGCCAAGAGAGGAGGCGACCATGGCGAAGCCCGACAAGGTGGCGGCCGTCGCCGAGATCGCGGAGAGCTTCCGCAGCAGCTCGGCCACCGTCGTTACCCAGTACACCGGCCTCTCCGTGTCCCAGCTGTCCCAGCTGCGCCGCGCTCTCGGCACCAGTGCCAAGTACCGGGTCGCGAAGAACACCCTCGTCAAGCGGGCCGCCGAGGACGCCGGCGTCACGGGGCTCGAAGACCTGTTCGTCGGCGCGACCGCCATCGCCTTCGTCGAGGGTGAAGCGGTCGACGCCGCCAAGGCGCTTCGCGACTTCGCGAAGGACAACAACGCGCTTGTGATCAAGGGCGGCTACATGGACGGCAAAGCGCTGTCCGTGGACGAGATCAACAAGATCGCCGATCTCGACAGCCGTGAGGTCCTGCTCGCCAAGGCGGCGGGCGCGTTCAAGGCGAAGCTGTCCCAGGCCGCCGCGCTGTTCCAGGCGCCGGCGTCCCAGGTCGCCCGCCTGGCTGCCGCGCTGGAGGAGAAGCAGCGCAACGCCACCGGTACCGAAGCAGCCGAAGCACCCGCCGAGAGCTGATCCACCCCCCATCCCGAACGTTTCTTTAGTTCGTTTTTCTGAGAGGAAGCCATCATGGCGAAGCTGAGCACCGCCGAGCTGATCGACGCCTTCAAGGAGCTCACCCTCCTCGAGCTGTCCGAGTTCGTGAAGGAGTTCGAGGAGACCTTCGACGTCACCGCCGCCGCTCCGGCCGCTGCCGCCGCGCCGGTCGCCGCCGCTGCCGCCCCGGTCGAGGAGCAGGACGAGTTCGACGTCATCCTCGAGGGTGCGGGCGACAAGAAGATCCAGGTCATCAAGGTCGTCCGCGAGGTCGTCTCGGGTCTGGGCCTGAAGGAGGCCAAGGAGCTGGTCGAGGCCGCTCCCAAGGCCCTCCTGGAGAAGGTCGACAAGGAGGCCGCCGAGGCCGCCAAGGAGAAGCTCGAGGCTGCGGGCGCCAAGATCTCCATCAAGTGATCTCGGGCGCGCAAGCGCCTACGCACCACCTCGTGAAGGGGCGGGCACCCACCGGGTGCCCGCCCTTCGCTGTGCGATCCCCTAGGAGTGGTGTCCGGTCGGCCCCCGGGGTCCCTAAATCGTGGGTTCGGGGCTCGGTTGCCCTGCGACCACGCATTCCGTCGACTAAGTTGCCGCTAGTTGCCGATCACGGCGGGATGACGATGCCGCCGGGGCTGGCCAGAAAAGAAAACTCGTGAGTAACCTGTTCGCACTCAGCTCGTTGCACCTGGTTGACGCGGGTTCTCGGGGCCCGGAGGCCCACACTCGCCGCCGACGTGGGGTGGCATGGGTGTGGCAGCGGGCGCAATGACGCGGAACAGCTCCTGGAGGTGCGATGGGTGCCGAGGTGGTCATCGAAGGTCTGACGAAGTCCTTCGGTAAGCAGGCCATCTGGCGGGACGTCACGTTGACGCTGCCTCCGGGCGAGGTGTCGGCGATGCTCGGCCCGTCGGGAACCGGTAAGTCGGTGTTCCTCAAGTCGATGATCGGGCTGCTCAAGCCGGATCGCGGCCGCTGCGTGATCAACGGGGTGGACATCGTCACCTGCTCCGAGCACAAGCTCTACGAGATCCGGAAGCTCTTCGGCGTCCTCTTCCAGGACGGCGCGCTGTTCGGCTCGATGAACCTCTACGACAACGTCGCGTTCCCGCTGCGGGAGCACACGAAGAAGTCCGAGACCGAGATCCGGCAGATCGTCCGCGAGAAGCTCGAGATGACCGGGCTCGCCGGCGCCGACAAGAAGCTGCCGGGCGAGATCTCCGGCGGGATGCGCAAGCGCGCCGGCCTGGCCCGCGCGCTCGTGCTGGACCCCGAGATCATCCTGGTCGACGAGCCGGACTCCGGCCTCGACCCGGTCCGCACCACCTACATCTCGCAGCTGTTCCTCGACGTCAACGCGCAGATCGACGCGACGTTCCTGATCGTCACGCACAACATCAACCTGGCCCGGACCGTGCCGGACAACCTCGGCATGCTCTTCCGCAAGGAACTGGTCATGTTCGGCCCGCGCGAGGTGCTGCTGACCAGCGAGGAGCCGGTCGTCAAGCAGTTCCTCAACGGCAAGATGCAGGGTCCGATCGGCATGTCCGAGGAGAAGGACTCCGCGCAGATGGCCGCCGAGCAGGCGATGTTCGACGCCGGGCACCACGCGGGCGGCGTCGAGGACGTCACCGGTGTGCCGCCGCAGATGCAGACGACGCCGGGTGTGCCGCAGCGGATGGGCGCGGTCCGCCGCAAGGACCGGGTCATGGAGATCATGCACCGGCTGCCGGACGCCGCGCAGCAGAGCATCATCGCCTCGCTGAGCCCGGAGGAGCAGCGCCACTACCGCGTCAGCCCGCGGCAGGTGGCGCAGGCCCAGCAGCAGCAACAGCAGCAGGTCCCGGCCGGCGCGCGCCAGGGTGACGGCGTCCCGAACCAGCACCACGGCCAGCTGCCCGCCGACCAGGTCGCCCGGATTCCCGGCGGCCAGCAGCCGAGACCCGGTGGCTCGCACCGGATGCCCCCGCCGCCGAACAACGGGCCAGGTGGCAGGTGAGCTCTCCCGCTTCACAGGCGAAGATCCCCGGGATCGGCATCCTCCGCGAAACCGGGAACCTGTTCGCCCTCGGCCTCGACATCGTTCGTGGCATCTTCCAGCGCCCGTTCCAGCTGCGGGAGTTCATCCAGCAGGCCTGGTTCATCGCGAGCGTGACGATCCTGCCGACGGCTCTCGTGGCCATCCCCTTCGGCGCGGTCATCTCGCTGCAGTTCGGTTCGCTCGCCCGCCAGCTGGGCGCGCAGTCCTACACCGGCGCGGGCTCCGTGCTCGCCACCGTGCAGCAGGCCAGCCCGCTGGTCACCGCGCTGCTGGTGGCGGGCGCGGGCGGCTCGGCCGTCTGCGCCGACATCGGCGCCCGGACCATCCGCGAAGAGATCGCCGCGATGGAGGTGCTGGGCGTCTCCGCCGTGCAGCGGCTGATCGTCCCGCGCACCCTCGCGATGATGCTCGTCGCGCTGCTGCTCAACGGCATGGTCAGCGTCATCGGCGTGCTGGGCGGCTACTTCTTCAACGTCGTGCTGCAGGGCGGGACGCCGGGTGCGTACCTGGCGAGCTTCTCCGCCCTGGCCCAGCTGCCCGACCTGTGGGTCGGTGAACTGAAGGCGCTGATCTTCGGGTTCATCGCCGCCGTCGTCGCGTCCTACCGGGGTCTCAACCCCACCGGCGGCCCCAAGGGCGTCGGGGACGCGGTGAACCAGTCGGTGGTCATCACGTTCCTCATGCTGTTCGTCGTGAACTTCGTGATCACCCTGATCTACCTGCAGATCGTGCCCGGAAAGCTGGACTAGCGCCATGACGTTCCTCCAGGGCGCGAAACGCGTCGCCAACCGACCGCTCCAGACGCTGGACACCTTGGGTGACCAGATGTCGTTCTACGGCCGTGCGCTGCTGTGGACGCCGCGGACCCTGCGCCGCTACACCAAGGAAGTCCTCCGGCTGCTGGCCGAGGTGAGCTTCGGCTCCGGCTCGCTGGCGGTCATCGGCGGCACGGTCGGGGTGATGGTCGGCCTGACGCTGTTCACCGGTGTCCTCGTCGGCCTCCAGGGCTACTCGGCGCTGAACTCGATCGGGACGTCGGCCTTCACCGGCTTCCTGACGGCGTTCTTCAACACCCGCGAGATCGCGCCGCTGGTCGCCGGCCTCGCCTTGAGCGCGACGGTCGGCGCCGGGTTCACCGCGCAGCTCGGCGCGATGCGGATCTCCGAGGAGATCGACGCGCTCGAGGTGATGGGCGTGCCGAGCCTGCCGTACCTGGTGACGACCCGGATCATCGCCGGGTTCGTCGCGGTCATCCCGCTCTACATCATCGGCCTGCTGAGCTCGTACCTCGCGTCGAGACTGGTCGTGATCTACATCTACAACCAGTCGGCCGGTACCTACGACCACTACTTCGACCTGTTCCTGCCACCGCAGGACGTGCTCTATTCGTTCATCAAGGTGCTGCTCTTCAGCGTCCTGATCATCCTGTCGCACTGCTACTTCGGGTACCGGGCGACCGGTGGCCCGGCCGGTGTCGGCGTGGCGGTGGGCAAGGCGGTCCGGCTCTCGATCGTCACGGTCTCGATCATGAACTTCTTCATCGGCTTCGCCATCTGGGGAACCGACGTCACGGTAAGGATCGCGGGATGACCACGTTGCGACGCAGGCTGCTGGGCCTGCTGCTGGTCGCCGTGATGGTCGGCGGTGTGGCGCTCTCCATCGCGCTCTACGACAAGGCGTTCACCAAGTTCGTCACGGTGAAGCTGCAGGCCGACAAGATCGGCAACCAGCTGATCCAGCAGTCCGACGTCAAGGTCCGCGGCCTGATCGTCGGCTCGGTCAAGGACATCTCGGCCACCGCCGACGGCGCGGAGCTGACGCTCGCGCTGAACCCGGAGTCGGCGAAGCTGATCCCGGAGAACGTCTCGGCGCGGTTCCTGCCGAAGACGCTCTTCGGCGAGCGCTTCGTCTCGCTGGAGATCCCCGCCAAGCCGTCGGCGAAGACGCTCGCCAACGGCGACGTGATCCCGCAGGACCGGACGTCGAGCGCGGTCGAGCTGGAGCAAGCGTTCTCGCACCTGATGCCGGTGCTGCAGGCGGTCCAGCCGCAGAAGCTGTCGGCGACGCTCACCGCGATCTCGACCGCGCTGTCCGGCCGCGGCGACCAGCTCGGTGACACGCTCTCCCAGCTGGGCAGCTACATCGGCGAGCTGAACCCGCACGAGCCGGAGCTGCAGCACAACCTCAAGGCGCTGGCGGAGTTCTCCGACCACCTCAAGGACTCGGCGCCCGACCTGGTGCAGAGCCTCGACAACCTGAGCACGACGACCCGCACCGTGGTCGACCAGCAGCAGAACCTGTCGAACCTCTACGGCACCCTGACCCAGGCTTCCGTGGACCTGCAGACGTTCCTGCAGAACAACAAGGACAACATCATCGCCCTCGCCGCCACCGCCCGGCCGACGGCCGAGCTGCTGGCGAAGTACGCGCCGGAGTACCCCTGCGTGATCTCCCAGATGGCCAAGAACGTCCCGCTGATCGACCAGGCGCTGGGCAAGGGCACCGACCAGCCCGGCCTGCACGCGACGATCGAGGTCGTCGTGCCGCGCGCGCCGTACGAAGCGGGCAAGGAAGAGCCGCGGTTCGACGACAAGCGCGGCCCGCGGTGCTACGACGCGGACAACCTGCCGAAGCCGTTCCCCTCGGAGCCGCCGGACGGCGCCTTCAAGGACGGCACGATCCACCAGACCCCGCCGAAGACCGTCGGTGAGGGCCTCAACCCGGCCAACTTCAAGGCCGACGCCACCGGCGGCAATGGGAGCGGCAGCGGTGCTGGTCAACTCGCCTACTCGACGGCGGAGCAGGGCTTCCTGGCCGACCTGCTCGGCCCGCAGCTCGGCATGAACGCCGCGGACGTCCCCAGCTGGAGCGCGCTGCTCGTCGGCCCGCTGTACCGGGGCGCGGAGGTGACGGTCAAGTGAGGGGACTGCTCGCACCGCTGATCAAGCTCGGCGTCTTCGTGGTCGTCACCGTGCTGTTCACGACGATCCTCGGGATCAGCATCGCCAACATCAACACGACCAGCACCAACGCCTACAAGGCGCGCTTCACCGACGCGACGCTCCTGCTGCCCAACGACGACGTCCGCATCGCCGGCGTCCGGGTCGGGCAGGTCAAGGACGTCAAGATCGTCGACAAGCGCCAGGCCGAGGTCGAGTTCGAGGTCGACGCCGGCCGGCAGCTGCCGGCCGGGGTGACCGCGCAGATCAAGTTCCGCAACCTGGTCGGCCAGCGCTACGTCTCGCTCGGCGAGGGGGCCGACACCTCCGGCAGGACGCTCGGCCCCGGCGGCACCATCCCGCTGGAGCGGACGCAGCCGGCGCTGGACCTGACCGAGCTGTTCAACGGCTTCAAGCCGCTGTTCACCGCACTCAACCCGGACGACGTCAACAAGCTCTCCTACGAGGTCATCCAGGTCCTGCAGGGCGAGGGCGGCACCGTGGAGAGCCTGCTGTCGCACACCGCGTCGCTGGCCACCACGATCGCCGACAAGGACCAGGTCATCGGCCAGGTCATCGACAACCTCAACTCGGTGCTCGACACGGTCAACGCGCACACCCCGCAGCTCAACGACCTGATCGTGAAGCTGCAGCAGCTGGTGTCCGGGCTGGCCGCGGACCGCAAGCCGATCGGCGACGCGATCGAGAGCCTCGGCAACCTGGCCCAGACGACGTCCGGCCTGCTCGGCGAGGCCCGCGAACCGCTGAAGAACGACATCAGCGCGCTGGGCACGCTGACCGGCAAGCTCAACAAGAACGAGCCGGAGCTGGAGCACTTCATCCAGTTCCTGCCGGAGAAGGTCAGCACGCTGACCCGCACCGCGGACTACGGCTCCTGGTTCAACTTCTACGCCTGCGAGTTCTCCGGGAGCGTCAGCTTGCCGCCACTGATCAACAACGTCGCGATCCCGCTGGTGCCCCTCAACCGGGAGAGGTGCACGGGATGAAGTCCTTCCAGAAGCGCAACCCCGTCCCGATCGCGCTGGTCGGCATCGCCGTCCTCGCGCTGGCGTTCATCGCCGCGCTGAACTCCGAGGACCTGCCGGTGATCGGCGGCGGCACGACCTACACCGCCGAGTTCAGCGAGGCGTCCGGGCTGCAGACCGACAACGACGTCCGGATCGCCGGCGTCAAGGTCGGCAAGATCAGCGACATCGAGCTCGACGGCGCGTCGGTGAAGGTCTCGTTCAAGGTCAAGGACGCCTGGCTGGGCGACCGGACGAGCGCCGCGATCAAGATCAAGACGCTGCTCGGGCAGAAGTACCTGTCGCTGGACCCGCAGGGCGAGGGCGCGCTGAACCCGGGCGCGGCCATCCCGCGGGACCGCACGATGGCCCCCTACGACGTCCTCGACGCCTTCCGTGGCCTCTCGCAGACCGTCGACGACATCGACACCAAGCAGCTGGCGCAGAGCTTCGACACCATCTCGGGGACCTTCGCCAACACGCCGCAGGACGTGAAGGGCGCGCTGTCGGGGCTGTCGAAGCTGTCCGACACGATCGCCTCGCGCGACAGCCAGCTGTCGAACCTGCTGGCCAACACCCGCGAGGTGTCGCAGACGCTCGTCGACCGCGACGCCGAGGTGCAGAAGCTGCTCACCGACGGCAACGCGCTGCTCGGCGAGCTGGCCAAGCGCGAAGACGCGATCACGTCGCTGCTCAACGGCTCCCGCGAGCTGGCGACGCAGCTGCAGGGCTTGATCGACGACAACGGCAAGCAGCTGGACCCGGTGCTCACCCAGCTCGACCAGCTGACGTCGATGCTGCAGCGCAACCAGGACGCGCTGGGCCAGGGCATCGCGAAGTTCGCGCCGTTCATCCGCGTCTTCACCAACACCATCGGCAACGGCCGCTGGTTCGACAACTACATCTGCGGCCTGGTCCTGCCGTCGTTCGGTCCGCTCAACGAAGAGGGGTGCTACACGAAATGAGTGACACCCGCTTCGGCCAGTCCCTGACCCGGGGCTTCACCATCGCGATCGTCCTCGCGCTCGTCGTCGCCGGCGGGATCTGGTGGACGCTCAAGGACGCCGGCCGCAACCACCTGACCGCGTACTTCGCCGGCACCGTCGGCCTGTACGAGGGCAACAGCGTGCGGATGCTCGGCGTCGACATGGGCACGGTCACCAAGATCCAGCCCATGGGCAACCAGGTGAAGGTCGACTTCGAGTACGACCGCTCGGTCGCCGTCCCGGCCGACGCCAAGGCGCTGATCGTGGCGCCGTCGCTGGTGTCGGACCGCTACGTCCAGCTGGCCCCGGCCTACACCGGCGGCCCGCGGATCTCCGACGGCGCCGTCATCGGCCTCGACCGCACCGAGGTGCCCCTCGAGGTCGACCAGCTCGCCGCCAGCCTGGCCAAGGTCAGCGAGACCCTCGGCCCCAACGGCGTCAACAAGCAGGGGTCGCTGTCGAACCTGCTGAACACCGCGGCGGCCAACGTCGACGGCAACGGCCAGGCCCTGCACGACACGATCACCAAGCTCGGCCAGGCGGCCGGCACGCTGGCCGGCAACAAGGACGACCTGTTCTCCACGGTCGAGAACCTCGGCAAGTTCTCGCAGTCGCTGGCCGACTCCGACAGCCAGGTCCGCACCTTCGAGGGCCAGCTCGCCGACGTTAGCGGCTACCTGGCGTCCGAAAAGGACAACCTGGCCGCGACCGTGCAGCAGCTGGGCACCACGCTCACCTCGGTGCAGGCGTTCATCGACCAGAACCACGACCGGCTCAAGTCCAATGTGGACAAGCTGGCCGGCATCACCAACGTGCTCGTCGACCAGCGCAGCTCGCTCGCCGAGATCCTCGACGTCGCGCCGGTCGGCCTGAGCAACCTGGTCAACACCTACAACGGCGCGGCCGGCACGCTCGACGCCCGGCCGAACCTCAACGAGCTGACCCAGCCGCCGCTCGTGATGATCTGCCGGCTGCTCAAGCAGGTCGGCACCAGCAGCATCCCGGACGTGCTCGGCAACGCCTGCGAGAACATCGCCGGCGTGGTCGACAAGGCGATCCCGCTGCCGTCCCTGGCGCAGACCCTGCAGGCCCTGCAGTCCGGTCAGCTGCCGCCCTTGCCGCTGCCCATCGCCGGGCAGCTCTTCGGAGGTGGCCAGTGAGGAAGCTGCTGACCGTCGGAACGCTGGTGACGGCGTCCGCGCTGGTGCTCACCGGCTGCTCGTTCAGGGGCATCTACGACCTGCCGCTGCCCGGCGGCGCCGACCTCGGCGACCACCCGTACACGGTGAACGTCGAGTTCCGGGACGTCCTCGACCTGACGCCGAAGGCGGGCGTGAAGGTCAACGAGGTGCCGGTCGGGCAGGTCGAGAACGTCGGCCTCACCAAGGACGGCTGGCACGCGCTGGTGACGCTCAAGGTCAACGGCGACGTCAAGCTGCCGGCCAACGCGCTGGCCAACGTGAAGCAGTCCAGCCTGCTCGGCGAGAAGTACGTCGAGCTGGCCTCGCCCGGTGACGACCAGGCCCAGGGCAAGCTCGCCGACAACGCGACGATCCCGCTGGCCCGGACGAACCGCAGCGTCGAGGTCGAAGAGCTGCTCGGCGCGCTGTCCCTGCTGCTCAACGGCGGTGGTGTCGACCAGCTCAACACCATCACCAAGGAGCTCAACAACGCGACGTCGGGCCGCGAGCCGGACATCAAGGCGCTGCTGGACAACGCGAACCTGCTGGTCACCAACCTGGACAACCAGTCGAAGAACATCACCCGCGCCCTCGACGGGCTCAACCGGCTCTCCTCGACGCTCAACGACCAGAAGGACAAGCTGGTCGGCGCGGTCGACAACCTCGGGCCCGGCCTCGGCGTGCTCGAGTCGCAGCGCGGCCAGCTCGTCACGATGCTCAACGCGCTGAACAACCTCTCCGGCGTGGCCACCGAGACGGTGAACGCGTCGCAGAAGGACCTCGTCGCCGACCTGAAGGCGCTGACGCCGACGCTGCAGAAGCTCGGCGAGGCGGGCAACGACCTGCCGAAGGCGCTGCAGATCCTGCTGACGTTCCCGTTCAGCGACCAGGCCGTCAACGGCGTCAAGGGCGACTACTTCAACCTGTACGCCAAGGTGGACCTGAACCTGCAGAACATCGTCAGCAACCTGGGCAACAGCCGGCAGAACATCCTGAACGGGCAGCTCCCGCTCCCGGGCCTGACCGGTGGCGTCGAGGGCACGCCCGCCAACCAGCCGCCGCCGCTGCCGATCCCCGGTGACAGCGGTCAGCCGGGCCAACCCGGGAAGTCGTCCGGGCTGTCCGGGCTCTTCGGTCTCCTGTCGGGAGGTAACGGCTGATGCTGGTGCGCAGGACGAGGTTCCAGCTGGTCGCGTTCGCGATCATCTCGATCGCCGCCATCGTGTACGCGCTGATCCGGTTCGCCGGGCTCGGCACGGTGTTCGGCAACAGCGGTTACACGGTGAAGCTCGAGCTCAACGAGTCGGGCGGCATCTTCACCAACGCCGAGGTCACCTACCGCGGCTTCAACGTCGGCCGGGTGGGGGAGCTGCGGCTCACCCAGACCGGCCTGGAGGCGGACCTCGACATCGACCCGTCGGCGCCGCAGGTCCCCGCGGACCTCGACGCCGTCGTCGCCAACCGCTCGGCCGTCGGTGAGCAGTACGTCGACCTGCGGCCCAAGGGCGACAAGGGCCCGTACCTCGCGGCCGGCTCGGTCATCCCGGCCAGCAAGACGACCACCCCGGTCAGCACCGACCGGCTGATCGGCGACCTCGACTCACTCGCGGCGTCGGTCCCGGTCGACTCGCTGCGCACGGTCGTCGACGAGTCCTACGACGCCTTCCAGGGCACCGGTGGCGACCTGCAGAAGCTGCTCGACACCGCGCGCAGCTTCACCACGACGGCGCAGCAGTACCTGCCGCAGACGATCCAGCTGCTCGACGCCGGCGGCCAGGTGCTGGACACGCAGAACGACGAGGCGCAGAACTTCGCGTCGTTCAGCAAGAGCCTCAACGAGCTCACCGGCACCCTGAAGAACTCCGACGGCGACCTGCGCAAGCTCATCGGCATCACGCCGCAGGTGGCGTCGCAGATCAGCCAGGTGCTGGCCGAGTCCGGCCCCGGCCTGGGCGCGCTGACGGCGAACCTGCTCACCACGGCCAACCTGACCGTGACCCGGCTCGACGGCATCGAGCAGGGCCTGGTGACCTACCCGGCGCTGGCCGGCGCGGCCAGCAGCGTGGCGCCGGGTGACGGCACCGCGCACCTCGGGCTGGTGCTCAACCTCTTCAACCCGCCGGCCTGCACCAAGGGCTACATCCCGTACCAGCAGTACCGGACGGGGGCCGACCTTTCGGCGAAGCCGGCGAAGGAAGACGCGTACTGTGCCGAACCGAAGGGCAGCCCGATCAACGTGCGCGGCGCGCAGAACGCCCCGTACAACGGGGTGCCGGTGGCGCCGAGCAACAGCGACGTCGCGGCGAACGCGAACCGGCCGGCCGACGAGCTGGCCGAGGAGCGGAACACGCGGGGCGTGCCCGGCATCATCGGCAGCCCCGGCGTCAGCCTCAACAGCCTGGGTTCGCTGCTCGGGCTCGCCTGACGCGGACTTGATGACCGTTACCTACCCTGGAGTGCTATGAGTTCGGACGAGCGGGCCGCCGTCGCGGTGGCGGAGCCCGAAGAGGAAGCCGGGGCGTCTTCGGCGGCGTCGTCGCCGAACGAGTCCTCCTCGCGGATCCTGGTGCTCGGGGCCGCGGCGCTGGCCCTGGCCGCGCTGATCGCCGCCGCGCTCTTCGGGATCCAGTGGTGGGCGGCCGCGTCCGACTCCAACGCCGGGCTGGCCGCCTCGCGCGAAGCCGTCGTCAAGGCGGGCACCAACGCGCTGAAGGCCTACACCGAGGTCGATTACCAGGACCTGGACGGCTTCTTCGCCCGGCAGAAGTCCGTCTCGGACGCCACGATGTCGCAGCAGATCGACCAGTCGGCGCCGACGTTCCGCAAGGCCCTCTCGGACGCCAAGACCAAGGTCACCACCGACGTCCAGGACATCGCCGTCGAGGAGCTCGACGACCACGAAGGCAAGGCCAGCTTCCTCGCCGCGATCGCCACGACCGTCACTCAGGGGGACAAGAGCAGCGCGAAGCCGCTGCGCCTCGAAGTGTCGATGACCCGCGTGGGCGACGACTGGAAGCTGTCCGGCATCGACAGCGTCCCCCTCGTCGCGGCCGGCCAGTAGAGCGTCACCCAGAAGGAGCTGTAGTGCCCCCCTCCCGCCGCCAGCCGCCCCGCAGCACCCCGCCGGTGCGCCGGCCCCGCGTGGCCGGGCTGCGCAAGCCCTCGACGGACGAGTCGCCCGCCGAACGGACCGGCCAGCTTCCCGCCGTGCCCGAGTCCGCTTCGCCGCCGGCCGAGACGCGCAAGCCGCGGCCGCGCCCGGCACCGCGGCCGGTGCCCCGGCCCGTGGCGAAGCCGGCCGCCGAGGAGCCGTTCGAAGCGCCCGGTGGCTTCGCCACGGCGCCCGCCGAGGACACCGCCGTGTTCGCCGCGATCGGCACCGACGAGGACCCGAAGGTCGACGCGCTCACGGGTGAGCCGGCAGCTCCCGCGGACGCGGACACCGACGTCGAGGCCGAGCCGGTCCGGCCGGCGCCGCGGCGGAAGAAGCGCGACACCGGGATCGCGAAGCCGACCGAGGTCGACGAGGTCCCCGAGGAGTCCGCCGACAAGCCGGCGGGGCTCGCGACGTCCCGCGCGCAGCGGCCGTACCTCGTGGCCGGCGCGCTGGTGCTCGTCGCGCTGGTCCTGGGCGGGCTGGCGTTCTGGTTCAAGTCGGAAGAGGTCCAGGTCTCGAACGCGACCAGCAACACGGCGCTGCTGGACGTCGCGAAGACCGCGCAGGTGAAGGACGCCGTCTCGAAGGCGGCCGAGTCCCTGTTCTCCTACGACTTCAACAACATCAAGAAGACCGAGGACGCGGCGAACGACCTGCTCGCCAACGACGACGTCCGGAACAAGTACAACTCGCTGATGGGCGAGGTGAAGCGGCTCGCGCCGGCCCAGAAGATGATCGTCACGTGCAAGGTCACCCGCGCCGCGGTGATCATGCTCAACGACGACCTGGCGAAGGTGATGGTCTTCGTCGACCAGACCTCGACCCGCACGGACACGAAGAAGACGACCGCCGGCACCGCGCAGCTCCACCTGAACGCCCAGCTCCAGGGCGACAAGTGGAAGATCACGGACATGGACACGTACAACGCGCCCAAGGTCCCGGCTGCGACCGCGGCGCCGTCATCGTCGGCCCCGGCTTCGCCCTCCCCGACGAAGTGAAGCCGCCGGGCGACAGGCGCTGCCGCTCGTCGATCCCGGGGCGCCGGCGGTGCGCAGCGGGCGGTAGTCCCGCCGCTACGGTGGGCCGATGGGATTCGAGCAGGCGCACGCCAGCCTCGTCGGCCTAGCGGTCGGTGACGCCTTCGGTGCGCAGATCCTCCTGCCCGGCGACCACCCGGACGTCGCCGGCCGGCGGCTGCCGGCCGCGCCGTGGACCTGGACCGACGACACCGAGATGGCGTGTTCGATCGTCGCCGTCCTGGCGCGGCACGGCCACCTCGACCAGGACGCCCTCGCCGCCTCGTTCGCCGAGCACTTCGACCCCGGCCGCGGTTACGGCCCCGGGGCGGAGTGGCGCCTGACCCGGATCAAGGCCGGGCAGCCGTGGCCGGAGGTCGCCGAGCGCGACGGCCGCGGCTCCTGGGGCAACGGCGGCGCGATGCGCGTGGCCCCGCTGGGCGCGTGGTTCTGCGACCAGCTGCCGCAGGCGCTGCGCCAGGCCGAGCTGTCCGCGGTGGTCACGCACTCGCACTTCGAAGGCGTCGCGGGCGCGGTGGCCGTCGCGGCGGCGGCCGCGCTGCGGGCCGCGTCACCCGGACTGGCCGGCGCGGACCTGCTGGACGAGGTGATCCCGCTGGTCCCGCCCGGCCGGGTGCGCGACGGGCTGACGTGGGCCCTGAAGTTCTCCGACGCCCGTGAGGCGGCCGCCAAGCTGGGCACGGGCCGCGAGACGGCCGCGCACGACACGGTCCCGCTGGCCCTGTGGATCGCGGCCCGCTTCGGCGACAACTTCACCGACGCCCTCTGGACGGCGGCCCAGGTGGCCGAGGACGTCGACACGGTGTCGGCCATCGTGGGCGGCGTCCTGGCCGCGGACGGCACGCCGATCCCGGACCAGTGGCTGGAGGCGTGCGAACCGCTGCCGGAGTGGGTCGGCCTCTCCGGCCGCCCCTGAGCGGCTCGACGCGCCCCGGCTGACGGCGCTCGGTGCCTCTCGAGGCGTGCGAGCTGCTGCCGACGTGGGTCCGGCTCTCCGGCCGGGCTTGAGCGGTCGACACGCCCGGCTGACGGCGCTCGGCGCCCCCGGAAGATGCGAGCCGCTGCCGACGTGGGTCGGCTCGCCGGCTGGCCCTGAGCGGCCCGACACGCCCGGCTGACGGCGCTCGGCGCCCCCAACGAGCCGACTCGGGTCCGGCTCACCGGCCGGGTCCGAGCGCCCCGGCACGACCGGTCGACGGCCCCGGAGGACCGGTGGGCGAGCTGTGACCCGCCCGAGTCACTCCGCTCGCCCCGCCGGACCCGTCTCGGCGGCCCTCAGCGACCTCCAGCACCCCTGTCGCCGACGGCTCCAGCCGACCGGACCACCAAGCCCCGCGGAGGCGCCGGGAAGCCCCGGGAAGAGCCCGGACGGGCCGGGGCGGGCGGGACTCCTGGTGCGGGTGTGACGTCGCCCCCGCAGGGCGTCAACCGCTCACGCAAACCGCCGCGACACGCCACCGATGGCGGAACCCGGGGCCGTCCGAAGTGGTCCGGAACGCCGGCCGCACGGTACAAGAACTCGGCAAACCCGCAGGTCCAGCGGACAGTGGTGGCGCTACTGGCCGGTAGCTGGGAGGATGTTCGGCCGCTCACGCTCCGCAGACCTACTTCCACGCTGCGCCAACCGGCGGGACCCCCGTGTGGCATCTTGACTCTCGCGCCCGGTGGGTTCACGCTTACTCCCGACGGCGAAACCGGCAGCCCTTGCGGGAGGGACAACCGGGTCGCCTGGAGGCATACCTGAAGACGTCGCGAAGCAGGCTGGGCCCCATCGGGAGCGCCCCCTGGACAGACCGCGCCGTTCGGGCTAGACTGCCTCTTTGCGCTGCCCTCTTTCAGGCTGCCCGGAGCCGGTAGTTAGGATAGTGGGCACACGGCACCCTTGACAGTCGCTCATAGCTGTTGCTATGGCGGCCGTCACCGCTCATGTCCCCGGAAGGACGCATCTTGGCAGTCTCTCCCGCGAACCAGGCCACTGCTGCGACCACCTCGGCTGAATCTCGCTCGGAGTCCACGGGAATCCCCGGCGCGCCCAAGCGGGTTTCCTTCGCAAAGATTCGCGAACCGCTCAACACCCCCAACCTGCTCGACGTCCAGATCCAGTCGTTCCAGTGGTTCACCGGGGACGAAGCGTGGTTCGAACGCCGTGTCGAAGAAGGTGAAGAAAACCCGGTCGGCGGCCTCGAAGAGGTCCTCAACGAGATCTCCCCGATCGAGGACTTCTCCGGCTCGATGTCCCTGTCCTTCTCCGCTCCGCGCTTCGACGAGGTCAAGGCCTCGATCGAGGAGTGCAAGGACAAGGACATGACGTACGCGGCCCCGCTGTTCGTCACGGCGGAGTTCGTCAACAACAACACGGGCGAGATCAAGAGCCAGACGGTCTTCCTGGGCGACTTCCCGGTGATGACCGACAAGGGCACCTTCATCATCAACGGCACCGAGCGTGTCGTCGTGTCCCAGCTGGTCCGCTCGCCGGGCGTCTACTACTCGAAGGACGTCGACAAGACGACCGACAAGGACGTCTTCAGCGTCCGCGTGATCCCGAGCCGCGGCGCGTGGCTCGAGTTCGACGTCGACAAGCGCGACACCGTCGGCGTCCGGATCGACCGCAAGCGCCGCCAGCCGGTCACCGTGCTGCTGAAGGCGCTCGGCTGGACCACCGAGGCGATCCGCGAGCGCTTCTCCTTCTCGGAGACGCTGCTGGCGACCCTCGAGAAGGACCACACGGCCGGCACCGACGAGGCCCTGCTCGACATCTACCGCAAGCTGCGCCCGGGCGAGCCGCCCACGAAGGAGAGCGCGCAGACCCTGCTGGAGAACCTGTTCTTCAAGGCGAAGCGCTACGACCTGGCCAAGGTCGGCCGGTACAAGGTCAACAAGAAGCTCGGCCTGTCGACGCCGTACGACACGGGGACGCTGACCGAAGAGGACATCGTCACCACCATCGAGTACCTGGTCCGGCTGCACGCCGGCGAGGACCGGATGGACGCCGACAACGGCACCGAGATCCCGGTCGAGACCGACGACATCGACCACTTCGGCAACCGTCGCCTGCGCACCGTCGGCGAGCTGATCCAGAACCAGATCCGGGTCGGCCTGTCGCGCACCGAGCGAGTCGTGCGTGAGCGCATGACCACGCAGGACGTCGAGGCGATCACCCCGCAGACCCTGATCAACATCCGCCCGATCGGCGCGGCGATCAAGGAGTTCTTCGGCACCTCGCAGCTGTCGCAGTTCATGGACCAGAACAACCCGCTGTCGGGCCTGACGCACAAGCGTCGTCTGTCGGCCCTCGGCCCGGGTGGTCTGTCCCGTGAGCGCGCCGGCATGGAGGTCCGGGACGTCCACCCGTCGCACTACGGCCGGATGTGCCCGATCGAGACGCCGGAAGGCCCGAACATCGGCCTGATCGGCTCGCTCTGCTCCTACGCGCGGGTCAACCCGTTCGGCTTCATCGAGACGCCGTACCGCAAGGTCGTCGAGGGCCGGGTCACCGACCAGGTCGACTACCTGACCGCGGACGAGGAGGACCGGTACGTCAAGGCGCAGGCCAACGCACCGATCACCGACGACGGCACCTACGTCGAAGACCGGGTCATGGCCCGCCGCAAGGGCGGCGAGGTCGAGCTGATCGACCCGCTCGACATCGACTACATGGACGTCTCGCCGCGGCAGATGGTCTCGGTCGCGACGGCGATGATCCCGTTCCTCGAGCACGACGACGCGAACCGCGCCCTGATGGGTGCGAACATGCAGCGCCAGGCCGTGCCGCTGCTCCGCAACCAGGCGCCGTACGTCGGCACCGGGGTGGAGCTGCGTGCCGCGGTCGACGCCGGTGACGTGCTCGTCGCCGAGCAGTCGGGTGTCATCGAGGAGCTCTCGGCGGACCTGATCACGATCATGCACGACGACGGCACGCGGAAGAGCTACGGACTGTACAAGTTCCGCCGCTCGAACCACGGCACCTGCTTCAACCACCGCCCGATCGTCAACGAGGGCGACCGGGTCGAGCAGGGTCAGGTCATCGCCGACGGCCCGTCCACCGAGAACGGTGAGATGGCGCTCGGCAAGAACCTGCTCGTCGCGGTCATGCCGTGGGAGGGCCACAACTACGAGGACGCGATCATCCTCTCGGAGCGCCTGGTGCAGGACGACGTGCTCACGTCGATCCACATCGAGGAGCACGAGATCGACGCCCGCGACACCAAGCTGGGCGCCGAGGAGATCACCCGGGACATCCCGAACGTCTCCGAAGAGGTCCTCGCGGACCTCGACGAGCGCGGCATCATCCGGATCGGTGCCGAGGTCCGCGACGGCGACATCCTCGTCGGCAAGGTCACGCCGAAGGGCGAGACCGAGCTGACGCCGGAAGAGCGCCTGCTCCGCGCGATCTTCGGTGAGAAGGCCCGCGAAGTCCGCGACACCTCGCTGAAGGTGCCGCACGGCGAGACCGGCAAGGTCATCGGCATCCGCGTGTTCTCGCGCGAGGACGACGACGAGCTGCCCCCGGGCGTCAACGAGCTGGTCCGCGTCTACGTGGCCCAGAAGCGCAAGATCCAGCCGGGCGACAAGCTCGCCGGGCGCCACGGCAACAAGGGCGTCATCGGCAAGATCCTGCCGGCCGAGGACATGCCGTTCATGGAGGACGGCACGCCCGTCGACATCATCCTGAACACGCACGGTGTGCCGCGACGGATGAACATCGGCCAGATCCTCGAGCTGCACCTGGGCTGGCTGGCCTCGCAGGGCTGGGAGATCAAGGGCAACCCCGACTGGGCGAAGAACCTCAACGAGGAGCTCTACGACGTCGCGCCCGGCACGAACACCGCGACCCCGGTGTTCGACGGCGCGAAGGAAGAGGAGCTCACCGGGCTGCTCGGGGCGACCAAGCCGAACCGCGACGGCGAGCGCATGGTCAAGGAGAACGGCAAGGCCACGCTGCTCGACGGCCGCTCCGGCGAGCCGTACCCGTACCCGGTCGCCGTCGGCTACATGTACATCCTGAAGCTGCACCACCTGGTCGACGACAAGATCCACGCCCGCTCCACCGGTCCGTACTCGATGATCACGCAGCAGCCGCTGGGTGGTAAGGCGCAGTTCGGTGGCCAGCGCTTCGGTGAGATGGAGTGCTGGGCGATGCAGGCGTACGGCGCTGCCTACACGCTGCAGGAGCTGCTGACGATCAAGTCGGACGACGTGGTCGGCCGCGTCAAGGTGTACGAGGCCATCGTCAAGGGGGAGAACATCCCCGAGCCGGGTATCCCGGAGTCGTTCAAGGTGCTCCTCAAGGAGCTCCAGTCGCTGTGCCTGAACGTCGAGGTGCTCTCCAGCGACGGTGCGGCCATCGAGATGCGCGACTCCGACGACGAGGACCTCGAGCGCGCGGCGGCGAACCTCGGCATCAACCTGTCCCGCAACGAGTCGCCCTCGGTGGACGACGTCGTGCACTGATCGCGAGCTGAGCCGGGACCTGCCTCCCGCGGGTCCCGGCTCGCCCGCCAACCCCTCTAGTCGAATCAACCCCAAGGGGATGCAAAGACGTGCTGGACGTCAATTTCTTCGATGAGCTCCGCATCGGCCTTGCCACCGCTGACGACATCCGCCAGTGGTCCTTCGGTGAGGTGAAGAAGCCGGAGACCATCAACTACCGCACGCTCAAGCCCGAGAAGGACGGCCTCTTCTGCGAGAAGATCTTCGGCCCGACCCGGGACTGGGAGTGCTACTGCGGCAAGTACAAGCGCGTCCGCTTCAAGGGCATCATCTGTGAGCGCTGCGGCGTCGAGGTGACCCGCGCCAAGGTGCGCCGTGAGCGGATGGGCCACATCGAGCTGGCCGCTCCGGTCACCCACATCTGGTACTTCAAGGGCGTTCCGTCCCGCCTCGGCTACCTGCTGGACCTGGCGCCGAAGGACCTCGAGAAGATCATCTACTTCGCTGCTTACGTCATCACGGGCGTGAACACGGAGCTGCGCCACAACGACCTGCCGACCCTCGAGAACGAGATCGGCGTCGAGCGCAAGAACCTCGAGACCAAGCGTGACGCGGACATCGAGTCCCGCGCCCAGAAGCTGGAAGCCGACCTGGCCGAGCTGGAGGCGGAGGGCGCCAAGTCCGACGTCCGCCGCAAGGTCAAGGAAGGCGGCGAGCGCGAGATGCGTCAGCTGCGTGACCGCGCCGGTCGCGAGCTGGACCGCCTCGAAGAGGTCTGGACGACCTTCACGAAGCTCGACACCCGTCAGCTGATCGCCGACGAGCTGCTCTACCGCGAGCTCGTCGACCGCTACGGCGAGTACTTCACCGGCGGCATGGGCGCGGAGGCCATCCAGAAGCTGGCCACCGAGTTCGACGTCGCGGCCGAAGCCGACAACCTGCGCGACACCATCCGCAACGGCAAGGGGCAGAAGAAGCTCCGCGCGCTGAAGCGGCTCAAGGTCGTCGCGGCCTTCCAGGCCACCGGCAACGACCCCCGCGGCATGGTGCTCGACGCCGTCCCGGTCATCCCGCCGGACCTGCGCCCGATGGTGCAGCTCGACGGTGGCCGGTTCGCGACGTCGGACCTGAACGACCTGTACCGCCGCGTGATCAACCGCAACAACCGCCTCAAGCGGCTGATCGACCTCGGCGCGCCCGAGATCATCGTCAACAACGAGAAGCGGATGCTGCAGGAGGCCGTCGACGCGCTGTTCGACAACGGCCGCCGCGGCCGTCCGGTCACCGGCCCGGGCAACCGGCCGCTGAAGTCGCTGTCCGACCTGCTCAAGGGCAAGCAGGGCCGGTTCCGCCAGAACCTGCTCGGCAAGCGCGTCGACTACTCGGGCCGTTCGGTCATCATCGTCGGGCCGCAGCTGAAGCTGCACCAGTGCGGTCTGCCGAAGGACATGGCGCTCGAGCTGTTCAAGCCGTTCGTCATGAAGCGGCTGGTCGACCTGAACCACGCGCAGAACATCAAGTCCGCCAAGCGGATGGTGGAGCGCTCGCGGCCGCAGGTGTGGGACGTGCTCGAAGAGGTCATCACCGGTCACCCGGTGATGCTGAACCGCGCACCGACCCTGCACCGCCTCGGCATCCAGGCCTTCGAGCCGCAGCTGGTCGAGGGCAAGGCCATCCAGCTGCACCCGCTGGTCTGCGAAGCGTTCAACGCGGACTTCGACGGTGACCAGATGGCGGTGCACCTGCCGCTGTCGGCCGAGGCGCAGGCCGAGGCCCGGATCCTGATGCTGTCGGCGAACAACATCCTGTCGCCGGCGTCGGGCCGTCCGCTCGCCATGCCGCGACTGGACATGGTGACGGGCCTGTTCCACCTGACCCGTCTCAACGAGAAGGCCGACGGCGCGGGCGGCGCGTACTCCTCGCCGGCCGAGGCCATCATGGCCTTCGACCGCAAGGCGCTGAGCCTGCACGCCCCGATCAAGATCCGCGTCAAGGACCGTCAGCCGGCGAAGGCCGACGAGGCCCGGCTCGCGGAAAAGGGCTGGGAGCCGGGCAAGACCTGGCTGGCCGAGACGACCCTGGGCCGCGTGCTGTTCAACGAGCTGCTGCCGGCGGACTACCCGTTCATCAACGAGCCGATGCCGAAGAAGCGGCAGGCCGCGATCGTGAACGACCTCGCCGAGCGGTACTCGATGACCCAGGTCGCGCAGACCCTGGACCGGCTGAAGGACGCCGGTTTCTACTGGGCGACCCGGTCGGGTGTCACCGTGGCCATCTCCGACGTCCTGGTGCCCGTGGGCAAGAAGGCCATCCTCGACGAGTACGAGGGCAAGGCCTCCCAGGTGGAGAAGCGCTACCAGCGTGGTCAGCTGTCGCACACCGAGCGCAACAACGAGCTCGTCAAGGTGTGGACGCAGGCCACCGAAGAGGTCCACAAGATCATGGAGACGGCGCTGCCGGACGACAACCCGATCGCCATGATCGTGAAGTCGGGCGCGGCGGGCAACATGACGCAGGTCCGGTCGCTGGCCGGCATGCGTGGCCTGGTGTCGAACCCGAAGGGTGAGTACATCCCGCGTCCGATCAAGGCCAACTTCCGTGAAGGCCTGTCGGTGGCGGAGTACTTCATCGCGACGCACGGTGCCCGCAAGGGCCTGGCGGACACGGCGCTGCGTACCGCCGACTCGGGTTACCTGACCCGTCGTCTGGTGGACGTCTCGCAGGACGTCATCGTCCGCGAGGTCGACTGCGGCACCACCCGCGGCATCATGATGCCGATCGGCGAGGACATCGGCGACGGCAAGGTGCTGCGTGACCAGCACGTCGAGACCAGCGTGTACGCGCGGAACCTCGCGACGGACGCGGTGGACGCCAAGGGCAACGTCGTGCTGAACGCCGCGGACGACATCGGCGACCCGGCCATCGACAAGCTGATCTCCAGCGGCATCTCGAAGGTCAAGGTCCGCTCGGTGCTGACCTGCGAGTCGGCCGTCGGCATCTGCGCGACCTGCTACGGCCGCTCGATGGCGACCGGTCTGCTCGTCGACGTCGGCGAGGCCGTGGGTATCGTCGCGGCCCAGTCGATCGGTGAGCCGGGTACGCAGCTGACGATGCGTACGTTCCACCAGGGTGGTGTCGCCGGTGACGACATCACGACCGGTCTGCCCCGTGTCCAGGAGCTGTTCGAGGCCCGGGTCCCGAAGGGCAAGGCGCCGATCGCCGACGTCGATGGCCGTGTGCGCATCGAGGAGAGCGAGCGGTTCTGGAAGATCACGCTGATCCCGGACGACGGCGGCGAAGAGATCGTCTTCGACAAGCTGTCCAAGCGTCAGCGGCTCGCCAACACCCCGAACGGCCCGCTGGGCGACGGTGACCACGTCAACGTCGGGCAGCAGCTGCTCGAGGGCACCCCGGACCCGCACGAGGTCCTGCGCGTGATGGGCCCGCGTGAGGCGCAGATGCACCTCACCGACGAGGTCCAGAAGGTGTACCGGGCCCAGGGTGTGTCGATCCACGACAAGCACATCGAGGTCATCGTCCGGCAGATGCTGCGCCGGGTGACGGTCATCGACTCGGGTGGCACGGACTTCCTGCCGGGCGAGCTGCCCGAGCGGACCAAGTTCGAGGCACGCAACCGTTCGACGGTCTCCGAAGGCGGCGAGCCGGCTTCGGGCCGTCCGGTGCTGATGGGGATCACGAAGGCGTCGCTCACCACGGACTCGTGGCTGTCGGCGGCGTCGTTCCAGGAGACCACGCGCGTCCTGACCGACGCGGCCATCAACGGCCGCTCGGACCGGCTCGTGGGCCTCAAGGAGAACGTGATCATCGGTAAGCTGATCCCGGCCGGTACGGGCATCAACAAGTACCGCAACATCCAGGTGCAGCCGACGGAAGAGGCCCGGGTCGCCGCGTACGCGATCCCGTCCTACGACGACGGCTACTACACCCCGGACGTGTTCGGTACGGGCACCGGTGCCGCGGTCCCGCTGGACGACTACGACTTCGGCCGCGACTTCCGCTGACGAAGCTGATCCACGAGAAGGGCCCCCGCCGGGTTTCCGGCGGGGGCCCTTCCCGTTTCCGGCGTGCCCGCGGTGACGGCTCTTTCGGCGGGCCGTGGCGCTGCCCGGCTTGCTCACCTACCGCCGGGCTGCGGTGACAGAGCTGAACGAGACAGTGCCCCCCGGTCCACTGTGGACCGGGGGCACCGTCGTTCACGGGAGGCCGTGGCGGCTCACCGGGAAGTCGAAGTACGTGTCCGGGAACGGCTCGTTGTCCAGGGTGTAGTGCCACCACTCCTCGGGCAGGTTGTGGAAGCCCGCCGCGATCAGGGTGGTCCGGAGCAGGTCGCGGTGCTGCCGCGCGATGCCCGTGATCGCCGGGTTGTCGGTGTGGGCGAGCGGGTCGAAGCAGTCGTAGCCCGTGCCCATGTCGACCGTGTTGTCGGGGAAGCGGCTGCCCTGCGGCGCGAAGCACGGCCTCAGCGGCTCGCCCGGGAAGTAGGGCCGCTGGGGCCGCGGCGGGATCCTGACGAGCGTGAGGTCCATGGTGCTGCCGCGGCTGTGCCCGGACTTCTCGGCGATGTAGCCGTCCTCGAAGAGCCGGTCCTTGGCGACGTTCGGGTAGAATTCGGCCTTCATCTTCTCGTCGGCGAGGTCCTTCGCCCACCGCACGAAGTGGTCGACCGCGCGTTGCGGCCGGTAGCAGTCGTAGACCTTGAGCGTGTAGCCCAGCTTCCGCAGCTGCGTCTGGGCGGTGCGCAGGCCCTCGGCGGCCTGCCGGGTCAGGACGCAGGTGGGCTCGAGGTACCCGTCGACGCGCCGGCCGACGAAGTTGTGCGGGGTGGCGTAGCGGATGTCCTGCAGGATCGACGGCGCGACATCGGACAGGGCGACGAACTCGTGCGACGTGGTGGTCGCCTCGGCCGGGCCGGGGACGGCGAAGGTGGACAGGGCCGCGAGAGTGACGGCGAGGGTGCGTATCCGGGTGGAAATCGGCATACCGCACGTCTAGCAGGAAATCGTCTCGCGATCAGCCGCCGCTCAGGGGGAGACTTGACGGATTTTGGCCGATTTGCGTGCGGTGTAACGGTTTTCGCGCGCAGGGTCGTGACGTCCGGTAGCCGAGCCGTTGTCGGCAAATCTTCCGTCACCGTGATCGCGGTCGGCTGGGGAAGATGGGCTGTGGCTGACTCTGTGCCCTTCACGGACAACTTCTCGGACCTCTCCAACACGCAGGGGTACCAGTTCGAGTTCCGCTGTGAACGCTGCGGGAACGGTTTCCGTTCCGCGTTCCAGCGCGACAACATGGAAACCGGGCGAAGCGTGCTTCGCACCGTCGGCTCGTTCTTCGGCGGGACGCTGCGGGACCTGAGCAACTCGGCCGACCAGTGGCGCTACGACCGCGCGACGAACTCGCCCGCCAAGGACCGCGCGCTGGCCGCGGCCGTCAAGGAGATCACCCCGAGCTTCCGGCAGTGCCGCGGCTGCGGCGACTGGATGTGCCACGACCAGTGCTGGAACGAGGAGATCGGCCAGTGCCTGCGCTGCTCGCCGAGCGTCGCCGAGGAGATCTCGCGCGCGCAGGCTTCCGCGCAGCGCGACCAGATCTGGGACAAGGCCCGCGAGCGGGACTGGACGTCCGGTCTCGACATCGACACCCGCGCGAAGGTGTCCTGCCCGGGCTGCGGCCTCAAGGCCGAAGGCGGCAAGTTCTGCCAGTCGTGCGGCACCGCGCTGGCGATGAAGGTGCGCTGCGGCGGCTGTGGCAGCGAGAGCAACAAGGCCGGAGCGATGTTCTGCTCGGACTGCGGCAACCGATTCTGACCCGGAGTTCCCGGCATCCATAACGAGTGAGTAACGAGCAGCCCCGGCGTTCAGGCGCCGGGGCTGCGCCATTGTGACCAACCGTGACACCGCCGGGTGGTCCAACCGTTGCGCAACCGCGGCGGTCACCCTTTCGGCCCAATGGTGGCGCGCAACTCGGTCCGAGTCGTGAGACATTCACCCGCTCGGGTCTTTTCTCATTCTTTGATCACGGCTGGACGCTTTGCCCGCTCGGCGCGAATATTCCGCCGGTGTCCGCCGGTCCCGGCTGGTGACACTTTCCGTTGTGCCCCAACGATTCCCCGGTGAATCGGTGGTTCGGCGCGCCCTTTTCCGCCCGGGAAATGAGAACAGGGAGACGAATGCGATCGAAACCGTTGCGTCCCGGCCGGTGGCGAAAGGTGGTGACCGGCGCCGCGGCGTTCGCCCTCGCCGTCGGCGCGGTCACGTACACCGGGTCGGCCACCGGCGCCTACGCCGACGTCCAGACCATCACGGACGCGAAGACGGCGTCCGACGGCAAGCAGTACTGGGTGCAGAACCACCTGGTGACGAAGGATCTCGCGGCGCGCGCCGAGGGCACGCCGAAGAAGTGGCTGCTGGTCTGGGCCGGCGACGAGAACATCGCCGACACCCTCGTCAAGGACGTCAAGAACCTGCCGGGCACCCTCGGCGGCGGGCTCAACAAGATCAAGAACGCCTTGCCCGGCCCGGACTTCCTCGCCGTGATCGACGCGACGCAGGGGTCGCCGACCTACGGCAAGGTCGTCAACACCGCGACCGTCGGCCCGCTGGTCGAGAACGAGCCGCACCACATGCAGTACGTGTGGCACAAGGGCGACACCGTCTACGCCGGCGCGCTGTTCGCCGCCGCGACGTACGCCTTCGACGTCAGCGCGCTGCCGCAGCTCAAGCTCAAGGGCGTCAGCCTGCCGACCAACACCCTTGGCGGCAGCGTCCCGGACGCCTACTGGGTGCTGAAGGACGGCACCGCGTACGGCACTTACATGGGCGGCCCGGTCGTCCCCGGCCCGCACAGCTACGCCGACGGCTCGACCCAGATCGGAAACGGCTTCGCGGGCAGCCCCGGCGAGGTCGTCCACTTCGGACAGAACGCGCAGGTGCTCTCGGAGTCCCCGGCGGCGACCCCGCAGGGCGACAACCGGAAGCTCTGCGACAACCTGCCGCAGCTGGGCAAGCCGACGTGCGCCAACCCGCACGGCATCCAGGCCCGCGAGGACCTCAACACGCTCGTCACCAGCGACTACGCCGAGCCGCGCAACATCATCCTCGACCCGGTGAAGCAGCCGTCGCCGTACCTGCGCCGGCCGACCGTGCGGACCTGGGACATCGCCGACCGCAACCACCCGAAGCTGAAGTCGGTGTCGTACCTGCAGGACGGCCCGCGCGCCGATCCGGCCGACCCGCTGCACGCCGAGAGCCGCGCGGTCATGGAGACGACGGTGACGAACCTGCCCGGGCACAAGGGCGCGTTCGCCCAGACCATGCAGGGCGGCGCGGTGTTCTACACGCCGGACATCACCGCGGCCGAGCCGCACTGGATCGAGGTGTTCGACGACGGCGCCGCGAACAAGGCCATCTACCCGAACAACGACTCGAACGGCGCCAGCTCCAACGGCGGCTGGATCCAGACGAGCCCGGACGACAAGTACCTCTACCGCGCTATCGTCGGGCGGCAGAAGGGCACCCTCTCGGCGGACGACCCCGGCACCACCGGCGGCGTCTACGTCCTCGACATCCGGAAGCTGCTCGCCGCCGGCGACCGGATCGAGGACATCCAGGGCCGGGTCGACACCAAGGCGAAGGCGCAGCAGGGCGGGGGCGGCGACCTGCCGACCGTCGTCGGCGCGGCCCCGATCAACCCCGGCACGCCGGGCGCGGGCCCGCACTGGGGCGCCTACGACAACCTGGCGCTCGGCGATGACGGTTTTTACCACGAAACGGACACGCCGCAGCACCTCGCGGTGTCGAACTACTTCGTCGCACGGTCCGGTTTGGACGGTGACCACAAGGTCAACCTGCTGGACATCGGACCGGACGGGAAGATCGCCGTCGACCCGGACTTCCGGGACGAATTCACCGGCCAGGTCGGCATCAACTTCAACCGCAAGTCGTGGCCGCACGGGGACTTCGGCAACGCCAAGCCGCACTCCGAGCTGTTCGTGGTCGCGGACGCGACCGTCAAGTAGTCCCCGACCTGGGAGTCCTGATGGATCACGACCACGCCGCCCCGGCCGGTTCGTCCACAGTGGACGTCCTGGCGCTGGTGCTGCGGCTGGCGCTGCTGCTTTCGACGGCGTTCCTCGCCGGCGGCGGGCTGGTGCCCGGGCCGGCGCGCCGCACGCTGTACGTCCTGGGCGGGACCTCCGCCTCGCTCGCCGTGGTCTCGGAGTTCGCGGTCGACGTCAACGTCGTCGCCCTCGCGGTCCACGTCGTGCTCGCGGTCGCGGTGCCGATCCTCGTCCGGTGGCCGAAGGCCGGCCGCTGGGCTTCGGTCGCACTGCTGGTCCTGGTCGTGCTGGAAACGTCGTCGGGCGGTTCCGGCGTCGGGTTCGCGCTCGACTCGGTGTTCGTCGCCGGGGCCGCCGTCTGGTTCGGCTTCGCGGTCAACGGGCCCGTCCCGACGTCGTCGTCGTCGTCGTCGTCGATCCGGCCCGGCCCCCTGGCCCTCACCCTCGGCGGGCTCTTGGTCCTCGCCGGCGCGGTGCGGTTCGGGGTGTCCGGCGTCGGCTTCGACCGGCGGCTGCACAGCACGGTCTTCGGGATCGCGGTGCTCACCGTCGTGGTCCTCCCGCTGGTGGTGACCGGGCTCGCGGCGGTCCTGCGCGGGCGGGCCTACCGGTTCGGCGCGGTCGGCGTCGCGCTCGGGTTCGTCGCGTGGAGCGCGCTCGGCGCGATTCCGGCGCCGCCGCCGTTGCCCGTGCCGGGGGTGCCGCTGCTGGCCGGCCGGGCGGGCTTCCCGGTGCTGGTCAGCCCGCAGCGGCCGGGCCGCAACCTCGTCCACTTCCCGGCGAGCGCGGGCGAGGACCTGTCGGCCGGCGTGCGCGGGGGAGTGCTCACCAAGGCCGTGGTGCGGGCCGGGGCCGCGGGCACCTGGGCCGACGTCGACCTGCCGGCCGGGCGCAGTGACCTGGAGATCCACCGCGGCGGCACGACGACGGTCGTCGAGGTCGACGCGGGGGAGACGCCGGGCCCGTCGATCACCGACGCCGACGCGCCGGAGTGCGCGGCGGCGGCGCTCGGCGGCCTGGTCGCCGGTCGCTCCGACGTGCTGACCGCGTGCCCGTCCGGCGCGCTGACGCCGGCGGACAGCGGGGCGCTGGTCAAGCTCGTCGAGTTCCTCGCGGGGCGGAAGCCGTCGGCGATCACGCTGGTCGAGGACGACTCACCCCGCGGCGTCGCGGCGGCGAAACTGGTGCGCGAGACGGCGGCGCGCACCGGGTTGGCCGTGCAGCCGGACGCCGGGCCGGACACCGCGCTCGTCGTCGTCGCCGGCTGGGCCCCGGCGTACCTGGCGATGACGCGCGCCGCCGAGTCGCAACGCCTGGAGCCGACCCACCAGTACGGGCTCTACCTGGCGCCGTGGCTGCTCAACGGGCCGATCGTCAACGCGGTCGCGAGCGCGTCGCTGCCGCTGCGGTTCGACCCGCGGGAAGCGACGGCGGTCGGGTACGCCGTCGCGGTCGGCGACCGCTTCGGCGGCGAAAGCCCGTCTGCCGGCGGTTTTCGCAGCTGGCTCGGGGCAGGCAACCCGGCGGGTGACGTCCAGATCTTCGCGGCCGCCCAGGTCAACGCCATGCCGATGTACCCCACCGAACCCCACGCCACCGGAATGGTGATGGACCGCGACTACGCGGGCCAGTGGGTGCCCGACGGAACCATCGTGCCGATCACGTCGGTTCTCCGCTGAATCCCTTGTGTCGAAAGGAAGTTCTCATGAAGCGTCTCGCTGCCCGCGTGCTGCTGCCGCTCGCCGCGGCGACCGCGCTCACCGGCCTGGCCGGCGGCGTCGCCGGTGCCGACCCGACCGACGGCTCGGTCTGGGTCGGGCCCGGCCTCGACCTCGGCAGCGTGCTCGGGCCGGTCGGTCTGCTCGCACCGGTGTTCGGGCTCATCACCGCGATTTCCTGAGTACAAAACAGAAAGGTTGGGAACGATGAAGAAGACTCTCGTGCGCGCGGCCGGTGCCGCGGTGCTCACCGGCGCGGTCCTGTTCGGCGCGGCCGCGCCGGCACTGGCGGCCGACGCCCCCGGCGGCGTCACCGTGGTCGACGAACCGGACACCAGCGGCCTGAACAACATCTGGACGTTCGCCCCGCTCGGCGTCCCGGCACTCGGCCTGCTCCAGTCGATCAACGGAGTGCCGGGCAAGATCCTGCCCTCCTTCTGACCCACCCGGCGGCCCCCGCTCCGGCCGGGGGCCGCCTGCAGGCCCGTAGCCGGCTCCCGCCGGAGGGGCGACGTCCGACGAGCGCCGCCACCCGCGGGAGCCGGGGCCCCACGGCGACGAGCCACTCGGGAAGACCGTTGCTAGGCCAGGCTTTTCGCGAACCAGTGCTCGGCGTACTGGTCGTCGTTGAAGGGCTCGACCTCGGCGTACCCGGTCCGCGCGTAGAGCGCCCGGGCCTCGACGAGGTCGTGGCGGGTGTCGAGCCGCATGTGCCGCGCGCCGAGCCTGCGGGCCGCGTCCTCGGCCGCCGCGACCAGCCGCGGGGCCGCTCCCGAGCCGCGGTGGGCGGGCTTGACGTACATCTTCGTCAGCTCGCCGACCCCCGGCTCGAGGACGCGGGTGCCGACGCAGCCGGCGAGCACGCCGTCCCACGAGCCCAGCAGGAACGCCCCGGTCGGGGCGACCAGGTCGGTGCCCGGCTCGTCGGCCAGCGCGATCGCCATCTCCGCGTCGGTGACAGGGCGCCCGTAGTACCGCGAAGCGACTTCCTCCATGTACTCGCGCATGATCGCGACGGCGTCCGGGTGACTGACGGGGACCTCGGTGATGTTCCACTCCACGTCCCCATCCTGGGGAAGCTGTCCACCGAATTCAGCGGCGGCGCCCGACCCCGGGCACCATGAGGGCATGACGCCTGTCACGAAGCGCCTCACGATCGTGGCCGTCCTGCTGATCACGGCGGGTGCGGTCCTGCTGTCGGTGGGCGCGATCGGTTTCCGGGCCACCTCCGACGAGCCGGACGCCAACATCGGCGCCGGGTTCGCCCTGCTCGCCGGGCCGTACGTCGTCGGCCTGGGCGTGGTGTTCGCCTTGTCGGCCGGCCTCACGCACCTGACGTCCCGCCGCCGCTGACGGCTACCGCGGCGAGTGCTCCCACAGCGCCGCGGGCAGGTTCCCGGCCAGGTCGGCCAGGTAGTCGGCCTCGGCCACGAGGTTCTGCCGCGTCGCGCAGCCCGGGCCCCAGGTCCGCGCCGACCCGTGCTCGACGACGACGTCCCGCCGCGCGAACCGCGGGTTCGCGGCCAGCCAGCGGGCGAGCTCGCCCTCGAGGCGCGAGTCCGGCGGCAGCGTCGGCATGGTCATCGCCCGGCCCGCCACGATCCGCAGCTCCGGGCACTCCGGCACCCGCACCTGGGTGACGTGGGTGTCGCGCAGGTGGGTGTGGTCGTCGAAGTTGCGGTAAGGCTCCCGGTCGTCGATCCCGATCGCCTGCCGGTCGCGGTGGCGGAACTCGACCCAGGTCTCGCGTGGGTGGTCCGCCAGCGGCCGGCCGGTCGGGTGGACGACGCCGAACGTCGGCGCCGCGCCCTCCTCGCCCGGGACGCCACTGTGGAACGTGCCCCCGCGCTCGGCCGCGAAGGCTTTGAACCAGTGTTCTTCCCGGTTCTCCGACGACTTGGTCTGCGACCGCCACCAGAGCCCGACGACGGCCGCGACCACCACCACGACGAGCGCGATCCCGAGGATCACCGCTCCGGTACTGCCACCATCGGCGAGGAGCATCGTCAGAAGTCCAGGTCCGCGCGGGTCTCGTCGTCCGGTTGGTCCCGGCCCGTTTCGCCGTGGTCGCTCGCCTTCTTGGCGTTCTTGACGTGGCTGTTGAGCTTGCCGAGGTGGTCGTTGACCGTCTTGGCCGGGTTGTCGCCGGGGTTGGCCGGGTCGAACCCGAGCACGCCCTTGACCGCGGCCTCGCCGCCCTTCTTCAGGACCTCGGTGGCGCCGGTCTTCAGGATCGTCGGCGTGTACTGGATGTTGCCCGCCGCGTCCTTGACCGGGTTCTCCCAGGCCTTGGCCCAGCGCGAGCCGAGCATCCCGTTCTCACCCATGGCCTTCTCGAGCAGCGTCCGGCCTTCGTTGCCCTTGGTGATCTTCGCGAGCGCCTTGCCCGTGTCGGAGCCGGCGAACACCCGGCCGAGCTTCGACGCGGCCAGCTCGGCCTTCATCTTCTCCAGCCAGGCGAGGATCTTCTGCAGCAGCTCGCGGACCTTGGACACCTTCTGCGTCGTCTTCGCCGTGGTGGTGCCGAGCTTGACCTCGGACGCCGTCCCCGCCGTGGCCACCGACGCCCCGCAGGTCGGCACCGCGGCGGCCAGCGCCGGCACCCAGATCATGATCAGCCAGGTGATCAGCTCGGTCAGGATCGCCTTGATCAGGTCCTCGACGAAGCTCATCAGCATGCTGCTCAGCTGCAGCATCCGCGCCAGGTCCCCGGACTTCGCGGAGACGCCGCCGATGCCGTGCGCGAACTCGCCGAGCGACCGGCGGGCCGCGTCACCCGCGTCGCCCTGCCACTGCGCGAGCGACGAGTCGGCGACCTCGGCGAAGTTCTTCGCCAGCTGGTCCAGACCGGTGGCGATCGCGGAGAAGTTCTCCGCCGCGACGCCGAGCGCCGGGCCGTCACCGCTGACGAAGTGGATCGCGTCCTGGATCGGCTGGACGGCGCTGAGCAGGAAGTTCAGCCCCTGGCCGACGAGCCAGCCGAGCGGGTCGGTGGCGATGTCGGTGATCGTGCTGGAGCTCGACTGGATGAAACCCGCCGTGTCGGTGGCGATCGAGGTGAGCCCGAGCGTGATGTCCGCGCCGTCGGGGTGCGGCGCGGAGACGGCCTTGACCACCGAGACGGCGTCTTGGCCGACGGTCACCGCGCTGCCCGCGAAGGGCGTCGCCTTGACCGCGTTGCCGGCGTTCACGCCGAGCACGGTGGCCGGGTCGGCCGGCTTGACCGTGACGCCGCTCGCGACGTCCTGGAACTCCGCCATCGTCGGTCCCCCTACGGCTTCTTCGGCCCGTCGAGCAGGACCTCGACCTGCCCGAAGAAGGCTTTGTGGTCGTCCTCGGTCCCCTGGTAGACGCGCGCCGCGTCGGTGAACTTCTCCTGCGCCGAGGTCAGGCCGTCGGCCATCGACCCCAGCAGGTCCCGCAGCTCGCGCAGCGTCTCGTCGTACCCGTGCTTGGTGAACAGGCCCACCACGCCCCAGGACTTGTCCCCGACGTCGGCCTGGCCGACCTTCTCGGTGAACTTCGCGCCCTGCTCGCGGTACTTGCCGAGCACGCCGGCGTAGCTGTGCAGCGCGTCCACCCGGACCTGGTAACCACCGGCACCGTCGGGCATCAGTCCTCCTCGTCGAACAGGTTGCGCAGGAAGCTGTCGCCCGCGGACCCGCCGCTCGCGGGCGGGGCCGCCGGCGGGTCCGGGGCGTCGGCCTTCCGCAGCACCCGGTCTTCGGAGAAGTCCTCGGGAGCCGCGGTCGGCGGCGCGGTCTCTTCCGCCAGCTTCGACCGCAGTTCTTCGACGCTGGTTCCGAACGCCTCGGCCTGCGTTTCGAGGACCTGCTCGACGAGCCCGTCGTCGCCGACGTGCTCCTGGACGATGACGGCCTGCCGGCGCGCGGCCGCGCCGACGGCTTCCCGCAGCGTCGCCATCAGGGCCGCCGACAGCGCCTGCGGCCCCTTCGCCAGCGCCGCGTCGGTGAACGTGACGTCGAGGACCGCGCCGCCCGGCCCGGTGACCACCGTGACCCCGCCGTCCGGCGACGCCGCGGTCGCCCGCAGCCCGGTCAGTTCCTGCCGCATCGCGTCCAGCCCGGCGAACCGCTCGCCGGCGTCCCGGATACCCGCCTCGAACCGCTGGAACTCGGCGACCAGCTGGTCGAACTCCGCCGACATGTCCTGCTTCCTCCCGAACGCCCGGTACGTGGTCCACCCATCGTGGCCCCTCGGCGACGGTGTGACGCGGGGAACGGCGGATCCGATCCCTCTGCGTCACCCGATCGGGAAATGGGTAGGTTTCGGCCGCAAGGGGAAGCAGGGGACAAGCGCTAGGAGTGTGTGATGAGCAGCACCGAAGGGGCCGGACGGTCCGAAGAGGAAGACCGCAAGCAGAGCGGCAGCCACGCGGCGCCCGAGGGGGCCGGTGTGCACCCGCTGATCGATCTCTCGCGTGACCCGAACCCGGGCAAGCCGGACCACGCGAAGCCCGAAGAAGACTGAGCGGCGGGGCGCGAAACGGGGCCGTGGCGGCGTTCCCGGCCCCGTCGGGCCCGGCCGCGCCACCCTGCGGAATGTCCGGCGCTCCGCCCGTGTTGAGAGGTAGGCTGAGGGTTCGTCGACCTTCAGACCCCCCGCTTCGCCCGTCCGGTAGATGGGCGGGTATCTTTGGAGACCGTGCCCGGCAGGCGTCGGGCCGCTCCGCGTGCCGTGCGGCATGGGCGGGGTGCTCAGGCACCCGGTCACCGGCTTCGGCAGGTCGGGGTTGCGACGGAAAATCCCTACGGGAAGTTACCGGTCGAGAGACCGTGACGCGGGCCGACACGCCCGACCGCGGGGGCCGGTGAAGACACGTAGAAGCAAGATCACGACAGGAAGCTGGTCCATTGCCCACGATCCAGCAGCTGGTCCGCAAGGGCCGCCAGGACAAGGCTGCCAAGCAGAAGACCGCGGCCCTCAAGGGGAGCCCGCAGCGGCGTGGCGTGTGCACTCGCGTGTACACCACGACCCCCAAGAAGCCGAACTCGGCGCTGCGCAAGGTCGCGCGTGTGAAGCTGACCAGCGGCATCGAGGTCACCGCCTACATCCCCGGTGAGGGCCACAACCTGCAGGAGCACTCGATGGTGCTCGTGCGCGGTGGTCGTGTGAAGGACCTTCCGGGTGTCCGCTACAAGATCATCCGTGGTTCTCTCGACACCCAGGGTGTGAAGAACCGCAAGCAGGCGCGCAGCCGCTACGGCGCGAAGAAGGAGAAGAGCTAATGCCCCGCAAGGGTCCGGCCCCCAAGCGGCCGCTGATCTCCGACCCCGTCTACGCCTCCCCGCTGGTCACCCAGCTGGTGAACAAGGTGCTGAAGGACGGGAAGCGCTCCCTCGCCGAGCGCATCGTGTACGGCGCGCTCGAAGGCGCTCGCGAGAAGTCCGGCACCGACCCGGTCGTCACGCTGAAGCGCGCTCTCGACAACGTGAAGCCCACCATCGAGGTGAAGAGCCGCCGTGTCGGTGGCGCCACCTACCAGGTGCCGATCGAGGTCAAGCCGGGTCGCTCCACGACCCTGGCGCTGCGCTGGCTGGTCTCCTTCTCGCAGGCTCGTCGCGAGAAGACGATGATCGAGCGCCTGCAGAACGAGCTCCTCGACGCTTCCAACGGCCTCGGTGCCAGCGTGAAGCGCCGTGAGGACACGCACAAGATGGCCGAGTCCAACCGGGCCTTCGCGCACTACCGCTGGTGATGATCGCCCGGCTGTCGATCAAGCCATGCCGGGCCCCAAGCTTGAGAACAGGGGAACACTCTCGTGGCACGTGACGTGCTGACCGACCTGAACAAGGTCCGCAACATCGGCATCATGGCCCACATCGACGCCGGCAAGACGACGACCACCGAGCGGATCCTGTTCTACACCGGGGTCAACTACAAGATCGGTGAAGTCCACGACGGCGCCGCCACCATGGACTGGATGGAGGAGGAGCAGAAGCGGGGTATCACCATCACCTCGGCTGCCACCACCACCTTCTGGGACGACCACCAGATCAACATCATCGACACCCCGGGCCACGTCGACTTCACCGTCGAGGTGGAGCGCAACCTCCGGGTGCTCGATGGCGCGGTCGCCGTCTTCGACGGCAAGGAAGGCGTCGAGCCGCAGTCCGAGCAGGTCTGGCGGCAGGCGGACAAGTACGACGTCCCGCGCATCTGCTTCGTCAACAAGATGGACAAGCTCGGCGCGGACTTCTACTACACGGTCAAGACGATCATCGATCGTCTCGGCGTCCGGCCGCTGGTCATCCAGCTGCCGATCGGTGCCGAGAACGACTTCGAAGGCGTCGTCGACCTGGTCCGCATGAAGGCGCTGACCTGGCGTGGCGAGGTGCAGAAGGGCGAGGACTACTCCGTCGAGGAGATCCCGGCCGAGCTGGCCGAGCTGGCCGCGGAGTACCGCGAGAAGCTGATCGAGACCGTCTCCGAGGCGGACGACACGCTGATGGAGAAGTTCCTCGAGGGTGAGGAGCTGACGGAGGCCGAGATCAAGTCCGGCATCCGCAAGCTCACCATCACCAGCCAGGTCTTCCCGGTGCTGGCCGGTTCCGCGTTCAAGAACAAGGGCGTGCAGCCCATGCTCGACGCGGTCATCGACTACCTGCCGACCCCGCTGGACGTCCCGGCCGTCGAGGGCCTGCTGCCCGACGGCGAGACCGTCGCGTCCCGCAAGGCGTCGGTCGACGAGCCGTTCGCCGCGCTCGCGTTCAAGATCGCCGCGCACCCGTTCTTCGGCAAGCTGACCTACATCCGGGTGTACTCGGGCAAGGTCGCCGCCGGCGCCCAGGTCGTCAACGCGACCAAGGACCGGAAGGAGCGCATCGGGAAGATCTTCCAGATGCACTCCAACAAGGAGAACCCGGTCAACGACGCCCAGGTCGGCCACATCTACGCGGTCATCGGGCTGAAGGACACCACCACGGGTGACACCCTGGCGGACCCGCAGAACCCGATCGTGCTCGAGTCGATGACGTTCCCCGAGCCGGTCATCCGGGTCGCGATCGAACCGAAGACGAAGGCCGACCAGGAGAAGCTGTCCCTGGCGATCCAGAAGCTGGCCGAAGAGGACCCGACGTTCCAGGTCAAGCTGGACGAGGACACCGGCCAGACGATCATCGCGGGTATGGGCGAGCTGCACCTCGAGGTGCTGGTGAACCGGATGAAGTCCGACTACAAGGTCGAGGCGAACATCGGCAAGCCGCAGGTCGCTTACCGCGAGACGATCAAGAAGACGGTGGAGAAGCTCGACTTCGTCCACAAGAAGCAGACCGGTGGTTCCGGCCAGTTCGCGAAGGTCATCGTGAAGCTGGAGCCGCTCGAGCGCACCGATGGCGCGCTCTACGAGTTCGTCAACAAGGTGTCCGGTGGCCGCGTGCCGCGGGAGTACATCCCGTCGGTCGACGCGGGCGCGCAGGACGCGATGCAGTACGGCGTCCTGGCCGGCTACCCGCTCGTCGGGTTGAAGTTCACCTTGCTGGACGGTGCTTACCACGAGGTCGACTCTTCGGAGATGGCGTTCAAGATCGCCGGTTCCATGGCGATGAAGGAAGCCGCGAAGAAGGCCGGCCCGGTGATCCTGGAGCCGATGATGGCGGTCGAGGTGACCACGCCCGAGGACTACATGGGCGATGTCATCGGTGACCTCAACTCCCGTCGTGGCCAGATCCAGGCCATGGAGGAGCGGGCGGGCATCCGCGTCGTGAAGGCGCTGGTCCCGCTGTCGGAGATGTTCGGCTACGTCGGCGACCTTCGGTCCCGCACCCAGGGCCGGGCGAACTACTCCATGTTGTTCGACTCCTACGCCGAGGTTCCCGCGAACGTCGCGAAGGAAATCATCGCGAAGGCGACGGGGGAGTAACTCCCCCCACCGCGCGCGGGCATTAAGGGATTCTCCTGAACGTCCGCTAGCACCGACGTAAGGAACATTCGGGGGCTGGCAGCCACGCCGGCCCCCGAGCACAAAGCGAAATCAGTCCAGGAGGACATTCCAGTGGCGAAGGCGAAGTTCGAGCGGAGCAAGCCGCACGTCAACATCGGGACCATCGGTCACGTCGACCACGGCAAGACCACGCTGACCGCGGCGATCACCAAGGTTCTGCACGACAAGTACCCGAACCTCAACGAGTCGCGTGCGTTCGACCAGATCGACAACGCGCCCGAAGAGCGCCAGCGTGGTATCACGATCAACATCTCGCACGTCGAGTACCAGACCGAGAAGCGTCACTACGCGCACGTCGACGCCCCCGGTCACGCTGACTACATCAAGAACATGATCACCGGTGCCGCTCAGATGGACGGCGCGATCCTCGTGGTCGCGGCGACCGACGGCCCGATGCCGCAGACCCGTGAGCACGTGCTGCTCGCCCGCCAGGTCGGCGTGCCCTACATCGTGGTCGCGCTGAACAAGGCCGACATGGTCGACGACGAGGAGATCCTCGAGCTCGTCGAGCTGGAGGTCCGTGAGCTGCTGTCCTCGCAGGAGTTCCCGGGCGACGACGCTCCGGTCGTGCGCGTCTCGGGCCTCAAGGCCCTTGAGGGCGACGAGAAGTGGGGCGAAGCCGTTCTCGAGCTGATGAACGCTGTCGACGACAACGTGCCGGACCCGGTGCGCGAGCTCGACAAGCCGTTCCTCATGCCGATCGAGGACGTCTTCACGATCACCGGTCGCGGCACCGTCGTCACCGGCCGCGTCGAGCGTGGCGTGGTCAACGTGAACGAAGAGGTCGAGATCGTCGGCATCAAGGAGAAGTCGACCAAGACGACTGTCACCGGTGTCGAGATGTTCCGCAAGCTGCTGGACCAGGGCCAGGCGGGCGACAACGTCGGCCTCCTCGTCCGCGGTATCAAGCGTGAGGACGTCGAGCGCGGCCAGGTCGTCGTGAAGCCGGGTACCACCACCCCGCACACCGACTTCGAGGGCCGGGTCTACATCCTGTCGAAGGACGAGGGTGGCCGTCACACCCCCTTCTTCAACAACTACCGCCCGCAGTTCTACTTCCGCACCACGGACGTGACCGGCGTCGTGACCCTCCCCGAGGGCACCGAAATGGTCATGCCGGGCGACAACACCGACATCTCGGTGGCGCTGATCCAGCCGATCGCCATGGACGTGAACCTGCGCTTCGCCATCCGCGAGGGTGGCCGCACCGTCGGTGCGGGTCAGGTCACCAAGATCATCAAGTGATTCGGCGCCCCACCCGGGGCTGATACACCCCCGGGTCCGGGGCGTCAAATCACGTGTGCGACACTATTCAGGTTGCTCGTCCTGGGGCGGCCGATCCTTTCGGGGATCCGGCCGCCTCGGTGCGAGTGGCCACGGTCCGCGGAGCACTTTCCTTCGGGTGAGGCGAGCGGGCAAAGGCGGTGAGCCGGCAGTGCTTGCGAAAGCGTGCCGGCGCATAGCCTCCTCACGTTGAGGAAGACCAGGCAAGACGACGATCCCGCGGGATCCGTCTGTGCGTCGGGCGCGACACGCCCGACCGCGTGGACCGGGGACAGGGCCGTTGAACTGCGGAAACTCGGGACCGGATGGCAACATCCGGGGCGGGTTTTGTGAGATAGCGGCACGAGACGACAAGGAACGAGCAGCCACCATGGCGGGACAGAAGATCCGCATCCGGCTCAAGGCCTACGACCACGAGGCGATCGACACCTCGGCGCGCAAGATCGTGGAGACGGTCACGCGCACCGGCGCCCGTGTTGTCGGGCCGGTGCCGCTGCCCACCGAGAAGAACGTTTACTGCGTCATCCGCTCGCCGCACAAGTACAAGGACTCGCGCGAGCACTTCGAGATGCGCACGCACAAGCGTCTGATCGACATCCTCGACCCGACGCCGAAGACGGTCGACGCGCTCATGCGCATCGATCTGCCGGCGAGCGTCGACGTCAACATCCAGTAAGCGTTGGGCGAGCGGCGGAGATAAGAGACTCATGTCTGACAGGCAAATGAAGGGCATCCTGGGCACCAAGCTCGGCATGACCCAGGTCTTCGACGAACTGAACCGGGTCGTTCCGGTCACGGTCGTCAAGGCCGGTCCGAACGTGGTGACCCAGGTTCGGACCCAGGACAAGGACGGCTACACGGCCGTGCAGCTGGCGTTCGGCGCGGTCGACCCGCGCAGGGTGAACAAGCCGCGCACCGGCCACTACGACAAGGCGGGCGTGACGCCGCGCCGCTTCCTTGCCGAGCTGCGCACCACCGACGCCGAGACCTATGAGGTCGGCCAGGAGATCACCGCCGAGGTGTTCGCCGCCGGCGTCGAGGTCGACGTCACCGGTACCAGCAAGGGCAAGGGCTACGCGGGCGTCATGAAGCGCCACGGCTTCAAGGGCCAGGGCGCGAGCCACGGTGCGCAGGCCGTGCACCGCCGGCCGGGCTCGATCGGTGGCTGTGCCACCCCGGGCCGCGTCTTCAAGGGCGTGCGCATGGCCGGTCGGATGGGTTCCGACCGCGTCACCACGCAGAACCTGACCGTGCACGCGGTGCGTGCCGAGGACGGCCTGCTGCTGATCAAGGGCGCCGTGCCCGGTCCCAAGGGCGGCCTGCTGTTCGTGCGCAGCGCCGCGAAGGGTGGTAACTCCGAATGACAAGCGTCGAGCTGAAGACCCCGGCCGGTAAAGCCGACGGCACCGTGGACCTCCCCGAGGAGATCTTCGACGTGCAGGCCAATGTCGCGCTGATGCACCAGGTGGTGGTGGCCCAGCAGGCCGCCGGCCGCCAGGGCACGCACGACACGAAGACCCGTGGCGAGGTTCGCGGTGGCGGCAAGAAGCCGTACCGCCAGAAGGGCACCGGCCGTGCCCGCCAGGGTTCGACCCGTGCGCCGCAGTTCGTCGGCGGTGGCGTCGTCCACGGCCCCACGCCGCGTGACTACTCCCAGCGCACCCCGAAGAAGATGAAGGCCGCCGCTCTGCGTGGCGCCCTCTCGGACCGGGCTCGCGCCGGCCAGCTGCACATCGTCACCGAACTGGTGACGGGTGAGAAGCCGTCCACGAAGGCCGCCAAGGCCGTTCTCGCCGCGGTGACGCAGGCGACGCGCGTGCTCGTGGTGCTGCACCGGGACGACGAGTACAGCTGGGTTTCCCTGCGGAACCTCCCCGAGGTTCACCTGATCTGGTTCGACCAGCTCAACACCTACGACGTGCTGGTCAACGACGACGTCGTGTTCACCAAGGCCGCTTACGACGGCTTCGTCGCCGGCCCCGCCCGGGGCAAGAGCGCGAAGGCTTCGGCGCGGTCGAGCGAGGTTTCGGAAGGGAGTGACGAGCAGTGAGTTCGGTCGCCATTGCCGATCCCCGCGACATCTTGCTCGCGCCGGTGATCTCCGAGAAGTCCTACGGACTGCTCGAGGACCACAAGTACACGTTCATCGTTCGTCCGGACGCCAACAAGACCCAGATCAAGATCGCGGTCGAAAAGGTGTTCGGCGTCAAGGTGGTCAGCGTCAACACGGCCAACCGCCAGGGCAAGCGGAAGCGGACTCGCGCAGGCTTCGGCAAGCGCAAGGACACGAAGCGCGCCATCGTGACTCTTTCGCCTGAGAGCAAGGCGATCGAGATCTTCGGCGGACCCACCGCGTAAAGGACTGAGCTGACATGGGCATCCGCAAGTACAAGCCGACGACCCCGGGTCGTCGCGGTTCGAGCGTCTCGGACTTCGCCGAGATCACCCGCTCGACTCCCGAGAAGTCGCTGCTGCGTCCGCTGAGCGGCACGGGCGGTCGCAACTCGTCCGGCAAGATCACCACCCGGCACAAGGGTGGTGGCCACAAGCGTGCGTACCGGCTGATCGACTTCCGCCGGAACGACAAGGACGGCGTTCCCGCCAAGGTCGCGCACATCGAGTACGACCCCAACCGGTCCGCTCGCATCGCGCTGCTGCACTACGCCGACGGTGAGAAGCGCTACATCATCGCACCGGAGAAGCTTCGCCAGGGTGACACGGTTGAGAACGGCCCCCGCGCCGACATCAAGCCGGGCAACAACCTGCCGCTGCGCAACATCCCGGTCGGTACCGTGATCCACGCGATCGAGCTCCGCCCCGGTGGCGGCGCGAAGATGGCGCGGTCCGCGGGCGCGAAGGTGCAGCTCGTCGCCAAGGACGGTCCGTACGCCCAGCTGCGTCTCCCCTCGGGTGAGATCCGCAACGTGGACGTGCGCAACCGCGCCACCATCGGCGAGGTCGGCAACTCCGAGCACGCTAACATCAACTGGGGCAAGGCCGGCCGCAACCGCTGGCGCGGCAAGCGCCCCACGGTCCGTGGTGTCGTCATGAACCCGGTCGACCACCCGCACGGTGGTGGCGAGGGCAAGACGTCCGGTGGTCGTCACCCCGTCAACCCGAACGGTAAGCCCGAAGGTCGCACGCGTCGCCGTAAGGCATCCGACGCGATGATCGTCCGCCGTCGCCGTACCGGCAAGAACAAGCGCTGAGCAGGGAGGTAGAAGAACATGCCACGTAGCCTCAAAAAGGGCCCCTTCGTGGACGACCACCTGCTCAAGAAGGTGGACGTTCTCAACGAGTCGGGCAAGAAGACCGTCATCAAGACCTGGTCGCGTCGGTCCACGATCATCCCGGACTTCCTGGGTCACACGATCGCGGTGCACGACGGCCGCAAGCACGTCCCGGTGTTCGTCACCGAGGCAATGGTGGGTCACAAGCTGGGGGAGTTCGCCCCGACTCGGACCTTCAAGGGTCACATCAAGGACGACCGGAAGTCGCGCCGCCGCTGAGCGGGCACGAGAGATCAAGGAACTAGCGATGAACGCCCAGAACGACGTGGCCGAGGCTCTGCCTGTGGCTTACGCGCGGGCTCGCTTTGTCCGGGACTCGCCTACCAAGGTGCGCCGGGTCATCGAGCTCATCAAGGGACGTAGCGCCGCCGACGCCTTGGCCGTGCTCCGCTTCGCCCCCCAGGCGGCGAGCGAGCCGGTCGCGAAGGTGCTCGCGAGCGCCGTGGCCAACGCCGAGAACAACCTTCAGCTGGACCCGGAGACGCTCTGGGTCAAGAACGCGTACGCCGACGAGGGCCCGACCCTCAAGCGCATCCGCCCGCGGGCCCAGGGGCGCGCGTACCGGATCCGCAAGCGGACCAGCCACATCACCGTCGAGGTGGAGTCGCGTCCGGCCGCCGCGCAGAAGGCTCAGAGCAAGAAGAAGGCAGGTGGCCGGTAGTGGGCCAGAAAATCAACCCGCACGGTTTCCGCCTGGGTATCACCACGGACTGGAAGTCGCGCTGGTACGCCGACAAGCAGTACGCCGAGTACGTGGCCGAGGACGTCAAGATCCGGAAGCTGCTGGCGACGGGCATGGAGCGCGCCGGCATCTCCAAGGTCGAGATCGAGCGCACCCGTGACCGCGTCCGCGTCGACATCCACACCGCCCGGCCGGGCATCGTCATCGGCCGCCGCGGCGCGGAAGCCGACCGGATCCGCGGCGCGCTGGAGAAGCTGACCAAGAAGCAGGTCCAGCTGAACATCCTCGAGGTCAAGAACCCCGAGGCCGACGCCCAGCTGGTCGCCCAGGCGGTCGCGGAGCAGCTCTCCAACCGTGTGGCGTTCCGCCGCGCGATGCGGAAGGCGATCCAGACCTCCATGCGTTCGCCGCAGGTCAAGGGCATTCGCGTGCAGTGCGGCGGTCGTCTCGGCGGTGCCGAGATGTCCCGCTCCGAGCACTACCGCGACGGCCGTGTCCCGCTGCACACGCTGCGCGCCGACATCGACTACGGCTTCTTCGAGGCCAAGACGACGTTCGGTCGCATCGGCGTCAAGGTGTGGATCTACAAGGGTGAGCTCGTCGGTGGCCTGAAGGCCCGCGAAGCCCGTGACGCCGCCGAGCGCGCGCCGCGTCGCGAGCGCAGTGACCGGCCGGCCCGTCCGCGTCGTTCCGGCGCGTCGGGCACGACCGCCACCTCGACCGAAGCCGGTCGCGCCGCCGCTGCCGCCACGACCGAGGCGGCCCCGGCCACCGAGACCGCAGAAAAGACGGAGGGCTGAGACGTGCTCATCCCGCGCAGGGTCAAGCACCGGAAGCAGCACTCCCCGAAGCGCCACGGCGCCGCCAAGGGTGGCACGAAGGTCAGCTTCGGCGAGTACGGCATCCAGGCGCTTGAGCACAGCTACGTGACGAACCGGCAGATCGAGTCCGCTCGTATCGCCATGACCCGTCACATCAAGCGTGGTGGCAAGGTGTGGACGACCATCTACCCGGACCGCCCGCTGACGAAGAAGCCGGCCGAAACCCGCATGGGTTCCGGTAAGGGTTCGCCCGAGTGGTGGATCGCCAACGTGAAGCCGGGTCGCGTGATGTTCGAGATCAGCTTCCCGAACGAGGAGACCGCCCGCGAGGCGCTCCGTCGCGCGATCCACAAGCTGCCCATGAAGTGCCGCATCGTGACCCGTGAAGGTGGTGAGTTCTGATGGCGAAGGCAGGTGCCGCTCTGGCATCGGAGCTGCGTGAGCTCACCGCGGAAGAGCTCGTCCTGCGTCTGAAGGAATACAAGGAGGAGCTCTTCAACCTCCGCTTCCAGATGGCGACCGGGCAGCTCGACAACAACCGCCGTCTGCGCACCGTCCGCACGGACATCGCGCGGATCTACACGGTCATGCGCGAGCGCGAACTCGGCTTGTCCGTGGCCCCCGACGCCGAGAGTGAAGGTGCCGCATGAGCGAGCCCACCACCGAGACGCCGGCCCGGAACGACCGCAAGGTCCGCGAGGGCTACGTGGTTTCGGACAAGATGAACAAGACGATCGTGGTCGAGCTCGAAGACCGCAAGAAGCACCCCCGTTACTCGAAGGTCGTTCGCAGCACCACCAAGGTCAAGGTGCACGACGAGAACAACGAGGCGGGCGTGGGCGACCGGGTCACCTTGATGGAGACCCGCCCGCTGTCGGCGACGAAGCGGTGGCGCCTGGTGCAGATCGTGGAGAAGGCCAAGTAAGCAGGGCTCTCTCGAGAGTCCTTAGTTCCGCAAGGCTCGCTCACTGTGACCTTTCACGAGCTGGCGAGAACCGGCGCGACATACAGGAGTTGACGTGATCCAGCAGGAGTCGCGGCTTCGGGTAGCCGACAACACGGGTGCGAAGGAAATCCTCTGCATCCGGGTTCTCGGTGGCTCCGGGCGGCGCTACGCCGGCATCGGCGACATCATCGTCGCCACCGTGAAGGACGCCATCCCGGCTGCCGGGGTGAAGAAGGGCGACGTCGTCAAGGCGGTCATCGTCCGCACGGTCAAGGAGCGTCGTCGTCCGGACGGTTCCTACATCCGGTTCGACGAGAACGCCGCCGTGCTCATCAAGAACGACAACGAGCCCCGCGGCACCCGCATCTTCGGCCCGGTGGGCCGCGAGCTGCGCGACCGAAAGTTCATGAAGATCATTTCGCTCGCGCCGGAGGTGCTGTAATGAAGGTGAAGAAGGGCGACACGGTCGTCGTCATCGCCGGCAAGGACAAGGGCGCCAAGGGCAAGGTCATCCAGGCTTACCCCGAGCGCGAACGCGTGCTGGTCGAGGGCGTTAACCGGATCAAGAAGCACACGCGGATCAGCCAGACCCAGCGCGGCGCGCAGTCCGGTGGCATCGTCACCCAGGAAGCCCCCATCCACATCTCGAACGTGATGGTGGTCGACGCGGACGGCAAGCCGACCCGGGTGGGTTACCGCATCGGCGAGGACGGCAAGAAGGTCCGGATCTCGCGCCGGAACGGTAAGGACATCTGATGACCACCGCAGAGAAGGTCGCGCCGCGCCTCAAGGTGCGCTACCGCGAAGAGATCAAGGGACAGCTTCAGGCGGAGTTCTCCTTCGTCAACGTCCACCAGATCCCGGGCGTCGTGAAGGTCGTCGTGAACATGGGCGTCGGTGACGCCGCTCGCGACAGCAAGCTGATCGATGGCGCGGTCAAGGACCTCGCCCTGATCACCGGCCAGAAGCCCGAGGTCCGGAAGGCTCGCAAGTCCATCGCGCAGTTCAAGCTGCGCGAGGGGCAGCCGATCGGTGCGCGCGTCACGCTGCGCGGCGACCGGATGTGGGAGTTCCTCGACCGGTTGCTGACCATCGCGCTGCCGCGTATCCGCGACTTCCGCGGGCTTTCGCCGAAGCAGTTCGACGGCCACGGTAACTACACGTTCGGTCTCAACGAGCAGTCGATGTTCCACGAGATCGACCCTGACTCCATCGACCGCCCGCGCGGCATGGACGTCACCGTCGTCACGACCGCCACGAACGACGACGAGGGCCGGGCGCTGCTGCGCAAGCTCGGCTTCCCGTTCAAGGAGAACTGAGCCGATGGCCAAGAAAGCACTGGTCCACAAGGCCTCGAAGAAGCCGAAGTTCGCCGTGCGCGGCTACACCCGTTGCCAGCGGTGCGGCCGCCCGCACGCGGTGTTCCGCAAGTTCGGGCTCTGCCGGATCTGCCTTCGCGAGATGGCGCACGCGGGCGAGCTGCCCGGGGTCCGCAAGTCCAGCTGGTAGAAGCGGTTCTTCATCTTTGCCAATCCGGCCGAAAGCAGGCGGCACGGGCCGAGAGCTCACCGGCTCACCGGCACCCTTCCGCCGTGACTGCCGGTCGGATTGGCAAGCATTCGACACAGAACTCCCACTTCGCCACAGGCCCCGCTGCCCGGAACTCCCGGGTGGCGGGGAACCAGGCGAGAAAGGTTGACAGGTCACCATGACGATGACCGACCCGATCGCAGACTTCTTGACCCGTCTGCGTAACGCGAACTCGGCGTACCACGACGAGGTCGTGCTTCCCCACTCGAAGCTCAAGGCGAACATCGCGGAGATCCTCAAGCGCGAGGGTTACATCGCGAGCTACCGCGACGAGCCGGGCGAGAAGCACAAGAACCTGATCGTCGAGCTCAAGTACGGCCCCAACCGTGAGCGCAGCATCGCCGGCCTCCGGCGCGTGTCCAAGCCCGGCCTGCGGGTCTACGCAAAATCGACCGAACTGCCGTCCGTTCTGGGTGGCCTCGGCGTCGCGATCCTCTCGACGTCTTCGGGGCTGCAGACGGACCGTCAGGCCAAGCGAAACAGCGTGGGCGGCGAAGTCCTCGCCTACGTCTGGTAAGGAAGGGGGCACAGACATGTCACGCATCGGAAAGCTGCCGGTCGCCGTCCCCTCCGGGGTCGAGGTGACCATCGACGGTCAGCGCATCAGCGTCAAGGGCCCCAAGGGGACCCTGGAACACATCATCGCCGAGCCGATCACGGTCGAGCGCGACGAGGCAGGCACCCTGCTGATCAAGCGCCCGGACGACGAGCGCTACAGCAAGGCCATGCACGGCCTCACCCGCACGCTCGTGAACAACCTCGTGGTGGGCGTCACCGCCGGCTACGAGAAGAAGCTCGAGATCCACGGTGTCGGTTACCGCGTGCAGGCCAAGGGCTCGGACCTCGAGTTCGCCCTTGGCTACTCGCACCCGGTGAAGATCGAAGCCCCGGAAGGTATCACCTTCAAGGTGGAGACCCCGACCCGGTTCTCGGTCTCCGGTATCGACAAGCAGAAGGTCGGCCAGATCTCGGCCGTCATCCGCAAGCTGCGGCGCCCGGACCCGTACAAGGGCAAGGGCCTGCGCTACGAGGGTGAGAAGATCCGCCGCAAGGTCGGAAAGACGGGTAAGTGATCATGAGCGACACGACTACGAAGCGCAAGCCGGTGGGCAAGGACATCTCGACCCGCCGCCGCGTTGCGAAGACCCGTCGGCACTTCCGGCTCCGCAAGAAGGTCGCGGGCACCGAACAGCGTCCGCGCCTGGTCGTCAAGCGGTCTTCGCGGCACATCGCCGTGCAGGTCATCGACGACCTCGCCGGCCACACGCTGGCGTCGGCGTCCACCCTCGAGGCGGACGTGCGGGCGCTGGACGGCGACAAGAAGGCCAAGGCCGCCAAGGTCGGGGAACTCGTCGCGGCCCGTGCCAAGAACGCCGGGATCTCGGCTGTGGTGTTCGACCGTGGGGGCAACGCCTACCACGGCCGCATCGCCGCGCTCGCCGACGCCGCCCGTGAGGCGGGGTTGGAGTTCTGACGACCATGCAGTTGCAGAAGCAAGAAGGGACAGCCTGATGCCGGGACGTACACGGCAATTCGGCGGCGGACAGGGCGGACCCGGCGGGCAGGGCGGCAACGACCGCAATGACCGTCGCGGTGGCGGCCGGGACCGGCGCGACAGCGGCCGTGGCGGGGCCGGCCAGGACAAGACCCCGCACCTCGAGAAGGTCGTGACGATCAACCGCGTCGCCAAGGTCGTCAAGGGTGGTCGTCGCTTCAGCTTCACCGCCCTCGTCGTCGTCGGTGACGGTGACGGTCAGGTCGGCGTCGGCTACGGCAAGGCCAAGGAAGTTCCCGCGGCGATCGCCAAGGGCGTCGAGGAAGCGAAGAAGAACTTCTTCCGCGTCCCCCGCGTCGGTGGCACCATTCCCCACCCGATCACGGGTGAGGAAGCCGCCGGTGTCGTGCTGCTCCGTCCGGCTTCCGCCGGTACCGGCGTCATCGCCGGTGGCCCGGTGCGCGCGGTGCTGGAGTGCGCGGGCGTCCACGACGTGCTGTCGAAGTCGCTCGGCTCCGACAACGCGATCAACATCGTGCACGCGACTGTGGCGGCCCTGAAGGGTCTGCAGCGTCCCGAAGAGGTCGCGGCCCGCCGCGGTCTCCCGCTCGAGGACGTCGCTCCGGCCCGGATGCTGCGCCAGCGCGCGGGTCAGGGGTCCTGACATGACTCAGCTCAAAGTCACCCAGATCAAGAGCAAGATCGGCACGAAGCACGCTCACCGCGAGTCGCTGCGCACCCTCGGGCTGCGCAAGATCCGCCAGAGCGTCGTGCGTGATGACACCCCCCAGGTGCGCGGCCTGATCCACACCGTCCGCCACCTGGTGGAGGTCGAGGAGGTCCAGGCATGACGGCCATCAAGATCCACCACCTGCGTCCGGCTCCGGGCGCCAAGCGCGAGAAGATGCGCGTCGGTCGTGGTGAGGGTTCGAAGGGCAAGACCGCCGGTCGCGGTACCAAGGGCACCAAGGCCCGGAAGAACGTGCCCGCCGGCTTCGAGGGTGGGCAGATGCCCATCCACATGCGGCTCCCGAAGCTTCGCGGCTTCAAGAACCGCTTCCGCACCGAGTACCAGCCGGTGAACGTGGGCGACATCGCCCGCGTCTTCCCGGACGGTGGCAAGGTCGGCGCCGAGGAGCTCGTCGCCAAGGGTCTCGTCCGCAAGGGCAAGCTCGTCAAGGTGCTCGGCAACGGTGACATCGACGGCGTCAAGCTCGACGTGACCGCCGACGGTTTCTCCGGCTCCGCCAAGGAGAAGCTCGAAGCGGCCGGTGGCTCCGCCACCACCAACTGAGCTCGTTCGCAGTACTGACCGAAGGCCCGCCTGGCCCAGCCAGGCGGGCCTTCGGCGTTCCCGCGCCCTCGTGCGGCAGCCTTGCCCACCGGGCATTTCGCCTGGAAGATCGGCGAGTGGACACCCCTCAGCAGCCCCCGCCGCCCGCCACGACGCCGCGGCGGAAGCGGGCTCTCCTCGCACCGGGGCTCTACGCGCTGGCCGCCGTGCTCATGGCCGGCGGGCTGTTCCTGCCGCTCTTCCGCGCCGTCTACCCGCTTTCCCAGCTGCAGGCCGGCGCCATGGCCGTCATCACGACGTCGGCGTGGGGGACCCGGATCGAGTTCACCGCCCAGGAGTCCCTCGCCCGGCCCGGCGCGCCCTTCGGCTTCCCGATCATCGTGGTGGTGGTGCTGCTCGCTGCCGCGTCGGGCCTCCTCCTCGCCCGCCGGCGCCTGGGCGGGTGGCTGGGCCAGGTGGGCGTGGTCTTCGCCGCCGGCGTCGTCCTCACCATCGAGATGGTCGGCCTCGGCCAGGGGGCGCGTGCGGACTACGGCAGCATCGACCTGACCACCGAGCCGGGCATGTGGCTCCTCATCGGCGGCACGCTGGTGGCCGCGGCCGCGGCGGTGCTGACCCACCGCGCGGACGGTCACCGCGGCGCGGACTGGGCCGACCCGGCGGTGGCCTACGCCGACACGGACACCCCGCCGTCGGGGTTCGCGATGCCGGCGGTCCAGGCGCTCGACGGGGTCTCGATCACGGTCCTCCCGCCGGAAGCGCCGCCCGAGCGACCGGGTGGCTGAACCGGAGTTTCTTGCCGATACCGGATCCGGCGCGGAAGATCGCAGAGTGGACAGATCGCCGCAGGACCCGAACCCGCCAGACCCGTCCGACGGGCCGCGGCCTGCGGAGCCGTCCGGAACGCCGGAACCGGCGCATCCCGGAGCACCACGGCCTGCGGAGCCGGACGCCCCCGCGTCGCCGCTGGCCTTCCCGGTGGAGACGTCGGGGTCCGCGACGGGGGACCTGTTCGGCCCGGCCGATCCCGATGCGGTGAAGCCCCCGGCGGAGCGACCGGCGGCGGAGGGGTCGCCCTTGGCGTTCCCCGTCGAGGCGCCCCGGCCCGAACCGGCCGGCGCCTTCCCCGTCGGAGCGCCGCAACCGCCGCTTTCGCTGTCCGACAGCCAAAGCCCGCCCACCGAGCCGGTCCCGGTCGCGATCCTGCCCGGCTCGCCGCCGGCCGCGCCCTCGGCACCGGCCGAGACGCCCGCTCCGGAGCCCCCGAAACCGGCCACCGGACCGCCGCGGGTGCTCGCGCCACTCCTCGTGGTGCTCGGTGCGTTGCTGGTTCTCGGCGCGAGCTTCCTGCCGCTGCTCCGGATCGAGCAGCACGTGACGCCCCAGCAGACCTTCTTCACCCCCAAGCTGGTCTTCACCCAGTCCGCCTGGAGCAGCCAGGTCTCCGCGGAGGGCAACTACTCGATCGACCAGCCTGCGGCGCCCGTCGGGATCCCGATCGTGATCGCGGTCGCGGTGCTGGCGGCCGCGGCGGTCTTCAGCTTCACGAGGCGATCCGGCCGGCTCGGTGCCCGGCTCACCGTGATCGGGGCGAGCTTCGCCGCCGGCGTCGCCGCCACCATCGGGATGAGCGCCTTCGGGTTCTCCTCCGGTCTCGGCGACGAAGGCCTGGACGTCAGCCTCGGCCTCGGTCTGTGGTCGCTGATCATCGGCGTCGTCCTCGCCGCCGCGTCCGCGGTGCTGGGCCACCTGACGCCCGCCGAGCCGAGCCCGGCCTGGGCGGACCCCGGCGCGGCCTACGCGGACACGCCCACGCCGCCTTCCGGCATCGCCATCACGGTGCTGCCGCCGGAGGATCCCGAGCGCCGTTAACCGCTCGCCGCCGTCGTTACGGTGGACGTGGAGGTGGTCGTCGTGTGGGTACTGGTCTTCTTCGGCGCGTCGGTGCTCGTCGCGCTTACGCCAGGGGCGAACAACCTGCTCGGTCTGCACCACGGCATGACGCACGGTGTTCGCCGCGGGCTCGCCGGACTGGTCGGCCGGCTGGTCGCGTTCACGCTGTTGATCACGGCCGTGGCGGCCGGGCTCGGGCAGCTGCTCGCCGCCTCCGAAACCGCGCTCACGATCATCAAGTGGGCCGGGGCCGCCTACCTGCTGTGGCTCGGATCGCGCCTGCTGTGGTCCACGATCCGCCGCCGCGACGACGCCGGCGACGCCACCGATGCGGCCGCGCAGCCCGCCGTGCCGATGTCCGCGTGGCGGGTCGCGCGCAAGGAGTTCGGCGTCGCGATCACGAACCCGAAGGCCGTCCTCATCTTCACCGCTTTCGTCCCGCAGTTCATCGAGCCAGCTCACGGGCCCTTTCCGGCGCAGATCGCGCTGCTGGGCGGGGTCTACCTGCTGGCCGAGTTCCTGGCCGGCTCGGCCTACGTCGGTGTCGGCGCCGCGGTGAAGTCGATCAAGCCGTCGCCACGCGCGCGGCGCAACGTGGACCGCGGTACCGGAGTGGTCCTGGTCGGCCTCGCCGGCGTCCTCGCGACGGCCGGTTCCTGAGCCGGAAAGGGCCCGTATCCACCATGATCACGGCCCGGTGTGTCAAGGAATACAGCCAAGACGCCGAAGTGGATCAACCCGCCGGAGCAACCTTGGTACGGAAAACGCACACGCACTGCGGACACGCCCTGTGAAGCTGTTAGAGTCGGCGACACGCTTCGGGACGAGTGTGCCCCGAAGCGTTCCTGGCTTGCGTGCCAGTAGTGCTGTGTTCCCGCCGGCCACCCGTGCCGGCCAAGCCGATCGTCGGTTAGGACAGCCGACGACGCCGAGGAGGTCCCCCGCGTGCTCAGCGCCTTCCGCTCGGCTCTCGCGACGCCGGATCTACGCAAGAAGATCCTGTTCACGCTAGCCATCGTCGCGGTCTACCGAATCGGTGCGACCATTCCGGCCCCCGGGATCTCGTACGGAGCCGTTCAGGCGTGCAGCTCCCAGGCGCAGCAGGAGGGCGTCTACCAGCTGCTGAACCTGTTCAGCGGTGGTGCGCTGCTGCAGTTGTCGCTCTTCTCGACCGGCATCATGCCGTACATCACGGCGAGCATCATCATCCAGCTGCTGACCGTGGTCATCCCGCGGTTCGAGGAGCTGAAGAAGGAAGGGCAGTCCGGCCAGGGCAAGCTGACCCAGTACACCCGGTACCTGACGGTCGCGCTGGCGATCCTGCAGGCCACGGGTGTGGTCGCGCTCGCGGACCGCAAGCAGCTCTTCCCGGACTGCGACTCGCCGATCATCCCGGACAACAGCGTCTACTCGCTGGCGATCATCGTCATCACCATGACCGCGGGCACCGCCGTCATGATGTGGCTGGGTGAGCTGATCACCGAACGCGGTGTCGGCAACGGCATGTCCGTCCTGATCTTCCTGAACATCGCCGCGCGCATCCCGGTCGAGGGCGGCAACATCCTCAGCAACGCGGGTGGTCTCGGCCTGACGATCGTCTGCGTCTTCGGCCTGGTGATCATCGCCAGCGTCATCTTCGTCGAGCAGGGGCAGCGCCGGATCCCGGTGCAGTACGCCAAGCGCATGATCGGCCGCCGGATGTACGGCGGCACGTCGACCTACCTGCCGATCAAGGTGAACCAGGCCGGCGTCATCCCGGTCATCTTCGCGTCTTCCCTGCTGTACCTGCCGGACCTGATCAGCCGCCTCGTCGGCGACCAGAACGCCAACTCCGGCTGGCAGGTCTTCATCAAGAACTACATCGTGAACCAGTCCAGCTGGGTGCACATCGCGCTGTACTTCGCCCTGATCATCTTCTTCACGTACTTCTACATCACGATCACGTTCAACGTGGACGAGCGTGCGGATGAGATGAAGAAGTTCGGCGGGTTCATCCCGGGCATCCGCCCGGGCCGGCCGACCGCGGAGTACCTGAGCTACGTGCTCGGCCGGATCACCCTGCCGGGCTCGCTGTACCTCGGTATCATCGCGATCCTCCCGAACTTCTTCCTGTCGTTGACCGGTAGCGGGAACAACCAGAACTTCCCGTTCGGTGGCACGGCTGTGCTGATCATGGTCGGTGTCGGGCTCGACACCGTGAAGCAGATCGAAAGCCAGCTGATGCAGCGCAACTACGAAGGGTTCTTGAAGTGACGCGGCTGGTTCTCGTGGGTCCGCCCGGCGCGGGCAAGGGTACGCAGGCGGTGGCGCTGTCCGAGCAGTTGCGGATCCCGCACATCTCGACCGGCGACCTGTTCCGCGCCCACGTCGGCCAGGAGACCCCGCTCGGCCAGGAAGCCAAGCGCTACCTGGACTCGGGCGAGCTCGTGCCCGACTCGGTGACGAACGAGATGGTCCGCGAGCGGCTCGCGGAGCCGGACGCGAAGGCCGGCTTCCTGCTCGACGGCTTCCCCCGCAACACCAAGCAGGCCGAGGTCCTCGGCGAGATCCTCGGCGAGGCGGACGCTTCCCTCACCGCGGTGATCCAGCTGCAGGTGCCGGAGGACGTCGTCGTCGGCCGCCTCATGTCGCGGGGCCGCGCGGACGACACCGAAGACGTCATCCGCCGCCGTCAGCAGATCTACGTGTCGGACACCGCGCCGCTGCTCGAGTACTACGCCGGCATCCTGGTGACCGTCGACGGCGTCGGCAGTGTCGAGGAGATCTCGGACCGCGTGCTGAAAGCGCTGCGCGACCGCACGTGAATCTCGGAGGATTGCGTGTTCTGCAAGTGCTCCGGCGTGGGCGCATGATCGAGGTCAAGACCCCGGGCGAGCTGCAGTCGATGCGGGCCGCGGGGCTCGTCGTCGCTCGTACGCTCGCCGCCGTCCGCGCCGCCGCGGTCCCGGGGGTCAGCACCGCCGAGCTCGACGAGCTCGCCGAGCAGACCATCCGGGACGCCGGCGCGGTGCCGTCGTTCAAGGGCTACCACGGTTTCCCGGCGTCGATCTGCGCGTCGGTGAACGAGCAGATCGTCCACGGCATCCCGGCGAAGACCCAGGTCCTCGCCGACGGCGACCTGATCTCGGTCGACTGCGGCGCGATCCTCGACGGCTGGCACGGCGACTCCGCCGTCACGCTGGCCATCGGGGAAGTCGCGAAGGCCGACCTGGCGCTGTCCGCGGCGACCGAAGCGGCGATGTGGGCCGGGATCGAGGCGGTCAGCGCCGGCGGCCGGCTCACCGACATCTCCTACGCCGTCCAGTCGGCCGCCGAGCGCGCGGCCAAGGACGACGGCATCGACTACGGGATGATCGTCGAGTACGGCGGCCACGGCATCGGCCGCCAGATGCACATGGACCCGTTCCTGCCGAACGTCGGCAAGCCGGGCAAGGGCCCGCGGTTGAAGCCCGGCATGGCCCTGGCGATCGAGCCGATGCTCACCGGCGGTGGCGGCGAGACCCGCGAGCTGGACGACGGCTGGACGGTCGTCACGGCCGACGGCTCCCGCGCGGCCCACTGGGAGCACACGGTGGCGATCACCGAAGACGGCCCGTGGGTGCTCACGGCTCCGGAAGACGCCTGACCTGCGCGTTCACCCGTCGGTGTTGATCATCCGCACGGCGACCTGCGCCTTCTTCTAGCATGGTTACCCCCGGTTTGGGGGTCGCGACACGGGTTGCGTACACTGTCAAGTCGGCGCACTTATCGCGCCCGGATCCTGCGCGTTCGTGAATTCACGGTACTGGGACTCGGGCACGAGTGTGCCGACGTTGCACACCAGACAGGCACTCGTGCTCATCTGATCACTCAGTGTAGCGACAGGCAATGCCGACAAGGAAATGCGGAGGACATGGCGAAGAAAGACGGGGCCATCGAGGTCGAAGGCCGCGTAGTCGAGCCGCTCCCCAACGCGATGTTCCGCGTCGAGTTGGAGAACGGTCACAAGGTCCTGGCACACATCAGCGGCAAGATGCGGCAGCACTACATCCGCATCCTGCCGGAGGACAGGGTTGTCGTGGAGCTCTCGCCCTACGACCTCTCTCGTGGTCGCATCGTCTACCGCTACAAGTGATCACGAAGAGCAGCTAAACAGGAGAGCAGAAGACGTGAAGGTCCAGCCGAGCGTCAAGAAGATCTGCGACAAGTGCAAGGTGATCCGCCGTCACGGCCGGATCATGGTGATCTGCGAAAACCTGCGGCACAAGCAGCGGCAGGGCTGATCGCCCGCACTCGACCAGAGTGGATTGACGGCTACACAACCTCCCCGCACCTGCCGGGTCACGCGAGTGATCCGGTTCACCCCCGGACTTCAGGCCGGGGCCGGGACACCCGAAGCGCGAGCCGAGGGCACGACAGGCGAGTCGGTCCCGGAACCGGACGGGGAGCAGACCTGAGGATGAATTCTAAGAAGGAGCATCAACGCCAATGGCACGACTCGCTGGCGTAGACCTCCCCCGCGAAAAGCGGTTGGAGATCGCGCTTACCTACATCTACGGCATCGGCCGTACCCGCTCGAAGCAGCTCATCAAGGCTGCCGAGCTCAACGCGGACACCCGCGTCAAGGACCTCAGCGATGACGACCTCGCGAAGCTGCGTACGTACATCGAAGAGAACTTCAAGGTCGAGGGTGACCTTCGCCGCGAGGTGAACGCCGACATCCGTCGGAAGATCGAGATCGGGTGCTACGAGGGCCTTCGCTGGCGTCGCGGACTGCCCGTCCGCGGTCAGCGCACGAAGACCAACGCCCGTACCCGCAAGGGTCCGAAGAAGACGGTCGCCGGCAAGAAGAAGGCTGGCAAGAAGTGAGCGTCCAGGGCAAGAAGGTCGTGCAGATGGGCGGCGCTCAGCGTCGCGGCTCGGCCTGTGTCTCGCCCAAGGCGCTCTACGCCCGCCCGATGGCGCTCCGCAACCTGTACACCGACGCCGGTTCGATCATCCGGCGCGGACAGGCCGAAGCGGTCGCCGCTCACCAAGAGAACGCGCGCTAACAGGAGAACCCTCAGAACATGCCACCGAAGTCTCGTACCGCGGCGGGGACCAAGAAGGTCCGCCGCAAGGAAAAGAAGAATGTCGCGCACGGTCACGCGCACATCAAGAGCACCTTCAACAACACCATCGTCTCGATCACGGACCCGACCGGTGCCGTGATCGCGTGGGCGTCGAGTGGTCACGTGGGCTTCAAGGGCTCGCGCAAGTCCACCCCGTTCGCCGCGCAGATGGCCGCCGAGAACGCCGCCCGCAAGGCTGCCGAGCACGGCATGAAGAAGGTCGACGTCTTCGTGAAGGGCCCGGGTTCGGGCCGCGAGACGGCGATCCGCTCGCTGCAGGCAGCCGGCCTCGAGGTCGGCACCATCCAGGACGTGACCCCGCAGCCTCACAACGGCTGCCGCCCGCCCAAGCGGCGCCGGGTCTGAGGAACGGGGAGGAGTAAGAAGAAATGGCTCGTTACACCGGCCCCGCGACGCGTATTTCGCGTCGCCTCAAGGTTGACCTCATCGGCGGCGACCAGGCTTTCGAGCGTCGCCCCTACCCGCCGGGCCAGCACGGCCGCGGGCGCATCAAGGAGTCCGAGTACCTCCTGCAGTCGCAGGAGAAGCAGAAGGCTCGCTACACCTACGGCGTTCTCGAGCGCCAGTTCGTCCGGTACTACAAGGAAGCCGTCCGGCGTCCGGGTAAGACCGGTGAGAACCTGCTGCAGATCCTCGAGTCCCGTCTGGACAACGTGATCTACCGCGCCGGCATCGCCCGCACCCGCCGTCAGGCGCGGCAGCTGGTGAGCCACGGCCACTTCCTGGTCAACGGCGTCAAGGTCAACGTCCCGTCCTACCAGGTCTCGAAGTGGGACATCATCGACGTGCGGCCGAAGTCGTTCACGATGCTGCCCCTGGTCGTGGCCAAGGAGTCCTACGGCGACCGCCCGATCCCGGCGTGGCTGCAGGTCGTTTCGTCGAACCTCCGCGTGCTGGTCCACCAGCTGCCGGAGCGTGCGCAGATCGACGTTCCGGTTCAGGAACAGCTGATCGTCGAGCTTTACTCGAAGTAATCCGGCTTCCGGGCCGGTTACGGGCGGCGGCGCCCACAGTGCGCCGCCGCCTCGCCATCCCTTCGACGTCATATGGCGGGCGTCGTCTGGAAAGGAACAAGGAAGAATGCTGATTTCCCAGCGGCCGGCTCTCGGCGAAGAGACGGTCAACGAGACCCGTTCCCGGTTCACCATCGAACCGCTGGAGCCCGGCTTCGGTTACACCCTCGGCAACTCGCTGCGGCGCACGCTGCTGTCGTCCATCCCGGGCGCGGCCGTGACGAGCATCCGCATCGACGGCGTGCTGCACGAGTTCACCACCGTTCCCGGTGTGAAGGAAGACGTCACCGACATCATCCTGAACCTCAAGGAGCTCGTGGTGTCCTCGGAAGAGGACGAGCCGGTCACCATGTACCTGCGCAAGCAGGGCCCCGGTGAGGTCACCGCGGCCGACATCGTGCCGCCGGCCGGCGTCACCGTGCACAACCCGGACCTGCACATCGCGTCGCTGAACGGCAAGGGCAAGCTCGAGATCGAGCTCGTCGTCGAGCGCGGCCGCGGTTACGTTCCGGCCCTGCAGAACAAGCAGGCGGGCGCGGAGATCGGCCGGATCCCGGTCGACTCGATCTACTCGCCGGTGCTGAAGGTGACCTACAAGGTCGAGGCCACCCGTGTCGAGCAGCGCACCGACTTCGACAAGCTGATCCTGGACGTCGAGACCAAGCCGTCGATCACGCCGCGCGACGCGGTCGCGTCGGCCGGCAAGACGCTGGTGGAGCTGTTCGGTCTCGCCCGCGAGCTGAACGTCGACGCCGAGGGCATCGAGATCGGCCCGTCGCCGCAGGAAGCGGACACCATCGCCGCCTACGCGATGCCGATCGAGGACCTGGACCTCACCGTCCGGTCGTACAACTGCCTCAAGCGCGAGGGCATCCACACGGTGGGCGAGCTGGTCTCGCGCTCCGAGGCGGACCTGCTCGACATCCGCAACTTCGGCGCCAAGTCGATCGACGAGGTCAAGCTGAAGCTCGTCGGTCTCGGCCTCGCGCTGAAGGACAGCCCGCCCGGGTTCGACCCGACCGCGGCTGCCGCCAGCTACGACGGTGAAGGCTGGTCGGAGGGTGTCGGTGGCATCGCCGACGGGATTTCGGACGGCCACGACGATGGCCAGGACTACGCAGAGACCGAGCAGCTCTAGGGCTCTGTGCCTGGACGCTGCGAGCTGAACTAGTAGGAGAACCAATGCCCACCCCTACCAAGGGAGCCCGGCTCGGCGGATCAGCCGCGCACGAGCGGCTGATCCTGGCCAACTTGGCCACGCAGCTGTTCGAGCACGGCAAGATCACCACCACCGAGGCGAAGGCGAAGCGGGTCCGCCCGCTGGCCGAGAAGCTGATCTCGAAGGCGAAGCGGGGCGACCTGCACAACCGCCGTCAGGTTCAGCGCGTCGTCCGTGACAAGGACGTCGTCCACAAGCTGTTCGCCGAGATCGGTCCGCACTTCGCGGAGCGTCCCGGTGGTTACACCCGGATCACCAAGACGATGGCCCGCAAGGGCGACAACGCCAAGATGGCCGTCATCGAGCTGGTGAACGAGAAGACCGTGACGAGCGAGGCCGAGCGCGCGCGCAAGACCAAGTTCGCCAAGGACGAGAAGCCGGCCGCCGCTGTCGAGGCCGCCCCGGCCGCCGAGGAAGCCGCTTCGGAGGCTCCCTACGGTGAGGGCAGCCACGCGCCGCTCGAGGACGGGACGCAGCCCGAGGGCTTCCCGATCAAGGGCAACGACGAGTCGAAGTACTACCACACCGAGGAAAGCCCGTACTACGAGCAGACCAAGGCCGAGGTGTGGTTCGCCACCGCCGAGGCCGCGGAAGCCGCGGGCTTCTCGCTGCCGCCGTCGCAGCAGGACGACGAGTCCTGACGACGGAAGCCGTTCCGAACGAGCCCGCCATCCCCGCTGGGGACGGCGGGCTCGTTCGTCTGCGCTTGGACGTCTCCTACGACGGCACGGACTTCTCGGGCTGGGCCCGCCAGCCGGGCCGCCGCACGGTCCAGGCGGAGCTGGAGGAGGCCCTGCAGCGCCAGCCGCCGGGGGCCTCGGTACCGAAGTCGGTGGTCGTGGCGGGCCGCACGGACGCCGGGGTGCACGCGGCCGGCCAGGTGGTGCACGTCGACGTCGTGCCGCTCACGGGCCCTTCCGGCCGGGTCCCGGTGTCACCCGAGGGGATCCCGGACCTGACCCGCATGGCCGGGCGCTGGAACCGCCTCCTGCCGGGCGACGTGCGCGTCCTGGGCGCCCGCGTGGCCCCGGCGGGTTTCGACGCCCGGTTCTCGGCGGTCCGCCGCCACTACCGCTACCGCGTCTCGGACGCCCCCTGGGGCGTGGACCCGTTGCGCCGCAACGACACGCTGGCCTGGAACCGTCCACTGTCGACGGACGCCATGAACGCCGCGGCGGCGTCGCTGCTGGGCCTGCAGGACTTCGCGGCGTACTGCAAGCAGCGCGACACGGGCACGACGATCCGCGAGCTGCAGCGTCTGGTCTGGCGCCGGGTGGACGAGCACCTGCTGGAGGTCGAGGTCTCCGCGGACGCGTTCTGCCACTCGATGGTCCGCAGCCTGGTCGGAGCATTGCTCCTGGTGGGCGACGGCCGCCGCGGGCCGAGCTGGCCGGGCGAGGTCCTGGCGAGCGGCGTCCGCGACAGCGCGGTGGCCCCGGCCCACGGCCTGACCCTCACAGCGGTCGACTACCCGCCGGACACCGAACTGGCCGCACGAGCCGAGCAAACGCGCAACGTCCGCACCTCCCCCTGAAAGCCGTGCCCAGGAACGCCGTGAGGGGCACCTTCAGGGAAGCTGAGTCCCTGAAGGTGCCCCTCACGACGTTGCCGAGAGCGGAAACCTCAGTCGCCGCGGCGGACCGGGCCCAGGAGCTGCTGCTCCTTGCCCGTCGTCACCAGGCGCAGGGGTCGCCAGAGGTTGCGGCCCAGGGCTACCACCTGGTCGTCCTTCAACGTCGTCAGCTGGCGCATCATCTGCGGCGGCAGGCGCCAGATGCGGGCCGCCAGCTCGGCCTGGCCGGCCGGGAGGCGCTGCATCAGCACCAGGTCCGCCGCGTTCGCCGTCGCGCCCGCCTGGGGGTGCAGGTACGGGAGGACGTAGATCGTCGTCTGCCACGGCGACCTCGGCGGGAACAGGTCCTGCGGGGTCGGGCCGCCGTCGGTGACGACCAGCAGCGGGGCGTCCTCCGACGGGCGGGGCAGCTCGACCGGGGACAGCCGGCGGATCTGGACCAGCGGGGACGGCCGGCCGTCGCGGCTGCCGGCCGCGCGGGACAGCACCTGCCACTCGGTCGGGCGGCCCGTGGCCACCACGACCCACGCGCCGACGGCCATCGCGCGCATCGCGACCTGGCGGGCCAGGTACAGCCCGCCCACCAGCACGATGCGGGTCGGCGTCGAGCGCAGGGCCGAGATCGTCAGCGGCTCGCCCTTGAGGCCCGAGCCGAGCACGATGCCGCCGCGGTCGCCCGACGGGCTGATCGCGTCGAGCATCGCGGGGTCCACGGTGAACTCCGGCGCCACACCGGTGTTCTGCCCGGCGTCGCGGAGACGGGAAGTCATGCCGTACCTCCGATCGGCAACGTCGCGGCGAGCGCGGAGACCTGCAGCCCGCGCAGCGGCGTCAGAACCACTCCGAGCCGCTCGGACAGGCCGTGCAGCCGCTGGTCGGCGGCGTCGAGCTCACGCGGGTTGCGCGCGCTGAGCCGGACCACGCCGCGCAGGCCGATCTTGCCCTCGTCCGACGCCGGCGAGATGGACATGGCGACCGTCGCGGACAGCGCGCGGACGCTCGTCAGCGCGTTCAGGCTGCCGGTGATCTTGCCCTTCGGCCAGCCGGTGATCGCGTAGCTCGCGTGGCCGATGCCGGCCGCGGTCACGCCGGACCACCGCTCCTGCAGCATCACCTTGTCCGGCGAGCCGGCGACCGACGTCAGCTCCGCGGCGGAAATGCTCGCGCGCAGCAGTTCGTCCGGGTCGAGCGGCCGGGTCGGGACACCCTGCGACTCCAAGGCGTTGCGCACGCGGGAAAGCGCGCCGATCAGCGCGCGGTGGGCGCCGACGACGCCGCCGCCGCGCTCCCGGATCGCCGCCGGGCAGCGCTTCGGGTCCAGCCGGATCGCGACCCACGTCGTCCGCCGCGCCGCCGCGGGCAGCGGGCCGAGCACCTCCATGTAGGAGCTCAGCGCGGGCGAGTCCGACGGCAGCGCCGCGCTGCCCGGGTAGCAGTGCCAGATCATCTGGATGGAGTCGAGGACCACGCCGCGGTCCTCCAGGCACGGGGCGAGCGCCGCGAGCGGCAGGCTCGGCGCGTCACCGGCCTGGGTGATCATCGCCGGGGTGGGCTCGACGAGCAGCACGGCCGTCCAGGAGCCGTCGTGCCAGGCGAGCCCGACCTGCTGGCGCTCGTGGTCGACGCCGTGCGCGACGACGAGGTCCGGGACGGCGATGCGGAGCAGGTTCACGCGGGCGTCGTCCGCGCCGGTCACCGCGGTCTCCTCGGCCGCCATCGCCTCGACGCTGCTCGGCGGCAGCGGCTCGGCGACGCGGTCGTGGGACCGGAAGGAGTACCGCATCGTCAGGCCGACCCACTGGGTGAACCAGCGGCCGCGCCAGCGCAGCAGCGCGACGATCAGGGCGGCGCCGAGGATGCCGATCCCCACGTACTTCAACGACATGTCGATCGCGAGCAGCACCAGCCCGACCGCGAGACCGACCTCGAGCACGACGAGGTTCGCCACGGGGAGCGGGCCGAGGTTCACGCCCGAGGACCGGCGCCGCGCGGGCGGGGCCATCCGGGTCGCGCCGGCCGGGGTACTGGCCGGGCCGTCGGAGTCACCGGGCCCCTGCGGGCCGCTGGGACCACCGGGTCCGCCCGGGCCGCCGGGTCCACCGGGACCTCCCGGGCCGCCGGGCCCACCAGGTCCGCCCGGGCCACCGGGACCGGGACGACCCGGTCCGCCGGGGCCACCAGGGCCGGGACCGGGGCCGCCGGGGCCGCGAGGGGGTCCGCCGGGGCCACCACCGGGCCCCTGGGGTCCGCCGGGTCCGCCACCGGGGCCACCCGGCACCCCACCGGGTCCGCCAGGGCCACCGGGAAGGACGTTGGGGCCGGTCGGTCTGCCCGGACGAGGCGGCGGGCCCGGCAGACGGCCGGGCGGCGGGGGCCCGGGCGGGCCAGGCGGACGTGGAGGGTTGGTGACGGACATCCGCGCTTTCTCTTCCCCTCGTGCTTGCTGCGTACCCGGAAGCCGGGTCCCGGGGAGTCCGACACTAGCTTGAGTTGGTAGAAACCCCACACCAGACGGTCCCCGTACGGCTATCCTGCGGAACCGTACCGCGACGGGGAGAGCTGTAGGTCGAGAATGCCATCAACACCCACGACTAAGTCTCAGGTTCAGGCGTACAAGTTCGTCCTGCGCCGGATGCAGTCGGCACTGGTCCGGCGTGATGCCGTGATGCTGCACGACCCGATGCGCACCCACACGAGGGCCACGATCGTCGGTGTTGTGCTCGGCGCTCTCGGCGCCATCGTGTTCGTCGTCTGGGGCCTGCTCAGCCCGGCGCCGTCGGTGCCCGAGGCCGGCGGCATCGTGATCGGTGAGCAGTCCGGCACGGTCTACGTGGTGATGGGCAACCCGAAGATGCTCGTCCCGACCTTCAACCTCGCGTCCGCGCGGTTGTTGCTGCTCGCCCAGTCGAAGCAGCAGTCGTCCGGTGCGGCCGGCGGCAACAGCGTGGCGGCGCCGGCGGCCGCGGCGAGCCCGGCCGCTGTGAAGAATCCCACGGTCGTTTCCGATGAACAGCTGAAGAACATCCCGCGCGGAAAACTGACCGGAATTCCGGACGGCCCGCAACTGATTCCGGGGGATTCGCAGCGGACTTCCGCGAATTGGGCCGTCTGCGACCAGGTTCAGCTCGATCCTTCGCTGCCGCAGCCCGACAGCGTGAACAAGACCAACACCTACGTCTTCGGCGGAATCGCGCCGAGCGCCCTCGGCACGGAGCTGGGGGACAAGGAAGCGCTGCTGGCGGCGGCGGACAACGGCAAGACGTACCTGATCTACCGCCTGCCGAGCACGCAGAACCGCCCCAACGCCAACACCGTGCGCGCCGAGATCGACACCGGCGACTCGCACAACGCGGTCTCGACGGCCCTGCAGCTGAACCAGAAACCGCGGAAGATCACGCAGGGGCTGCTGAACGCCATCCCCGAGGTCGCGCGCCTGACCCCGCCGGTGATCGCGGACGGCAACGCGCCGGCCGACTTCGACGGCCTGACCGCGGGCGACGTCTTCTCCACGCAGCCGACCGGGGCCCAGCCGCAGTACTGGGCCATCACCACGGGCGGCATCCAGCAGGTGTCGAACGCGGTCGCCGACGTCATCCGCGTCGCGAAGCACGGCAGCGCGAGCCGGATCCAGATCCTCGGCCTCGACAAGCTGTCCGGCGTCCGCGTCCTGCAGCCCACCGACCCGGACTACATCAAGGTCGACGACTTCCCGCGCACGGTCCCGACGGTCCTCGACGCGACGAAGAACTCGGCGGTCGCCTGCCTCGGCTGGTCCGTGGTCGGCGACGGCGACAACCGCGACGCCCACACCTCGGTCTACATCGACACCCAGCTGCCGGGCCAGAACAGCCACGGCGACAAGTTCAGCACGATCAAGGTGACCACGCCCGGCCCGAACCGCGTGCCGGTCAACGGGTTCTACCTGCAGCCCGGGTTCGGCGCGGTCGTCCAGTCCGCCACCGGCAAGGCGAGCTTCGGCAAGGGTTCGATCCAGCTGATCTCCGACCGCGGCATCCGCTACAGCGTCCCGGACGCCGCGACCGCGGACGCGATCGGCCTGAACAACCGGCAGCCGGCGCCGGAGTCGATCATCGGGCTGCTGCCGACCGGCGCTTCGCTGAACACCCAGGACGTGCTGCGGGAGTTCGACTCCGTGCCGATCGACCCGAACGCCGGCTCGTTCCCGACGCCCGGCCCGCAGCCGGGCAGCTGAGCGGAACCATCGGGCCGCTCCGCGCGTCACACACGCTCGGATGGTCTTTTCGCGAGCGGAGGTGCCGTGGCCGGCTTGAGGATGGACGGCGTTGTCGTCGCCGAGTACGCCAAGACGGCTGAGGAGGCTGCAGCCGACCTGGATTCGGCGGCGGCCGAGGTGGGCGGCGAAGGCGTTTCCGACGAGTCCTACGGCGCTCTGGGGGCGCAGCTCGGCCTCGGTGCGTCGTACGGCCGCGCGGCCGGGGCGTTGCGGCAGCAGCTGGCCGACGGCGCCGAGGCGCTGCGGTCGGCCGCGGAGGCGCTGCGGCACGTCACGGTCCGCCACAGCGATCAGGACGCCCAGGCCGCGGAGCTGATCAAGCGCGCCGGGAGGCTCGAATGACGTTCGCCGAACCGGAAGCGTCCACCGCTTCCATCCCGCACCCCCTGGCCAAGCGGACGGCCGCCCCCGCGGCGGCACCCGCCATCACCTTCGGGCCGGACGCGGCGGGCGACGACATCGCCGCCGCGGCCGAGCCGTACCTGTCGTACCTCACGGACCTTTCGGGGCAGCTCGGGCTGATCGACCCCGTCGAGACGTACTTCCGCCCGCTGATCGGCCGCTGGGGCGACCTCGGTGCCGAGGCCGGCCGGTTGCGCCGGGCGGCCGCCGCGGCGGCCGAGGTGTCCGCCCGGCTCGACGACCGGCTCGGCCGCCTGGACGGCGGCTGGGAGGGCCGGGACGCGGACGCGTTCGTCGCGTACATCCGCGAGATCGGCGCCGCGGGCGGCGACCTCCAGGAAGCGCTGACCGTCCTCGCCGGCGCCCTCGACGACCTGGTGACGACCCTGCGCCACGTCGTCGTCGACCTCGTCGAAGTGCTGGTGGACGCGGCGGAGCTGGTGTCGGAGTCGATGACGCTCCCCAGCGGCGGCACCCGGCGAGCGCGGACGCAGCTGCGGGAGACGCAGGAGTCGGCGAAGGGGCTTTACGAGACCGCGCGCGACGTCCTGGAGGCGTTCGACCGGCTGTGCGACGGGGTCGACGACCCCGACGTCGCCACCCGCAGCGTCGAGATCAACCACCGGTACCCGCAGGACCGGTTTCGGTTGCAGGACACGGAGTCCGGTGCGACGGCGGTTTCTTCGACGGGTTCGACCGGTTCGGACTCGGGCTCGGATGAGGTCATGACGGCGTCGTCGGCGGAGGACAGCAAGCACACCGACTCCGGCCGGCCCGCGGACGCGGCCGTCCCGCAGGCGCCGGTCGCCCCGGTCGTGGCGGACACCGCGGACCACAGCGCGTCGGGCATGCCGATGATGCCGATGATGGGCATCGGCGGCTTCGGCGGAGGCGGCGGTCAGGCTCGCCGCCCGTCGAAGAACCGGCCGATGATCAAGTCGTCGGAGCTGCTCGGCGAGCCGGACCTGGTCGCCCCGCCGGTGATCGGCGAGGACGAGACGGCGCCGAAGCCCAAGCCCCCGGCGCCGCCCGCGCAGCGGTAGTGCCTGCGGTCAGCGGACCGGGCCGGTGGGCTCCGGGCGGTTGCGGCGGATCGTGCGCATCACGAAGAGCGTGATCAGCAGGGCCACCAGGCCACCACCGGTGCCGGCCAGGGCCACGATCATCGGGGTCGAGCTGCGGTCGTTGGCCGGGGGGAGCTGGGCCATCTGCGGGCCCGGGTCCGACGCCACGACCCCGACCTCCGACGGCAGGCTCTGCGTCAGGGCCGCCACCGGGTCGATCACGCCGGCGCCGACGAAGTTGTCTCGCCCGCCCTGTGCGGCCGGGTGCTGGGCGGTCTCCTTGATCCGGTCGACAACCTGCTTCGCCTTGAGGTCGGGGTACTTCGCCCGGACCAGCGCCGCGAGACCGGCGACGTAGGGCGCCGCGAAGCTCGTGCCCTGGATTTCGCTGGCCTTGTCACCGCTTTCGAACGTCAGGTTCGCCAGCCCCGTCGACCCTTCGGCGGGATCCAGCGAGATGATCTTCGTGCCGGGGGCGGCGACGCCGACCCAGGGGCCGTGCACGCTGAACGGCGCCACACTGCCGAATTCGTCGATCGCGCCGACCGACAGCACGTCGTCCGCGAACCACGGCGGGGTCACGATCGTCTTCGGCTTGCGCGCGTCCGGCTGGTCGTTCTGCAGGCACTTGTCCCCGACGTTGCCGGCCGCGGCGACGATCACGACGTCCTTCGAAGCCGCGTAGTGGACGGCCGCCTGCACCTGCTGCTCGCCCTGGGTGATCGTGCCGTCGGCCACCCGGCAGTTGTCGACCGACATGTTCACGACCTTGATGTCGCCGCGGTCGGCGATCCGCACCAGGATCTCCGCGAGCGTCTTCAGGGTCCCCGCTGTGCCGTCCTTCTCGAGCTGGCGGCCGCCGTTCGTCTGTCCCGGCGAGGTGCCCTCGCCCTCCCCGCCGCCTCCGGCGCCGGTGCTCGGCGGCAGCTGCGACTCCGACCCGGCGGGCGGGTTCTCGCTCGACGACGGCGAGCTGCTGGTGGTGCCGGCCGGCGGGGTGGGGGTCTCCTTGGGGGGCCCGTAGTTCTCGCTCAGCTGGCGGAAGGACACGATCGTCGCGTCCGGTGCCACGCCGACGAAGCCGACCTCGGGGTTGTCGGGCCGGCCCGCGATGATCCCGGCGACCTCGGTGCCGTGGCCGTCGCAGTCCTCGAGCCCGGGTGGCTGGCCGTGGGTCGTCGCCGCGACGTAGTCGCCGCCCGACTCGAGGCGGTTCTGGAACCACGGGTGCCCGGTGACACCGGTGTCGATCACCCCGACCTTGACACCGCCGCCGGCGGAGTGGTCGGACGTGGCGGCGCGGACGATCTCCTGCGCCTTCGCCAGCTGCAGGTACTCCTGGCCCCACGGCCGGTTGTTGATCTGGATGTTCTGGCCCAGGACGGCGCGCTGGACGCAGCCTTTGGTCTGTGTGTAAGCCTTGTCGGGCTTCTTTTCGTCCACCGGCCGCTTGCTGTCGTCGACCGGCGGCGGGGTCGCGTAGTAGCCGTCCGCCGGGGCCGTCTGCGCCCACACCGGCAGCGCGACGCCGAGCGGCGCGAGCACGCCGATGGTGCCGGCCAGCAACGCCGTGGTCGTTCGCCGGGTCGCGCCGAAGCGGCGTCCTGCAGCCATCCGAGATTCACCCGATCCGGTCACTTGAAGTTCAGGTGCCGCAGGGTGGTGTAGAGGTCCATCACACCCAGGGCGAGCGGGAGCACCGACGCGATGCAGAGCGCCTCGATGATCTCCACCGTGCGCCGCAGCGGCGGCGAGAAGCGCTGGTTCGGGAAGATCACGCCGACCACGAGCGCGCCCGCGGCCAGCAGGATCAGCACACCGAAGACGATGAGCAGGCGGTTCTGCGGGCTCGACGTCGTCAGCCAGCCGATCGCGATGCCGGTCGCCGAGACCATGCCCGTGGTGAGCAGGGCGATGGCCTGGCTGCCGTTCGCGTACGCGCGGGCGCGCAGCAGCAGCACGAGCGTCGCGACGACGCCGAGGATGATGCCGAACACGCCGGGCGCCGACGAGGCGATGACCGCGGCCACCGCGACCGTGGCGCCGCAGCCGATCATCAGGCCGGTCATGTAGTTGTGCGCGATCGCCGTGCGGCGCTCGATCGCCCGGTAGTCGGGGAAACCGGAGTCTTCCTTGAGCTCCTCCGCGCTGCCCGGCACGTGCGGCAGCGGCAGCTTCGCGAGCCAGATCGTGGCGCGCGGCAGGATCGAGATGCAGGCGAGGGCGACGGCGATGGTGCCGGCCGCGATGCCGGCGGCCGGGTGCGCGATGAGCGTGCCGAACAGGAACGCCAGCGCCCCGAAGGTGCCCGCGGTGGCGGCGGCGATGAACGTCGTGATGCCGGCGCCGATGACCATGATGCAGACCGAGGCGACGATGATCACGAGGACCGCGCCGAGCAGCAGGTTCGCCCGCAGCGACAGCCCCGGCACGATGTAGAAGCCGCTGACGAAGGCCAGTGGCAGGCCGCCGGCCGCGGCGACCAGCACGCCGGTCGACTCGGCCTGGTACGCCTTGGCGAGCGTCGCGCCGACCGCGACGCACGCGATCGCGCCGATGCCGCCGGCGATGGCCGCGCCGAGCGCGCTGCCGCCGTAGAACGACCCGCTGAAGAACAGCGCGACAGCGGCGACGACCAGCGCCAGCCCGCCCGCGACGTGCCCGAAGCGGTTGGCGGTTTCCTTGGTCCACGGGCGGAAGCTGTCCGGGGAGGACTCGGCGATCGCGTCGACGACGTCGTCGTACAGCGGCGGCGGCGGGTTCTCGTTGCGCTTGCGCAGCTGCAGCAGCTCGCCGTCGACGACACCGAGCGAGGCGAGCGTGCGGCTGGGGTCGAGCGGGGCGTCGCCGAGCTTCGCCAGCGCCCAGCCGCCGTGGCGGGCGCCGCCGTCGGGCGACGATTCCTTGGCCATGTCGAGCAGCATCGGGAGGAGATCGGCCACCGCGACGTCGGCGGGCAGCGCCACGTCGATCCGGGTGGAGGGCGCCACCACCGTCACCCTGCTGAAAACTGTCGTGCCCGTAGCCACTGCACTGCCCCCGCTCGGTTGATACTGCTCCCGGGGGAACTTATACCGGACCCGGGCGCCGACATCATCGAACGTCCGAAAATCACTGCCCGCCGCAGGTCGGTCCGAGTCGTTTGTCGGTGATGACGTCGTCGCGGGAGAAGCGGGCGAAGCGGCCCTCCGCACGGTGATCATCCCAGATCATGATCACCACGCCTGTCGCCAAGGGTGAACCCGCCGTAACCAAGAGTGTGACAGCGGATTTCCCCGAGCGATCATGACTGTCGGTCGTGGGCCGTACACTCGCCGGACGAGGGCAGGGACGCCCGACGTGGGTCACAGAGGCGGTTGCGGTATCCGCCGGAATTCCTCCGCGACGTTCGCTAGGTTGTTCCGCGCACCTTGTGCACTAAACGGTGGCCGCCATCGTCGAGTTTGAATGAGGGGTCCTTCGATGAGCACGCTGCAGTTCAAGAAGTCGCCGCGGCTGGCGGCACCGCGCCCGCCGGGTGGTGAGGTGCACCTCGAGCCGCCGCCCGAGGTGCCCCGCGTCATCCCCGGCAACATCGTCATGAAGGCGCTGCCGATCGTGATGATCGTGGCGTCGCTCGGGATGATGGTCTTCATGTTCCAGGCCAGCAACCGGAACCCGATGATGATGGCCATGGGCGGCATGATGGTCGTCGGCACGCTCGGGATGATGGCCGGCGGTGGCGGCAAGGGCGGTGGCGCCAAGCGCGCCGAGATGGACGAGGACCGCAAGGACTACCTCCGTTACCTGGGCCAGATGCGCGACCGCGCCCGCGAGGCGATGGTCGACCAGCGGGCCGCGCTCGAGTGGGTGCACCCGGACCCCCAGTCCCTGTGGCCGCTGGCCGGCAGCCGCCGGATGTGGGAGCGCCGCCAGAACGACCAGGACTTCCTGCACCTGCGCGTCGGGCGCAGCTCGCACCGCCTCGCGACGCGGCTGGTCCCGCCGCAGACCGGGCCGGTCGACGAGCTGGAGCCGATCGCCACCCTCGCGCTGCGCCGGTTCGTGCGCGCGCACTCGATCGTGCCGGACCTGCCCACCCAGATCACGCTGCGCGGGTTCGCCGCGGTGAGCATGCAGGGCGACCGGGCGCTGACCCGCGGCCTGACCCGCGCGATGCTCGCGCAGATGGTCACCTTCCACAGCCCCGACGACGTGCTGATCGCGGTCGCCACCGCGGGGCGCGCGAAGGAGGAGTGGGAGTGGGCGAAGTGGCTGCCGCACGCCCAGCACCCCACGATGTCCGACGGCATCGGCCAGCTCCGCATGATGGCCGGCTCGCTGGCCCAGATCGAAAACTGGCTCGACGAAGAACTGCGTGACCGCCAGCGGTTCTCCCGCAACGCCACCCCGGCGCCGGACCAGCCGCACGTCGTGATCATCGTCGACGACGCCGAGGTGACCCGCGAAGAGCAGATCATCCTCGAAGAGGGCCTGGTCGGCGTCACGCTGATCGACCTGTCCGACTCCATCGGCAACCTCGCCGCCCGCCGCGGGCTGCGGCTGGTCGTGGAGGCCGATCGCCTCGGCGCGCGCAGTGCCGGCGGCGTCGAGTGGTTCGGCCGCCCGGACACCCTGAGCGTCGTCGAGACGGAGTCGCTCGCGCGGCTCATCTCGCCGTACCGCGTCGGCGGCGCGGCCGGGCAGGACGTCAGCGACGAGGAGCCACTGCTATCCAACCCGTCGCTGTTGGAGCTGCTCGGCATCCCGGGCGACCCGATGACCTTCGACGTCCAGCAGGCGTGGCGGCCCCGGCCGATCCGCGACCGCTACCGCGTCCCGTTCGGTGTCGGCGAGTACGGCCAGCCGGTCGAGCTGGACATCAAGGAAGCCGCCGCCGAGGGGATGGGCCCGCACGGCCTGTGCATCGGCGCGACCGGTTCCGGCAAGTCGGAGTTCCTCCGCACGCTGGTGCTGGGCATGCTGGCCACGCACTCGTCGAGCACGCTCAACTTCGTCCTCGTCGACTTCAAGGGTGGCGCGACCTTCCTGGGCCTGGACAAGGCGCCGCACGTCTCCGCGGTCATCACCAACCTCGCGGACGAGGTCACGCTGGTCGACCGCATGAAGGACGCGCTGGCCGGCGAGATGAACCGCCGGCAGGAAGCGCTGAAGAACGGCGGTAACTTCAAGAACGTCTGGGAGTACGAGAAAGCCCGTGAGAACGGCGCCGACCTCGACCCGCTGCCCGCGCTGTTCATCGTCTGCGACGAGTTCTCCGAACTGCTCGCGGCGAAGCCGGACTTCATCGACCTGTTCGTCGCGATCGGCCGGCTGGGCCGGTCGCTGCAGATGCACATGCTGCTCGCGTCGCAGCGCCTGGAAGAGGGCAAGCTGCGCGGTCTCGACTCGCACCTGTCCTACCGGATCGGCCTGAAGACGTTCTCGGCGGCGGAGTCCCGCGCCGCGATCGGCGTCCCGGACGCGTTCGAGCTGCCCTCGGTTCCCGGTGGTGGCTACCTGAAGTTCGACACCTCGACGCTGGTGCGGTTCAAGGCGTCCTACGTGTCGGGCCCGTACCGGCCGGCCGGCATCCAGGCCGCGGGCCCGGCGGCGACGGTGGTGCGCGCGGACAAGCGCCCGCAGCTGTTCGTCCCGGACTTCGTCGAGCTGCCGAAGGAACCGGAACCGGAGCTGTTCGACGCGGCGCCGAAGGTCGAAGAGCGGCAGCAGCCCGAAGAGGCGGTCGAGCCCAGCGAGCTGGACGTCATCGTCTCGCGGCTGATCGGGCAGGGCCCGCCGGCGCACGAGGTGTGGCTGCCGCCGTTGAAGGACCCGAACTCGCTCGACACGCTGCTGCCGAACCTGAACCCGACCGACGACCGCGGCCTGTCCCCGGTCGGCTTCTTCGGCAACGGCCGGCTGCAGGTGCCGCTGGGCATCGTCGACCGGCCGTACGAGCAGCGCCGTGACCCGCTGTGGGCGGACTTCGCCGGTGCGGCCGGGCACGGCGTGATCGTCGGCGGCCCGCAGTCGGGCAAGTCGACGATGCTGCGGACGCTGATCATGTCGATGGCGCTGACGCACACGCCGGAAGAGGCGCAGTTCTACTGCCTCGACCTCGGTGGTGGCACCCTGGCCGGGCTGGCCGACCTGCCGCACGTCGGCGGGGTGGCCGTGGCCCGGCGCGAGCCGGACAAGGCGCGCCGGATCGTGGCCGAGCTGACCACCCTGCTCGTCGAGCGGGAAGGCCGGTTCGGGGCGATGGGCATCGACTCGATGACCGAGTTCCGCAACCGGAAGCGCCGCGGCGAGATCCGGCCGGACCAGGACCCGTTCGGCGACGCGTTCCTGATCGTCGACGGCTGGCGGGCCCTGCGCGACGACTTCGAAGAGCTCGAAACCACGATCACCCGGCTCGCCACCCAGGGCCTGTCCTACGGCGTGCACGTGATCATCTCCGCCAACCGGTGGGCGGACATCCGCCCGGCGATCAAGGACATGATCGGCACCCGGTTCGAGCTGCGCCTCGGTGACCCGACCGAGTCGGACATCGACCGCCGGATCGCGGTCAACATCCCGGCCGGGCGGCCGGGCCGCGGCCTGACGCGGGAGAAGCTGCACCTGCTCGGCGGCCTGCCGCGGATCGACGGCTCGAGTGACGCGGAGACGATCGCGTCCGGCGTGGCCGACGCGGTGGCGAAGATCAAGGCGGCGTGGCGGGGCCGGGTGGCGCCGCAGGTGCGCCTGCTGCCGGAGATGATCACCTACGACGAGGTGCTGAAGCTCGACACGGCCCGCGAGTCGAAGCTGATCCCGATCGGCGTCAACGAAGAGGACCTGCAGCCGATCTACCTGGACTTCAACGCCGAGCCGCACTTCTACGCGTTCGCCGACGGCGAGTCCGGGAAGACGAACCTGCTGCGGCAGATCGCCCGGGGCATCTCCGAGCGGTTCACCTCGAAGGAAGCGCTGATCCTGCTGGTCGACTACCGGCGCTCGATGCTCGGGTTCGTCCAGGGCGATTCGCTGCTCGGCTACGCGGTGTCGGCGGCGCAGCTGGAGAGCATGGTCAACGACGTCTTCAACTCGATGACGCGGCGCCTGCCCGGCCCGGACGTCACGCAGGAGCAGCTGAAGACGCGGTCGTGGTGGAAGGGCCCGGAGCTGTTCATCCTGGTCGACGACTACGACCTGGTGGCCACCTCGTCCAACAACCCGCTGCGGAAGATCTCGGACTTCCTGCCGCAGGCCAAGGACGTCGGCCTGCACCTGGTGGTCGTGCGGCGCACCGGTGGTGCGAGCAAGGCGATGTACGACCCGATCATCGGCAAGCTGAAGGAGATCGCGGCGCCGGGCATGGTGATGAACGGTTCGCGCGACGAAGGTGCGCTGATCGGCAACATCAAGCCGAGCGCGATGCCGCCGGGCCGGGGCCTGATGCTGACCCGCAAGTACGGCAAGCAGCTGATCCAGGTGTCGTGGATCCAGCCGGACTGAACTGTGCCGTTCGTCCCCGATCCGGCCACAGCCACGGCCGAAGGGTTTCGTGGAACGGTCGCGTCCTCCGGGGGCGGCGGCCTGCTTTTGGCCGGATCGGGAACAGTGCCGCGGGGCGCACCTTCGACGACGGGGTAGGTTTCCTCCCCGAGGGTGCGCCCCGCCGGCGTGATCGCGGTGGCGCGGGGGATCGCGGCGAGTATTGCGGGAGCATCGGGTGACAGTGCGGGTAGCGGTGGACTTCGGGACATCGAGCACCTGTGTCGTCGCCTCGGTCAACGGGCGCGATCCGCAGGTCGTGGTGATCGACGGCCAGCCGCTGATGTCCTCGGCCGTGTACGCGGCGGCCGACGGCACGCTGTTCGTCGGCCAGGAGGCCGAGCGGCAGGCGGCGGTCGACCCGTCGCGTTACGAACCCAACCCCAAGCGGCGGATCGACGAGGGCGAGCTGCTGCTCGGCGACAGCGTCCTGCGGGTCACCGACGTCGTACACGCCGTGCTCGGCCGCGCGGTCGCCGAGGCGCGCCGGCTGGCCGGCGAGGCCGAGGTCGACCTGCTCGTGCTGACCCACCCCGCGGACTGGGGTGCCATCCGCACCCGGTTGCTGCGGCAGGCGGCCGGCGGCTTGGCGCGCGAGGTCGCGCTGGTGCCGGAGCCGGTCGCGGCGGCGGTCTACCACGCCGCGACGTTCGCACCGCAGGACGTCACCAACGACCGCACCGTCGAGTTCAGCGGCCGCCCGGGCGACGCGCTCGCGGTGCTGGACCTCGGCGGCGGCACGGTCGACGTCAGCGTCGTGCGCCGGCTCCCGCCGGACACCGCGCGGGACCGGGCCGGCCGACCGCAGCGCGGCGGCTTCCAGGTCCTCGCCACCCGGGGTGATCCCGCCTTCGGCGGCGCGGACATCGACCAGGCGCTGCTGGAGCACGTCGGCGAGCTCGTGGCGGGTGGGGAGCAGGACGCCTGGCGCCAGCTCGTCGAAGGCCGGGAGCTCGTCGACCGCCGACGCCGCCGCGTCCTGCGCCAGGACGTGCGCGGGGCGAAGGAAACCCTGTCGCGGCACGCCTACACCGACGTCCCGATGCCGCCGCCGTTCGCCGACGCGCACGTCACCCGCGAGGACCTCGAACGGCTGATCGCGGCGCCGCTGGGGCGCGCGGTGGAGCTGACCGTCGCCTCGATCGGCGACGCCGGCCTGCGGCCGAAGCAGCTCACCGCGATCTTCCTGGTCGGCGGGTCGAGCCGGATCCCGATGATCTCCCGGCTGGTGCACGAACGCACCGGCGTCGTCCCGACGAGCCTCGACCAGCCGGAGACGGTGGTCGCGCGCGGCGCGCTGCGCGCGGTGCTGGTCGACCCGGACCGCACCGGCGCGCTGCCCGGCGAGGCGATGGCCCGGATGGGCGCGGTGCCGGGGGGTGCGCTGAACCCGGCGGCGCAGCGCACGGAGGTCGTCCGCCCCGGCGACGTCGCCCCGCGCCCGGCGCCACCCCGGTCCGTACCGGCTCAGTTCACCCCGCCGAACGCGAACCGTCCCGGGCCGCCACCGTCGCCGCCTCACGGCCAGCCGGCGGCCCGCCCGTGGACGCCGGCGGCCGGCCAGCCCGCCCAGAGCGGCCCCGGCGGCCCTGGCGGCCCTGGGCCCCGGCCCGGCGGCGCGTCCGCGGCTCCGCCCGCGCCCGAGCCGCCCGCGAAGGACCGCAAGAAGCTGTGGGGGGTCGTGGCCGTCGCGGTGGTCGTCGTGGCCGCGCTCGTCGTCGGCGGGGTGCTCTTCTTCACGCGCGACAGCACCCAGGCCGAGACCGGCCGGACGCTCTCGCAGTACGACTTCAAGTTCGTCGCGCCCACCGACTGGGTCCAGACCGACGACCGGGTCGCCGACCGCCAGGTCGTCATCCACCCGCAGGAGTCGGCGGACGGCAACGACCTGCTCGTCGCGCAGGAGTACGTCATGGACTACGACGCGACGGCGGACCCGCAGAAGCTCTCGGACGAGCTCAAGAAGAGCGCCGACAACGACCCGGAGCAGTACAGTGCGTACAACCCGAGCGCTTCGTACGCGGGTCGCACGGTGATCTTCTACCACCAGGTCAAGCCGGACCGCCCCGACATCCAGGTCGACTGGTACGTCGTGGCGAAGGGCCGGATCCGGGTCCACGTCGGCTGCCAGTACGTGAAGCCCGAGCTGCGCGACCGGGTCGCCGCCGCCTGCACGCAGGCCGTGCGGACGGTGGAAATCCTCAACTGAGAGGAGGGCACGCGGTGCCGTCCGAAGAATTCGAGAGCGCCGCGGCGTCCTTCAAGCGGATCGGCCAGGACGCCGTGACGCACGCCCGGCGCGTCTCCGGGAACGCGAAGGCGCGCAATCAGCGCCACCACAGCGAAAACGTCGAATTGCTGAAGCGAACGGGTCGCGGCGCGAAGTCCGGCGATCCGACGCCCGGCACCCTGCGGGCGGCCGCCGAACGGTTCCGCCGGGCCCGCGGGCTGGCGGTTCCGGAGACCCCCGAGACCCCTGTGGTTCCCGATTCGGTTCCTTCGCGTTCGCAATCTCCCGCTCGGGCTCCTCGAACGAGTGACGATGACGAAGACTTTTCCCAAATGCGAATCATGAATCGTGGCCAGTGAGTTCACCGCGTGTTCGCTGTGCGTGTGCTAACCCCGCTGGTGGAGAACGTATTTTCGGGTGACAGGTCGCCGGATCGGGGTGATCTGCCGCAACGGGCGGCGATCGGTTCCCAGGGGGAGCGTTCACGCAAGCAACTACTTGCCGGCGAAGCACGACAAGAGGGAACCGGGCATGGCAGGGTCTGCGTCGTAGGGCCGTACAAACGAACGAGACGCGCTACGGCCAACCACTCTTATGAAGGGGGTTTCCAGCATGGCTGGATTCACAGGGACAGTTCAGCAGTTCACCGACGCCGAGGGCAAGGTCACCGAGGTCCGCGCGGGCATGGACAGCAACCTGTCCACGCTGCGCGACCGCATCGAGGCCACCCGCGCCGGCTGGCAGGGCGACGCGCAGAAGGCGTTCGACCACGTCATGCAGCGCTTCGACGAGGACGCCCGCAAGATGAACCAGGCGCTGCAGAAGATCGCGGAGCTCCTCCGCGAGGCCGGTTCGAAGTACGAGAAGTCCGAGCAGCAGCAGCAGGAGATCCTGGGCGCCGTCAACCGCGGCTTCGACGCGCTCGGCTGAGCTTCACCCTCGTCTTTCTTTTCATTCACCCGAAATTCTTGAGTTCCGAAGGAGTACGTCATGTCCGATGCCGGCATTGTCGTCAATTACGCCACCATCCGCGCTGCCGCGGACGACTGCACGCAGACCGGGGGCGAGCTGCAGCAGGCGTTCGACCGCCTCAAGGACGACCTGAAGCCGCTGATCACCACCTGGACCGGTTCCGCCAAGGAGCAGTACGACCAGGCCCAGCGCGCGTGGGACCAGAGCTTCGAGGACCTGAAGCAGGTTCTGGCGCAGATCGCCGCCGCCCTGCCGCAGATCGCCGACGGCTACCAGTCGACGGACAGCGCCGTCGAAGGCCTGTTCTGAGCCGCTAGCCCCGGGAACCACGGCGGGCCCGCACTTCGGTGCGGGGCCCGCCGTTTTCCGTTTCCGGACAAGGAAAACCGGCTCATCGCGGAAGATGGAGGAGCGAGCTAGCCGCCGTCGCGCAGGGACCGGATCATGCTCCGCAGGATCCGGAACGCGTCCGCCTGCTCGGTTCCGGTCATCCCGGCCAGCATCCTGACCTCGACGGACCGCACCGCCACGGTCGCCTTCTCGAGGCTCCGCCGGCCTCGGGGCGTGAGCCGCGTGGGCAGCACCTTCCCGACGGGCGCCGCCTCGGGCCTGGTCACGTGGCCCTCTCGTTCCAGGGTCTGGAGCAGCACGTTCATCGACTGCCGGGTCACGAACGCGCCCCGCGCGAGCTCGGAGTTCGACAAGCCCGGTCGCTGGGCCAGCAGTTCGAGGCAGGAGTAGTGCGTCACGCTCATCCCGAGCGGCCGCAGCACCTCGTCCATGGCCGCGCGCAGGGCGCTCGACGCCTCTTTCAGCAGGTAGCCCAGTGACGTCTCCAGGTCGACGCCGACTCCGTCTTGACTCATGTCAGTATTCTGACATAGATTGAGCCGTGTCAGAAGACTGACACGGAAAGAAGGAGCACCACATGCCCGTCACCGGCCCCGACTTCATCTCGCTCCAAGCGCGCGACCTCGGCGCCTCACAGGCGTTCTACGAGCAGTACCTCGGCCTCGTCCGCTCGCCGGCCGGACCGCCGCACGCCGTCGTCTTCGAGACGAAGCCGATCGCGTTCGCCCTCCGCGACGTCGTGCCCGGCACCGACCTCGCATCCGTGGCCCAGCCCGGCATCGGTGCCGCGATCTGGCTGCACGCCACCGACGTCCAGGCCATCCACGACGCTCTCGCCGCCGACGGCCACACCATCGTCGCCGCGCCGATCGACGGCCCCTTCGGCCGGACGTTCACCTTCGCCGACCCCGACGGCTACCAGGTCACCCTCCACGACCGCGCCTGACCGGCCGGACGGTGGCGGGCCGGGGACTCAGTGCGGCGCGCCGACCTCGTACTCGGGGCGGTCGTTGAGCACCCGCACGGTGACCTTCTTGGCCTGACCGCCGATCTGCACCGTGCAGTCGAAGGTCGTGCCGTTCCGGGCCGCCTCGTTCGACGGGCACTGCGCGTTCTTCACGTCCGGCTCGCCGTAGTTCTCGTTCAGGACCTTGACCACACCGTCCTGAAGGGACTCCTGGTCCAGGACGTCCCCGCGGAACGCGCCGAGCAGCCACGCGCCACCGCCGCCGAGCACGAGCACCAGGACCACGATCCCGGCGATCAGCAAGGGTTTCTTCGACTTCGGCTTCTTCTCGGGCGCCGCGGCGAACGCGCCGAGGCCGCCGTACTGCGACGGCTGGAACCCGCCGCCGTACTGCGGGCCCGGCTGCTGCGGCGGCCGGCCGCCGCCCGGGGCGCCCTGCTGGGGTGCCGGCGGCTGCGGCTGCCACGGGGCGTTCTGCTGTCCCTGCCACGGCCCGGAGAACGACCCGCTCGGGCCGGGCTGCTGCGGGGCCCACTGGCCCGTGTAGGACCCGGTGGCCGCGCCCGGGGTGTCGTTCTGCTGCCACTGCCCGGAATGCGGGCCGGTCGCCTGCTGCTCCGGCTGCCAGGCCGGGGCCTGCGGCGCCTGCGGGTTGGCCGGTGCCGGCGGGTTGGCCGGCGGCTGCCACCACTGCGGCTGCTGGTCGGGCGGCTGGGTCATCGGGGATCACCTCGGGTCGGGCGGGGGGAGACGGCCACGGCTCAGTTGCCCTGCGCGTCGCCGAGCCGGCGGTAGAAGTCGTCCATCGCCGCGCGGTCGGGCAGCACGGTGATCTGCGACGCGTCGGGCAGCTTCGGCATGTCCTGCAGGCTCGCCGGGCCGGTGAACTTGAACTCGTACTTGAGCTCGACCTGGTGGCTGTCGCCGCCGAACTTGGCGTCCATCGCGAACGAGACCAGGCTGCCGTCCGGGTTCAGCGTGATCGTGGTCGGCACCATGGCCTTGTTCAGCTCCGGCCCGATCAGGCTGGTGACGCTGGCCGGCAGGATCTCGACCCGGTTCTTGACGAAGACCTCGAAGGGCACGTTGACCGTCAGCGCGGTCTTGCCGTCGCCGAGGCTCTTCGCCCCGCGGACCGCCCGCTTGTCGGCCCGGTAGGCGTCCACCGTCGAGTCGGCCATCCGGCACGGGGTCAGCACCCCGCCCCAGACGCAGGGCTGGATCAGGCCGGCCTCGGGCTTCGGCATCGACACCCACGCCGTCGGCGAGACGCCCTTCTGCACGTACATCGGGCCGAGGTAGGTGTACTCGACCGGGCCGTCGGCCGGGGTGTACGTGTCGATGATCTCGTCGGGGTTCTTCAGCGAGCGGTGCCGCACGACCCGGTTCTCCGGGCTGCCGGTGCGGGCCGAGGTGACGGTGCTGTGGACCCACTTGTCGTCGAACTTGAAGTAGGCGTCGAGCGAGTTGGTGACGTCGCGGGTGTCGGTGATGCTGTCCTCGAGCTTGCCGATCACCTGCTCGAACTTGCCGCCGACGTAGTCCGCCGCGTCGTCGCCCTTCGGCAGCGGCGTGCCCGCCTTGGCCTGGCCGCAGGCGCTGACGAGCGCCAGGAACGCCCCCAGGACGAAGATCGCCGTCGGTCGTTTCCTCATCGCCGTCCCCTGCTCGACTGTGCCGGTGCTCCCAGCGCTCGGATCGTCTCATCCTCGCGTGTCGGGGCCGCGCGTGCGGGCACTTCGGCCGGAAAACCGGGTAGAGTCCGCAGGGGCCGGGCCTGTCCCGGCGCTTCCACCCACCCCCGATGCGTGGCTGCGGCGAGCGTGGGGGTATCTTCATATGTCGTTGTGCGTTGCGGCGCATCAGCGCGCTAGGCCCGCACAGAACCCACACGCAATGTTGACGACGAGGTAGACCCTTGCCCACGTACAGCCCCAAGCCCGGCGACGTCACTCGTGCCTGGCACGTGATCGACGCCGAGGATGTCGTGCTCGGCCGGCTCGCGACCGAGGTCGCCACGCTGCTGCGCGGCAAGCACAAGCCGACCTACGCCCCGCACGTGGACACCGGTGACTTCGTCATCATCGTCAACGCCGAGAAGGTCGCGCTCACCGGAAACAAGCGCACGCAGAAGTTCGCCTACCGGCACAGCGGTTACCCCGGCGGTCTGCGCAAGCGGTCCTTCGGCGAGCTGCTCGACACCAAGCCCGAACACCTTCTCGAGAAGGTCGTCAAGGGCATGCTGCCGAAGAACAAGCTCGGCCGCGCCCAGGCCAAGAAGCTGAAGGTCTACGCCGGCCCGCAGCACCCGCACACCGCGCAGCAGCCACAGGTGCGCGAGATCACCAAGATCGCGCAGGTCGCGCAGTGAGTGAGGAACAGTCTGTGACCAGCACCGAGCCCGAGACCGCCGAGGTCACCACCGAGGCGACCGAGACCGGCGCCGTCGAGACCCCGGAAGCCACCGAGGCTCCCGAAAGCACGGAAGCTCCCGAGGCTGCCGTCGCCACCAGCGAGACGCCGGTCGCGACGAGCGAGACTCCGGTCGCCACCAGCGAGACCCCGGCGGCGACCAGCGAGTCCGCCACCGCCCCGCGCCCGTCGCGGGCCGCGGGCGGCAACGCCCAGACCGTCGGCCGCCGCAAGGAAGCCGTCGTTCGCGTGCGTGTCGTCCCGGGCACCGGTGAGTTCAAGCTCAACGGCCGCACCCTCGAGGAGTACTTCCCGAACAAGGTGCACCAGCAGCTCATCAAGGACCCGCTGGTCCTGGTCGAGAAGCCGGACGCGTTCGACATCTTCGCCAACCTGCACGGTGGCGGCGTCTCGGGTCAGGCCGGCGCGCTGCGCCTGGCCATCGCCCGTGCGCTCATCGAGGTCGACGCGGACGACCGCCCGGCCCTCAAGAAGGCCGGCTTCCTGACCCGTGACGCGCGCGCCACGGAGCGGAAGAAGTACGGCCTCAAGAAGGCCCGTAAGGCCCCGCAGTACAGCAAGCGCTGATCGCGCCTCTGGCGCAACCCACCGGAGCGCTCATCCGTCTATCGGATGGGCGCTTCGGTGTTTTTACCGACCCGCCCGGGCCGATGTCGCATTTCCGGTGCTCGGAGCGACATTCGGGGGTGGGGGAGTGCACCTGGGAACGCTCGCTAGGTTGTCGTGGTGGTTGCGCTGCCGCAGCCGCTCTGAGGAGGTCGATCGATGGCACGCCTGTTCGGTACCGACGGGGTACGTGGTCTGGCCAACGCCGAGCTGACGCCCGAACTCGCGCTGGCGCTCGCCGCCAGCGCCGCCCGCGTCCTCGCCGCGCACGACCGCTCGCACCGGCCCATCGCGGTCGTCGGCCGGGACCCGCGCGCCAGTGGTGAGATGCTCGAAGCCGCGGTCGTGGCCGGGCTCACCTCCGCCGGCGCGGACGTGCGCCGGGTCGGCGTCCTGCCGACGCCGGCCGTCGCCTACCTGGTCGGCTCGCTCGAGGCCGACCTGGGCGTGATGATCTCCGCGTCGCACAACCCCATGCCGGACAACGGCATCAAGCTCTTCGCCTCGGGCGGGCACAAGCTCCCCGACGGCATCGAGGACGAGATCGAAGCCGGCCTCGCCGACGGCAAGATCCGCCCGACCGGCGCCGGTGTGGGCCGTGTCACGGACGTCGAAGACGCGCTCGACCGCTACGCCGAGCACCTCCTCGCGGTGACGCCGCACTCGCTCGAGGGCCTCAAGGTCGTCGTCGACTGCGCGAACGGCGCTTCGTCCGCGGCCGCGCCCGAGATCTACCGCCGCGCCGGCGCCGAGGTCGTGGCGCTGTACGCCGAGCCCGACGGCGTCAACATCAACGACCACTGCGGCTCCAACCACCCGGAGCGGCTGCGCGAGGCCGTCGTCAAGCACGGCGCCGACCTCGGCATTGCCCACGACGGTGACGCCGACCGCTGCGTGGCCGTCGACTCCGCCGGCGAGCTGATCGACGGCGACCAGATCATGGCCGTGCTGGCGCTCGCGCTGGCCGAGTCCGGCGAGCTGGCCAAGGACACGCTGGTCGCGACGGTGATGAGCAACCTCGGCCTGCACCTGGCGATGCGCGCCCACGGCATCACCGTGGTCACCACCGCGGTCGGCGACCGCTACGTCCTCGAGGAGCTGCGGTCCAGCGGCTTCGCGCTCGGCGGCGAGCAGTCCGGCCACGTCGTCCTCCCGGCGCACGCCACCACGGGCGACGGCCTGCTGACGGCGTTGCGCCTGATGAGCCGCATGGCCGAGACGGGCAAGTCCCTCGCCGACCTGGCGGCCGTGATGAACCGCCTGCCGCAGGTGCTGATCAACGTCCGGGTCGCCGACAAGGCGGCGGTCGCGGGGTCGAGCGAGGTCCGCGACGCCGTCGGCGAGGTCGAGGCCGAGCTGGGTGAGGAAGGCCGGGTGCTGCTGCGCCCGTCCGGCACCGAGCAGCTGGTCCGCGTGATGGTCGAGGCCCCGGCCCAGGCCACCGCCCAGGCCGCCGCCGACCGCCTCGCCGGAGTGGTCTCGGCGGTTTCCTGAGTCTGCCGCGGCTCTCGTGAGCGGTTAGCCGCTCACGAGAACCCGCGCCGAGGCCAGGCCGTGGAACACCGGGTGGGTCTTCCACCGCACGTCCTCGACCCGGCACCCGCCGCTGAGGACGTCGGCCAGCGCGCGCAGCGCGATCTCGGCTTCGGCCAGCGCCACCCCGGATCCCGGGCACGCGTGGCGGCCCAGGCCGAACGGCAAGCCGTCGGTCAGGGAGATCGCCACCGGGCCGTCGGGGCCGAAGCGCAGGACGTACCGGGCCGGGCAGATCTCCGCCGCCAGGTCACGCGCACTGCGAGGCTCGGCGGCGGAAGCCAGTGAGAGTCCGGCGCTCGCCAGGAAGTTCAGCGAGTTCTCGTACGCCGCGTGCGCCAGGACCACCGGGTTGATCGCCAGCTCGTCGTCGTCGAGCCGGCCCGCCGCGTGCGCCGCGCGCAGGGCCGCCAGACCGCTGCCCGGCTCGGCCGGGGCCCGGCTGAGCTGCACGGACAGCCGGAACGCCGACGCCTGCCCCTGCCGGTCCGTGCCGCCGAAGACGTCGAGGTTCGCCGTCGTCGCTTCCAGGTGATCCAGGAAGACGTCGTCGAGCGGCACGCCCAGCACCGCTGACGTCACCAGGCCCGCGACCGGCCGCGCGAAGTCGCGTACGAGGTCGAACGACGTCCCCAGCGCGCCGACGACCGTTTCGACGCCGTCGCGGACCGCGTCCGGGAACGGCTCCAGCGTGGCGATGATCTCCCGCAGCACACCGCGCACCCGCGCGTGGCCGTCGCCGTCGCGCAGCAGCACGCTGGGTGACCCGAGCCCGGGATCCGACGTCAGCTCCGGCGACCGCAGGGCGCGCGCGGCCGCGTCGCGGCCCTCGACCACGGCGATCCCGTGCCGTTCGAACTCGTCCATCGGATCCACACCGTAGGGCAGGATGGGGCGGTGCCGCCCGCAGCCGTCCCGGACGAGGTCCTGACCACGCCCCTCACGGACCTCCTGCTCCGCAACGCGGCCGCCGACCGCCCCGCGTTCACCTGCCGGGTCTTCCCGGGACCCGACGGCCACACCGATCACACCCTGACGTGGCCGCAGGTGCTCGCGCGCGTCCGCGGGGTCGCCCGCGAGCTGCGCCGCGTCACCCGGCCGGGTGATCGGGTGGCGATCGTCGCCCGTCAGGACCTCGGGTACGTCGTCTGCTTCCTCGGGACGCTGTACGCCGGGCGCGTCGCGGTGCCGCTGTCCGTCCCGGCCGGGCGCACCCACCGCGCCCGGCTCGAGTCGGCCTTCGCCGACGCCACGCCGTCGGTGATCCTGACGTCGAAGGACTTCCTGGGGAGCCTGGCGTCCCGGCCGGAGGTGCTGCTGGCGATCGAGGACGTCGAGCCGGACGACGCCGAGCCGCCCGCCGCGGTCGCCATGACCGACCCCGCCTACCTGCAGTACACCTCGGGCTCGACGAGCCGCCCGGCCGGCGCCGTGATCTCCCACCGCGCGCTGGTGGCCAGCTGCTGGCAGACCACCGAGTGCTACCACGCCGACGCGTCGACCCACCTGGCCGGCTGGGTGCCGTTCTTCCACGACATGGGCCTGGTCCTGCTCATCGGCACGCCCGTGTTCCTGGGCGCGCATTCGGTGTTCTTCACGCCGATGGAGTTCGTGCGCGACCCGCTCCGCTGGATCCGGCTGCTGGCCGGGCACCCGGGCGCGATCACGGCGGCCCCGAACTTCGCCTTCGACCTGGCCGCGGAAGCCGCCGGGGAGCTCGAAGACGTCGACCTGTCGCACGTGAACTCGGTGCTCAACGGCAGCGAACCGGTCCGCGCGGCCACCGTCGAGGCGTTCGATCGCACCTTTGCGCCGTTCGGGCTGCCCCGGGCCGCGCAGAAGCCGTGTTACGGCCTGGCGGAGGCGACGGTGTTCGTCGCCAGCGCGGGGGACGAAGGCCCGACGATCACGGACTTCGCCGGCGAACGGCTGGTCTCGGCGGGCCGGCCCTACGGCCAGCGCGTCCAGGTTGTCGACAAAGAGATCTGGGTGGCCGGGCCCAACGTCGCCGACGGTTACTGGGGCCGGCCGGACCGCGGTGACGCCTTCGCCGAGCCGGGCTGGCTCCGCACCGGCGACCTCGGGTTCGTCCACGACGGCCTGCTGTACGTCACCGGGCGGCTGAAGGACCTGATCATCGTCGACGGCCGCAACCACCACCCGCAGGACATCGAGGCCACGATCGAGGCCGCGCACCCCGCCGTCCGGGCCGGCCGGGTCGCGGCGTTCGCGGTGCGGGACGGCCGCGGCGAGGGCGTGGCGGCCGTGGTCGGCGCCGCGGACCACGACGACGCCGTGGCCACCGCCGTCCGCCGGGCCGTGTCGGCGGGCCATGACCTGCCCCTGCGCGGCCTGTGGCTGGTCCGGCCCGGCGCGGTGCCGCGCACCTCCAGCGGCAAGGTCTCCCGCGCCGCGGCCCGGGACCGCTGGTGGGGTGAGAATGGGCGCCATGACTGACGCGGCCGCCTACGCCGACGAGATCCGGAAGATCGTCGCGCTCGCGCTGGAGCTCCCGCCGGACCGGCTCGCCGACTCGACGCCGTTCGACGACATCGGTCTGACGTCCCGGCAGCGGATCCAGCTGCTCGCGCGGGTCGAGGTCCGCTTCGGCGTCTCCGTCGACCTGGACGAGCTCGACCGGCTGGTCGACGTCCGGGGTGTCGCCGAGGTCATTTCCGAAGCCGTCGAAGCACAGCGCGCCACCGGGTGACTCCCGGGTGCACTTTTCCGAAGTCGCGGCTGGCCAGACGGCCGAACGCTAGACTCTGTGTGCATCTGCGACGGCACCGATCGGCGTCCGGGCGCGTCACAGTCTTCGAACAGGTGCCAGGGACTGTGGGATCGAAGGGGGCAGCCACCATGCCAGACGGTTATACGGCGAGTTCGGAAGCGATGACGCGGGCGCAGATCCGTCTCAACGACGTCGCGGACGACCCGGCGGGCGAAGCGAAGAAAGTCGCGCCGACGGCGATCGTGGCTGCGGACTTCGGCCGCGTCCACCAGGAAGGTTTCGGCAAGTACAAGGCCGGGATCGACGAGATCGGCGCGGGCATGACCGGGCTGTCGAACGCGCTGATGAACCTCGGCAGTGGCATCGGTACCGCGGGCGGGAAGTACACCACGCAGGAATCGGACGCGGGTGCGCAGGCCAACGCGGCGGGGAGCAAGTAATGGCCGAATGGGCTGACATCAAGAAGGTCCTCGACGACCCGAACGTCTCCATGGAAAAGAAATCCGCCCTCATGGAGGCGTACGACAAGGACACCTGGAACTTCAACGACGAAGAAGAAAAGTACGCCAAGGAATACATCGACGGGTATTCCGACCGGAACTGGGCCACCACGCCGCTCTATCCCACGGGTTCCGACGGCGAGGTCGACGACCGGCTGAAGGAAGCCCAGCAGGAGTCGCAGGCCAAGGGCAAGGAACAGCAGGCCCAGACCGACCGCAAGAACCAGGCGAAGAAGAACCTCGACGGAATCGCGAAGCCGACGCTCAACGCGGGCGCGAAGAGCTCCGACGAGCAGCTCGACCAGGGCAACGTCACGGTCGACTTCCTGGTGCTGTGGACCACCGACATCTGGAACAAGATCAAGGGCGGCAGCGGCCAGCTCGACCCGCAGAAGGACCTCAAGGACAAGTTCCACGAGAACCGCGGCATCCAGTACCAGAAGTTCCTCACCGACGCCGACGACCTGGGCAAGGCGCACAAGGTCGTCGAGGACACGCTCTCCAAGAGCGACACCGAGCTCCAGACCCTCTTCGGGGAGTGGAAGGGCAAGGGCGCCAACGCGGCGGAGATCAAGTACGACGAGGCGATCAAGCCGCACGCCAAGGAGCTCTCCCAGCAGATCGACGGCGCCGCGAAGCTGCTCCCGGAGACCGTCGGGCACGTCTTCGACGCCGTCAAGAAGAAGGTCGACGAGGTCCTCGCGCTGCACCGCACGACGATCGCCCAGGCCGACATCACCATGGCCCGCGACGTCCTCAAGATCGCGAACGGCGAGACCGGCGAGTTCGACGACTTCATGAAGGTCGCCGGCTGGGTCGACAGCGTCAACGCGCAGAACGGCAACCAGACGAACCTCGCCGAGCGGCTGCAGAACGACGACTGCGGCTTCAACGACGAGAACAAGGAGTACGGCCGCCAGGTCTGCCGCTACTGGCGCGACGGCGCGTTCACCACCGAGTACCAGGGCCTGATCAACGCGTTCAACGGCTCCTGCAAGTCCGCCAAGGACACCATCGACCAGCAGTGGGGCGCGCTCGACCAGTACCTGTCCGGCTACACCAACCAGCTGACCGAGGCCAAGGGTGCCGGCCCGGACACGGGCAAGGGTGACGGCGGCAAGGACACCAGCACCGGCGGCGGGGGCAAGGACTCCAACACCGGTGGCGGCGGCCCCGGTACCGGCGGGGGCGGGCCCGGCACGGGTGGCGGCGGCACCGGCAGCGGTGGCGGCGGTACCACGACGCCGTCCGCGAGCGAGCCGCCGAAGCCCGAGGACGCCGCGCCGAAGCCGGACGACGCCGGCACCAACCCGGTCACCGGCAAGCCCCTCGAGGTCGACCCGTCGACCGGCGAGCCGTACCCGATCGACCCGAAGACCGGCGAGGCCATCAAGGACGCCGACGACACGGAGACCGTGTCGGTCAAGAAGGGCGACAACACGATCGAGATGTCCGAGCCCGACAAGCAGGGCAAGATGGACATCACGGTCGACGACGGCCAGGGCCACAAGAAGGACTACCCCCTCGACTGGGGCGACGACGACAAGGCCGAGGCCAAGGGCGCCGACGGCAAGACCACCGACGGCAAGGACGCCGCGTTCGGGCCGCAGGGCAGCCACGCCGTCAAGGACGGGCAGCCCTCGGCCGACGGCAGCTACAAGCCGGGCGCCGACGGCAAGATCCACATCCAGGACGGCAACCTGAAGATCACCGCCGAGCGGCCGGAAGGCCCCGGCGGGCCGACGGTCGTCACCGTCGACGACGGCAAGGGCGAGCCGACCACCTACACCCTGGACTCGAAGGACGGCCCGAAGGCCGACGACCTCAAGGCCGACGGCACCGGCGCGGCGTCCGGCACGAGCACGTCCGGCGCGACCCCCGGCGGCACCGGGGGGTCCGACGGCGCGGCCGGTGGGCCGGACAGCGGCAGTGGCGTCGCCGCCGAGATCCAGCACGACGCGGACGCCGAGCCGCCGCTGACGAAGGACCCGGCGCCGGACAACCCGGACCCGGGTATGACGCAGGGCTCGTCGGCCGGTGGCGGCGGCGGGTTCAGCGCGCCGGGGGGCATGGACTTCTCCGGTGACCTCGGCACCGGCGCGACGGCCGAACCGGCGCTGGCCACGGCCGACGCCGGGGCCGGCGGCGGCGACTCGACGACGACGGCCGGGGCGAGCGACTTCGGCTCCGCCGTCACCGGTGGCCACACCACGGCCGACTTCGCCGGCGCGGTGTCGCTGGAGCCGGGCGCCCAGACGGGCAGCGACGCGTCGCTCCCGGCGGCCGACGGCGGCGGGCTCGGCGCGACCCCGGTCGACCCCGGCATGCACCAGGCGGCCGCGAGCGGCTCGGCCAGTGGCATGAGCGGGATGGGCGGGATGATGGGCGGCATGGGTGGCTCGCCCGGTGGTGGTGGCGGCGGTGGCGACCAGCAGCGCGGCCCCAGCCAGTACCGCATCGAAGGCGGCGTCTTCGAGACGAGCGGGGCGAAGGGCCGGATCAGCGGCTCGCTGGACGACGAGGGTGAGCGCTCGATCCGGTACGACCGGTGACGGGCGTTCAGCGCCGGATTTCTGGGAGGGCTTTCGAGTGAGAGCTGAGGAGGGGCGATGAGCAGCGCCGAAGAGCGGTACCGCGCGGCGATCTCCACGATGGACGCCGCGGCGCGCGAGCAGGACGAGCAGCGGGGGCTGCGCGAACGGCGCGTCGCGGAGGCCGAGACGCAGGCGCGTGAAGGCCTGAAGAACGAGCTGGGTGCCGCGCAGAAGTACGCCGAGCACATGGACGAGCTCAACAAGCGCAAGCAGAGCGCGGGTGGCTGGGCGACGGAGAAGACCCTGGCCGACAAGGGCCGCGAGTCGCTGATGCAGTTCGGCGGCGAGGACGAGGACTCGACGCCGACCAACAGCTTCCCCGCGGCTCCGGCCCTGGCCGCGACCGCGCCGCGGCCCGAGCCGGTGACGGCGCCCGTGCCCGCACCGGAGCCACCGCCCCCGGCACCCGAGGCGCAGCGCCCGCGGGGACGGCACGCGCGTCCGGTCGAGGACGAGGACGACTTCTCCAGCACGAGCTGGCTGGTCTGAGGTTCTGACAGCGGAAAGGCCCGGCGGTTCGCCGGGCCTTTCTCGTGTGGTCAGTGAGCGGGTTCGTCCTCGCGCTCGATGGTCGCGCGCTTGACGTCCGCCTCCAGCAGGGGCCGGTACTTGTCGGTGCCGGTCAGGTGGGTCAGGAAGAACGCCGTGAACAGCGCGCGGGTGAGCTGCTGCGTGCCGCGGTGCGGCTTGCCGTGCATGATCAGCTGCGACCAGTGCCGGCCCTCGGTGACACCGAGGTGGGACGCCTTGCCGAGGGTGCGCAGCTGGACGTCGTCGCCGCCCCAGTTGTCCGAGATCGCCTCGGCGTGCCCGACGGCCGGCGCGACCAGGTCTTCGTCGGCGGCCAGGTGCAGGCCCGGGACGGTGATGCCGCGCGCGGCCTCGCTCGCCGGCGGGAGCGTCTGGGCGGCCGCGATCGTCGCGACGGCGCGGATCCGCGGGTGTTCGGCCTGCGCGTCCTGCGCCGCGGCCAGCACGGCCGAGCCGCCGCCGGCCGAGTGCCCGGCGAGGCCGAGCTTCGCCGGGTCGACGCTGATGCCGTCCGGGCCGAGCCGGACCGTCGTGACGACGTCGAGGGTGGTCAGCAGGTCGGCGGCGAGCAACCGGTGCGACGGCAGCGGCCCCCGCTGGGTGGCCGGCGCCGCGGCGACGATGCCCCAGCTGGCGAGGTGGTGCAGGAGCTGCCGGTACCGGTCGGGCGGCTGCAGCCACCCGTGCCCGAAGGCGACGGCGGGCAGGCCGAGACCGGCGCGGGGCGTATACACCACGCCCGGCAGGCCGACCAGGGCGAGGTTGCCCCGGAGGACCTCGTGCGGACCCGGGTGCTTGAGCTCCGCGAGCAGCTGCTTGGGCTTGCTGGCCATGGCCGGAACCCTACTGCCCGCACCCGGCCCCGGCTCGCTCGCCGCCCCGGCTCCCCGCAAACGCCCCAATGTGGCGTTGGGTGCGTCCAACGCACCCAATGTGGCGTTCGGTGCGTCCAACGCACCCAACGCCACATTGGGGCGCTCGGGAGGGTGCCGGTGCGGGGTCACCCGGTTTTGTATTGGTCCGGACCACGGTAACTCGTGTTCGCGCAGGTCGCGGGCGGTTCACGTGCCCGGTCAGCCCGCTGAACGTCCCTCGTTAGGCTGGTGCGCGTGTGTGGAATCGTGGGATATGTCGGGCACCGCCCGGCCCTGGACGTCGTTCTCGGCGGGCTCCGGCGCATGGAGTACCGCGGTTACGACTCGGCCGGCGTGGCGGTCCTCGACGGCGCGGGCGCGCTGAACGTCGAGCGCAAGGCCGGCCGGCTCGCCAACCTGGAAGCCGAGCTGGACAAGGTCGGCCGCGGCAGCTTCGCCGGCACCGCCGGCATGGGCCACACCCGCTGGGCCACCCACGGTGCCCCGGTGGACCGCAACTCGCACCCGCACCGGGACGCCTCCGAGCGCGTCGCGGTCGTGCACAACGGCATCATCGAGAACTTCGCCGCCCTGCGCACCGAGCTGGAAGCCGACGGCGTCGAGATGGCCAGCGACACCGACAGTGAGACCGCCGCGCACCTGATCGCGCGGGCGTACACCGGCGGCGAGACCGCCGGGGACTTCGCGGCCAGCGTCGCCGCTGTCTGCCGTCGTCTCGAAGGCGCGTTCACGCTGGTCGTGACGCACGCCGACCACTCGGGCACGATCGTCGCGGCGCGCCGGTCGTCGCCGCTGGTCGTCGGCGTCGGCGCGGGCGAGCACTTCGTCGCCTCCGACGTCTCGGCGTTCATCGAGCACACCCGCGAGGCCGTCGAGCTGGGCCAGGACCAGCTCGTCGTGATCACCCGCGAGGGCTACGAGGTCACCGACTTCCACGGCGACGCCGCCCAGGCGAAGCCGTTCACCGTGGACTGGGACCTCTCGGCCGCCGAAAAGGGCGGCCACGAGTACTTCATGCTCAAGGAGATCGAGGAACAGCCCGAAGCACTGGCGAACACCCTTCGCGGGCACTTCGACAACGGCCGGATCATCCTCGACGAGCAGCGCATCTCCGACCAGGACCTGCGCGACGTCGACAAGGTCTTCGTCGTCGCCTGCGGGTCGGCCTACCACTCCGGCCTGGTCGCCAAGTACGCCATCGAGCACTGGTGCCGCCTGCCGGTCGAGGTCGAGCTGGCCAGCGAGTTCCGCTACCGCGACCCGGTGCTCGACCGCGCGACGCTCGTCGTCGCCGTGTCGCAGTCCGGCGAGACGGCGGACACCCTCGAGGCCGTCCGCCACGCGCGCGAGCAGAAGGCGCGCGTGCTGGCCGTCTGCAACACCAACGGCGCGCAGATCCCGCGCGAGTCCGACGCGGTGCTCTACACGCACGCCGGCCCCGAGATCGGCGTCGCCTCGACGAAGGCGTTCCTCGCCCAGATCGCGGCGAACTACCTGGTCGGCCTGGCGCTGGCGCAGGCCCGCGGCACGAAGTACCCGGACGAGGTCGCCCGCGAGTTCGCCGAGCTGGAGGCCATGCCCGCGGCCGTCCGGAAGGTGCTGTCCACTGTGGACCAGGTGCGGGACCTCGGCCGCCGGATCGCCGACTCGAAGGCCGTGCTGTTCCTCGGCCGCCACGTCGGGTTCCCGGTCGCCCTCGAAGGCGCGCTGAAGCTCAAGGAGCTCGCGTACATGCACGCCGAGGGCTTCGCCGCCGGCGAGCTCAAGCACGGCCCGATCGCGCTGATCGAGGACGGCCTGCCGGTCGTCGTCGTGATGCCCTCGCCCAAGGGCCGCGCGGTGCTGCATTCGAAGCTGGTGTCGAACATCAGCGAGATCCAGGCCCGCGGCGCGCGCACGATCGTGATCGCCGAAGAGGGTGACGAGAAGGTCCGGCCGTTCGCGGACGAGCTGATCGAGATCCCCGCGGTGCCGACGCTGCTGCAGCCGCTGGTGTCCACGGTGCCGCTGCAGGTGCTGGCCGCGGAGATCGCCCGCACCCGCGGGTACGACGTCGACAAGCCGCGTAACCTGGCGAAGTCTGTCACCGTCGAATAGCGGGAGGCCTTCGCCGTGCAGGGAATCTGGACCACGGAACGGATTCGCGAGGCGGAGGGGCGGCTGTTCGCCGTCACGCCCGAGGGCGAGCTGATGCGGCGCGCGTCGTTCGGGCTCGCCGTGCGGCTGGCGGAGTTCCTCGCCGAGCACACCGGCACGGTGTCCGGCCGCCGGGTCGTGCTGCTGGTCGGCTCCGGTGACAACGGCGGTGACGCCCTGTGGGCCGGGGCTTTCCTGCGCCGTCGCGGAGTCGCCGTCACGGCTGTGCTGCTGGGTTCGCGGGCGCACGAGGCCGGGCTCGCGGCGTTGCGCCGCGCGGGCGGCCGGGTCGTGTCCGCCGAGGACGGTCCACAGTGGATCGTCCGGGCGGACGTCGTGGTCGACGGGATCGTCGGGATCTCCGCTTCGGGCTCACTGCGCCCCGAAGCCGCGCGGCTGGTCTCCCTCGTCGAAGCGCCGATCGTGGCGGTCGACTTGCCCAGCGGCGTCGACCCGGACACCGGCGCGGTCGACGGCCCGGCGGTGCGGGCCACGCTGACGGTCACCTTCGGCGCCCGCAAGCCGGTGCACGTGCTGGCGCCGACGTGGTGCGGCGAGGTCGTGCTGGTCGACATCGGGCTCGAGCTGGGGGAGCCGTCGATCCGGCAGCTGGACATCGCGGACATCGCGGCGGCGTGGCCGGTGCCCGGGCCGGAGGACGACAAGTACAGCCAGGGCGTCGTCGGCGTCGCGGCGGGCTCGGCGACCTACCCGGGCGCGGCGGTGCTGACGGCGGGCTCGGCGGTCCGCGCGACGGCGGGGATGGTCCGGTACGCGGGCCACGCGGCCGACGTCGTCCGGTCGCAGTGGCCGGAGGTCATCGCGACGGGCACGGTCGCCGACGCCGGCCGGGTGCAGGCGTGGGCGGTCGGCCCCGGAATCGGCACGGGCTCGGAGGGCCGCGACGTCGTCCGGTACGTCCTCGGCCGGGGCCTGCCGGTGTGCGCGGACGCGGACGCCACGACGATCATCGCGAAGTCCCCCGAGGTCCTGGACGCGCGCGACCCGGACACACCGCTGGTCCTGACCCCGCACGCGGGCGAGTACGCACGGCTGATGGGCGCCGCGCCGGGCCCCGACCGGGTGAAGGCCGCGCGCGACGCGGCCCGGCGGTACAACGCGGTGGTGCTGTTGAAGGGGTACGTGACGGTGATCGCGGCCCCGGACGGCCGGGTGGCGGTCAACAAGCCACACGGAGCATGGCTGGCCACACCGGGTTCGGGCGACGTGCTCTCAGGCCTGATCGGCGCCCTGCTTGCGGCGGGAGTGGACCCGTGGCTGGCGGCAGCCGCGGCGGCTCACGTGCACTCCCTGGCGGGCGCGATCGCGGCCCAGAACGCCCCGACGTCGTCGTCGGCGCTGGTCCACGCGATCCCCGAGGCGATCCGCGCGGTCCGGTCTTTGACGTCCTGACGTGGCCGAGCGGCACTTTCACGTGAAAGTGCCGCTTTGGGGGGGCGTGCGTGAGGTGCGAACGGTCCGTTGGTGCCGCTCGAAGCGGTGCGAGGGGGCGCGAGTGGCCCGTTCGCGCCTTGGCAGGAGGTCGCGAGTGGCCCGTTGGTGCCCAGGGGAGCGTCGCGAACGGGCCGTTCGTGCCGGATGAGCGTCGCGAGTGGCCCGTTCGTGCGCGAAGAAGGTCGCGAGTGGCCCGTTCGTGCCGGGCAAGCGTCGCGAGTGGCCCGTTGGTGCCCAGCGAGGGGGCGCGAGTGGCCCGTTCGTGCCCGGGCGAGCGTCGCGAACGGGCCGTTCGTGCCCGCCGAGCGTCGCGAACGGGCCGTTCGTGCCACCCCCACCAAGCCCACGAAACCAGCACCCGAGCGACCGGCGTGCGAAGAGTTATCGAGTTCTCTGTTAACTCCGGGCGTTAAATCTGGTAAGAAGTGCGTGTGAGCGGCGGCACAGCGTCTGGAGACCGGAAGACCCGGCCGTCCGATGCTGTCGTCGAACAGCGGCGGCAGGACATCCTCGATCACGTCATCGAGCAGGGTGAAGCCCGGATCGACGACTTGACGACAAAATTCAAGGTCAGCCTGATGACCATGCACCGCGACCTCGACGACCTCGACGAACGTCGTCTCCTGCGCAAGCTGCGCGGCAAGGTCGAGGCCTATCCGGCGCTCACCATCGAGACCGCCGCCCGCTTCCGCGACACCCTCCACCACGGCGAGAAGGACGCGCTCGGCGAGGCCGCCGCGAACCACGTCCAGCCCGGGCAGACCGTCTTCGTCGACGACTCCACCACGCTCCTTCCGCTGGTCAAGCGGCTCGCCGAGATCGACGCCCTCACCGTCGTCACCAACTCGCTGCACGCCGCCCGACTGCTCGGGCCGAAGGTCGACGTCGTGCTCGCCGGCGGGCGGTACAGCCACGAGTACGACTCCTGCGCCGGGCCCGAGGTGCTGAACCTGCTCGACTCGATCCGCGCGGACGTCTCCTTCGTGTCGGTCACCGCGGTCGCCATCGGGCGGCTCTACCACCCCGATCGCGACTACGCCGAGCTGAAGAAGACCGCGCTGAAGATCGCGAACCACAGCGTCCTCGTCGTCGACCACTCGAAGTTCGGCCGGACCGCGACCTACGCGCACGGCGACGTCGGGGACTACGACCTGCTGATCACCGGCGAGACCACGCCGACCGAGGAGATCGAGGCCGCGCTCAACGCGGGCACGGCGATCGAGATCGTCGAACACGTCGAGGAGGGGCAGCCGTATGACAGCTGAGCTGGTGGCCGGCATCGATTCGTCCACGCAGTCGACCAAGGTCGTCGTGTGCGACGCCGGAACCGGGGAGATCGTCCGCACCGGCCGCGCGCCGCACCCGGACGGCACCGAGGTCGACCCCGCCGCGTGGTGGGGCGCCTTCCAGGAAGCGACCTCCGGGCTGCTCGACGACGTCAAGGCCATCGGCATCGGCGGCCAGCAGCACGGCATGGTGACGCTCGACGAAGACGGCGACGTCGTCCGGCCCGCGCTGCTCTGGAACGACAACCGCTCGGCGCAGGCCGCGCTCGACCTGATCGACGAGCTCGGCGGGCCGTCCGTCTGGGCGAAGTCCGTCGGGTCGGTGCCCGTCGCCAGCTTCACCGTCACGAAGCTGCGCTGGCTGGCCGACCACGAGCCGAAGCTGGCCGACCGCGTCGCCCGCGTGCTGCTGCCGCACGACTGGCTGACCTGGAAGCTCACCGGCGGCGACCCGGTCACCGACCGCGGTGACGCCTCCGGCACCGGCTACTTCTCGCCGTCCGACAACGCCTACCGCCTCGACGTCCTCGCGCACGCCTTCGGCGGCCGGACGCCGGAGCTGCCCACCGTGCTCGGCCCGGCCGACACCGCCGGCCACACGCCCGGCGGCGTGCTCGTCTCCGCCGGCACCGGCGACAACATGGCCGCCGCGCTGGCGCTCGAACTGCAGCCGGGTGACGTCGTCGTGTCGCTGGGCACCAGCGGCACCGTGTTCGGCGTCGCCGAGACCGGCGCGGCCGACGCCAGCGGCGAGGTCGCCGGGTTCGCCGACGCCACCGGCCGTTTCCTCCCGCTGGCCTGCACGCTCAACGCCGCCCGCGTCCTGACGTCGACCGCGACGATGCTCGGCGCGACGCTGAGCGAGTTCGACCGGCTCGCCCTGCGCGCCGAGCCCGGGGCCGGCGGCCTGACGTTCCTGCCCTACCTCGACGGCGAACGCACCCCGAACCTGCCCGACGCCACCGGCTCGCTGGCCGGCCTGACCCGGGCCAACATGACGCCGGAGAACCTCGCGCGCAGCGCCGTCGAAGGCATGCTGTGCGGCCTGGCCGCCGGTCTCGACGCGGTCCGCGCGCACGGCCTCGACGTCCACCGCGTGCTGCTGATCGGCGGTGGCGCGCAGTCGGCCGCCGTCCGCGCGGTCGCGCCGCTCGTGTTCGGCGTGCCCGTGCAGCTGCCCGAGGTCGCCGAGTACGTCGCCATCGGCGCGGCGCGGCAGGCGGCCTGGGCCCTGGCTTCCGGTGCGGAACCCCCGTCCTGGCAAGGAAACAACAAGACACGGCTCGAGCTGGACGAGCCGACCGAGGCGCAGCGCGCCGAGGGCCACCGGATCCAGCAGCGCCACCTCGAAGCGCGCGAAGCCGCGCACGGGGTCCGGCGGACTTTCGGAGAGGACTGACCCCGATGGCTTCCATCACCTACGACAAGGCGACCCGGCGTTACACCGGCAGCGACCGCCCGGCCGTCGACGCACTGGACCTGGAGATCGCCGACGGCGAGTTCCTGGTGCTGGTCGGCCCGTCCGGCTGCGGCAAGTCGACCAGCCTGCGCATGCTCGCCGGCCTCGAGGACATCGACGACGGCGCCGTCTGGATCGGCGACCGCGACGTCACCCAGCTGCCGCCGCGCTCGCGTGACATCGCGATGGTGTTCCAGAACTACGCCCTCTACCCGCACATGACCGTCGGGCAGAACATGGGCTTCGCGCTGAAGATCGCCGGGCGCCCCGCGTCCGAGATCAAGCAGAAGGTGCTCGACGCGGCCAAGCTGCTCGACATCGAGGACTACCTCGACCGCAAGCCGAAGGCGCTTTCCGGTGGTCAGCGCCAGCGCGTCGCCATGGGCCGCGCGATCGTGCGCGAGCCGCAAGTCTTCCTGATGGACGAGCCGCTGTCGAACCTCGACGCGAAGCTGCGCGTGTCGACCCGTACGCAGATCGCCGCGCTCCAGCGCCGCCTCGGCGTCACGACCGTGTACGTCACGCACGACCAGGTCGAGGCCATGACGATGGGTGACCGCGTCGCCGTGCTGTCGGACGGCCTGCTGCAGCAGTGCGACACCCCGCGCGCGCTCTACGACAAGCCCGCGAACGCGTTCGTCGCCGGCTTCATCGGCTCGCCCGCGATGAACCTCGTCACCGCGAAGCTCACCACCGACGGCGCCGAGGTGGGTGGCGCGCGCGTGCCGCTGACCCGCGAGATCATCGCCGCCGCCGAGGGCGACACCGTGACGCTGGGCTTCCGGCCGGAGTCGCTCGAGGTGTCGGCCACCGAAGACGGCACCGTGCCGATCAAGGTGGAACTGGTCGAGGAGCTCGGTTCGGACGCCTACGTCTACGGCAAGCTCGCCGAGACCGACGCCGAGGGCACCAAGTCCAACGTCGTGGCCCGGGTCGACCCGCGCAAGCCGCCGGCCATGGGCGACACCCTGCACCTGCGGATCCGTCCCGACGAGCTGCACGTGTTCTCCGCCACGTCCGGGGCGCGCCTGTCCTGACCTCGGCTCATGGGAAACTGGGGGTCGTCATGACCCCCAGTTTCCCAAGAGCGCAGGTCGACATCGACCTCGACGCGATCCGCCACAACCTCACGCTGCTGGGCGCCCGCGCGCCCGGCGCCGAAGTGATGGCCGTGGTGAAGGCCGACGCCTACGGCCACGGCGCGCTGCCGGTGGCGCGCGCCGCGGTCGAGGCCGGCGCGAGCTGGCTCGGCACCTGCTCGCTCGGCGAGGCCCTCGACCTGCGCCGCGCCGGGATCACCGCCCGGCTGTTCAGCTGGCTGGACGTGCCCGAGGTCGACTTCGCCGCGGGCGTCGAGGCCGGCGTCGACCTCGCCGCCAGCTCGGTCGGTGAGCTACGTCGCATCGCCGCCGCTGTCCCCGCGAGTACCCGGGCTCGCGTGCACCTCAAAATCGACACCGGCCTCTCGCGCAACGGCTGCCCGCCCGCGGGCTGGGCCGAGCTGGTTTCCGCGGCGGCCGCCGAACCGCGCGTCGACGTCGTCGCGATCTGGTCGCACCTCGCGTGCGCGGACGAGCCGGGTCATCCGTCGATCGACGCCCAGGCGAAGCGCTTCGACGACGCCTACGACGTCGCCCGCGCCGCCGGGCTCGACCCGCTGCGCCACCTCGCGAACTCCGCGGCCCTGCTGACCCGGCCGGACCTGCACTTCGACGTCGTGCGGCCGGGCATCGCGATGTACGGCCTCAACCCGGTGCCGCAGGCCGAGGACCTGCGCCCGGCCATGACGTTCCGGTCCGCCGTCGCGCTGGTCAAGCGCATCGAGGCCGGGGAGTCGGTGTCCTACGGGCACACCTGGACCGCGGCGCACGACACGAACCTGGCCCTGGTGCCGGCCGGCTACGCCGACGGCGTGCCGCGGTCGCTGTCGGGCCGGATGGACGTACTACTGGGTGGGCAACGGCGGCCGGTCGTCGGGCGCGTCTGCATGGACCAGCTGATCGTCGACTGCGGCGACTTCGAGCCGGCCGTCGGCACCGAGGTCGTCCTGTTCGGACCGGGGACGCGCGGCGAGCCGACGGCGCGGGAATGGGCCGACAAGCTCGGCACCATCGACTACGAGATCGTGACGTCGATGTACCGCCCGCGGGTGCGCCGCCGGTATCCGGGGGCGGCCTCGTGACACCTTCACGTCGACTGCTGGCCATCGCCGGCGGCGTCGGAGCCGTGGCCACCGGGACCGCCGCGGCCGCCATCGCGGTCGCCGCCCAGCAGCGGCGGCACAGTGAGGACCCGTACGTGGACGAGCCACTGGGGGAGCTGAAGCCGGACCGCACGTCCACGGTCGCGGCCGACGACGGCACCCCGCTTTCGGTCGAGGAGATCGACCCGGAAGACGGCGGCGAGCCCGAACTGACCGTCGTGGGCGTGCACGGCTTCGCGCTTTCGCGGCGGTGCTTCCACTTCCAGCGCCGCGACCTCGCGAAGCTGCGGCTGCCGCGCGTGCGTCAGGTCTACTACGACCACCGCGGCCACGGCCTGTCCGGCGCGGCGTCGGCGGAGAACTCGACGATCGAGCAGCTGGCCCGCGACCTCGACGTCGTGCTGCGGTCGCTGGTGCCGACGGGGCCCATCGTGCTGGTGGGGCACTCGATGGGCGGCATGGTGATCATGGAGCTGGCCGCGGAGTTCCCCCAGCTGTTCGCGGACCGCGTGGCCGGCGTCGCCTTCATCGCGACGGCGGCGGGCGAAGTCGGGGCGCGCGGGTTGCCGCGTTCGCTGCTCTCGAAGTACAACCCGCTGACGCGCGCCGCCGGCGGTCTCGCCGGCTGGCAGCCGGGCCTGGTCGAGTTCGTCCGCGCGGCCGGTGGCCAGCTGACGCGGCAGGCCGTGCGCCGGCTGGCGTTCGGCAGCCGCGACGTCGCGCCCCGGCTCGTCGACTTCATGCTCGAGATGCTGGAAGTGACGCCGGTGCGCGGGCTCGTGAACTTCGTCGACACGCTCGGCAGCCACAACCGCTACGCGGCGCTGGCCGGGCTGAAGACCGCGGAAGTGCTGGTGCTCGGCGGTGATTCGGACCGGTTCACGCCGTTCGCGCACGCCGAGCGGATCGCGTCCGAGCTGCCCGACGCGGAGCTGGTGCGCGTCCGCGGCGCCGGGCACATGGTGCTGCTGGAGCAGCCCGACCTGGTGACCAGCCACCTGATCGACTTGTTGCAACGCTGCTCCGGTGTGGACGGCGAGGACTCGGCCCGGCGGAACTGGTGGTGGCAGCGTTGACGTTGGTGTTTCCCACGCCCGAAGACACGATGGAGTTCGGGCGCTCGCTGGGCCGGTCCCTGCGCGCGGGTGACCTGGTGCTGCTCGCCGGGCCCCTCGGCGCGGGCAAGACCACGCTGACCCGCGGCATCGCGGACGGCCTTGGCGTCGGCGGCCGGGTGAGCAGCCCGACGTTCGTGCTGGCCCGCGTCCACCCGGCGGGTGCCGCCGGCGTGCCGCTGGTGCACGTCGACGCCTACCGCCTGGGCGGCGACCTGTCCCAGCTGGACGACCTGGACCTGGACACGGACCTGGAGCGTTCGGCCATCGTCGTCGAGTGGGGCGAGGGCTCGGCGGAACGGCTGTCGTCGGACTACCTGGTGGTCCGGCTGGACCGCCGCGACGACGACGTCCGCGAGGTGACCCTGGAACCCCACGGCACCTGGGCCGACCGAGTGCCGGAGCTGGCCCGCTCGTGACGCACGCGCCTTCCGGCTTGCCGAAGGCGACCTGGATCGACGCGGACTTCCCGGCGACGCTGGGCAGCTTCGCCGAGGATCCTTCGCCTAGCGCTCGCCCGTGCGAAAGCCGTGAAGGCCTCCTTCGCGGCTCTTAGCGCCGGTAAGGAGGCCTTCACGGCTTTCGGCAGGCAGCCGCAGCCGGGCTAGTCGGCGGGGCTCACGACCGCTCGGGCCACGCCCAGCTGCACCAGGTCCTGCGGCCGCAGCCGTAGCTGGTTGGCCAGCTCCGGGACCTCCGACGCGGGACGCTTCAGGATCGCCGCCGCCGCTTCGGGTGAGGTCACCGAGAAGTAGGCGTCCGGGGTCACCCACGTCGAGCCCGGGGCCGCGAACGCCAGTGCGCCGCCCGAGCCGCCCTCGCCGATCACCAGCGTCGTCACCGGGGCCGACGCCGTCGCGACCGCCTCGAACAGGTCCGCGATCGCGCCGCCCGCGCCCGCTTGTTCCGCCGCCGCGTCGTTGGCCGCGCCCGGGGTGTCGACCAGCGTCAGCACCGGGATCGCCAGCCGTGACGCCAACCGGACCAGACGCGCGGCCGTGCGGAAGCCCGACGGCAGCGTCGGCGTGCCGCACTGGGCCGCGTACGCGATCGTGCGGCCGTTGCGCCGGCCGAAGCCGCAGCGGACGCCGTCGTCGACGCCGCCGCAGCGGTCGCCGCTGATGTCCTCGCGCCAGTCGAAGTACGCGTCCAGGTACTTGACGGCTCGCGCCCGGCGTGGCGACCGCGCGGCCTGGACCGCGTCCCAGCCTGTGTCCGGCAGCGCCGCCTCGCGCAGCGCCCGGGGCGGTGGCGCCGCGGCGTTCGACGGGGACGTCAGCAAGCGCAGCCAACGCTCCAACGCCGGCCCGAGGTCCTCGGCCGTGACGATGGCGTCGACCTGACCCCACTCGAGCTTCGCCTCCGCCGTGTACGCCTCGGGGGAGCCGGCCGGACGCACTCGTGAACCCGCGAAGCCGACCTGGGCCTCGGGCAGCGCGAGGATGACGTCGGCGCCCGCGCCGAGCGTCGCCCAGCCGCCGCCGGTCGTCGGGTCGCGCAGCACCGCGATCTGCGGGACGCCCGCCGCGCGCGTCCGCGCTGCCGCCCGGGCCACGCGCTGCAGCTGCATGAGCGCGCGCATCCCCTGCTGCATGCGGCTGCCGCCGGTCGCGATCAGCGAGACCACCGGCAGCCGGACGTCGCGGGCGTGCGCGAACGCCGCTTCGATCCGGTCGCCGGTGCGCTGCCCCAGCGAGCCGCCGAGGAACCCGAACTCGAACGCGATCACGACGGCCTCGGCGTCCCCGATCTTCGCCGTCCCGCAGACGACCGACTCCTTCTCGCCGGTGCGCTCTTCGGCGGCGGAGCGTGCTTCGCGGTAGCCCGGCCAGTCGATCGGCCCGTCGGCGGGCTCCTCGCGCAGCGGCGTCGTGAACTCCTCGAAACCGGTCGAAATCGTGTCGACGACCTCGCGCGCCGGCCGCCTAGTCACCGAGCGCTCGCTTCAGGACCTTGCCCATGTCGTTGCGCGGCAAGGCATCCAGGTACCGGACGACCCGCGGGCGCTTGTGCGGCGCGAGCAGCCGGGCGACGTGGTCGGCCAGCTCGTCGGCCGACGGCCGCTCGCCCTCCGGGACGACCCAGGCGACGATCCGCTCGCCGAGGTCGTCGTCCGGCTCGCCGGTGACGGCCGCTTCGGCGACGCCGGGGTGCTCCAGCAGCGCGTTCTCGATCTCGCCCGCGCCGATCTTGTAGCCGCCGCTCTTGATCAGGTCGGTCGCCTTGCGCCCGACGATCTTGACGTACCCGTCGGCGTCGCGCGTGGCCATGTCGCCGGTGCGGAACCAGCCGTCGGCCAGCGCGGCCGCGGTGGCGTCCGGGCGGTTGAGGTACTCGGTGAAGAGGTTGGGGCCGCGCACCTGGATCTCGCCGACGGTCTCGGCGCCGTCGAGCACCTCGCCGGCGTCGCCGATCAGCCTGAGCTCCACGCCGCCGAGCGGGACGCCGACGGTGCCGGGCTTGCGTTCGCCGTCCGCGCGGACGCTCGTGTTCATCAGCGTCTCGGTCATGCCGTAGCGCTCGACGACCTGCTGGCCGGTCGCTTCGGTGATCCGCTGGTGGTCGTGCACCGGCAGCGCCGCCGACCCCGAGACGAGCAGCCGCGCGCCGCGCAGGGCGTCGGCCAGCGCGCTGTCGGTGCCGACCTCACCGGCGATGCGGTGGTACATCGTCGGGACGCCGAACACCATGGTCGCGCCGGCCTTCAGCTCGCGGGCGACGCCGTCGGTCGAGAACCGGCCGAGGTGGCGGACCGAGCCGCCGCGGCGCAGCGGGCCGAGGATGCCGAGGATCAGGCCGTGCACGTGGAACAGCGGGAGTCCGTGCACCAGGACGTCGTCGGCGGTCCACGCCCAGGCGTCTTCGAGGGCGTCCAGTGTGGTCGCGATCGAACGGCGGGGGAGGACGACGCCCTTCGGCGGCCCGGTGGTCCCCGACGTGTAGACGATCAGGGCGGGCGCCTCGGCGTCCGGTTCTTCCTGCAGCGGCGTGGCCGGCCCGGTCAGCGGGATGTCCCGCCGCGGCAGGCCGGCCAGCCCGGCGGGCAGCTCGACGCCGGGTTCGGCCAGCACCAGCCGCGGCTCGCTGTCGGCGAGGATGTGTGCCAGTTCGCGCTCGCCGATCTTCGGGTTCAGCGGCACCGCGGGCACCCCGGCGAGCAGGGCGGCGACGACGGCGACGCTGGTGTGCAGGGTCGGCGTCGCCCACACGGCGACGCGGCCGCGGGGGAGTTCTGCCGCGAGGCTGCCGGCGACGGCGGCCAGCTCGGCGTAGGTGAGGGCTTGTTCGCCGAAGCGGAGGGCTTCGTTGCCCGAGGCTGACGTGAGGGCGGGGAACAACGGGTCGGGCACCGCGGGGACCTCCAGCTCGGGGGACTCGCTCCTGCGAACCCCGATTCGCACGTTACCGTGCTGATCTGGCCCCCGCAGCGACCGGTTTCACCGGTGATCCGGGCCCGCGAATGCGACATCCCGGCCTGGTCGTAGGCTGGGACACCGTGTTGGTACTGGCGATCGATACCTCGACCCCGGCGGTCACCGCGGGCGTCGTCGCACTGGACGGCGACCGGGTCGAGACGCGCGGCGACCGCGTCACCGTCGACCCGCGCGCCCACGGCGAGCTGATCACGCCGCACGCGCTGGCCGCGGCCGAAGCCGCCGGCGTCACCCTCAAGGACCTCGACGCCATCGTCGTCGGCGTCGGCCCGGGGCCGTTCACCGGCCTGCGCGCCGGCATGGCCACCGCGGCCGCCTTCGGCCACGCGCTCGGCATCCCGGTGTACCCGGTCGGCAGCCTCGACGCGATCGCCGCCGACGTCGCCCCGGGCGAGAAGCCGTTCCTCGTGCTCACCGACGCCCGCCGCCGCGAGGTCTACTGGGCGGCCTACGACGCGTCCGGCGCGCGCACGCACGGCCCCGACGTCCAGCGCCCGGCCGACCTCGAAACCGACGTCAAGGCGGCGGCCGGCGACGGCGCGGTCCTCTACGGCGCGGTGCTCGACGTCCGGCCGATCGAGCCGCGCTTCCCGTCGCCCGCCGGGCTGGTCAAGGCCGCTCGGAGCGCCCTGCTCGCGCAGGAGACGCCCGCGCCGCTGACGCCGTTGTACCTGCGGCGCCCCGACGCCGCCGAGCCGTCGGCGCCGAAGCGGGTGACCGCGCCGTGAGACTCGATCCCCTGCGCCGCAAGGACATCGCCCGCTGCGTCGAGATCGAGAAGATCCTCTTCCCCGGGGACGACCCGTGGAACGCCCACGCGTTCCACTCCGAGCTGGACATCGGCCACTTCTACCTGGCCGCCCGCCCGGACGAGGGTGACGAGGTGCTCGGGTACGGCGGGCTGGCCGTCCTCGGGCGGCGCCGCGGCGAGTACGAGGCGACCGTGCACACCCTCGGCGTCGCGCCGGAGTACCAGGGCCAAGGCATCGGCAAGGCGCTGCTGCTGGCCCTGCTCGAACGCGCCGACGAGTTCGGGGCACCGGTGTTCCTCGAGGTCCGCACGGACAACACGACCGCGCTCGGGCTGTACGAGCGCCACGGCTTCGAACGGCTCGGCATCCGGAAGCGCTACTACCAGCCTTCCGGCGCCGACGCGTACACGATGGTCCGCCCCGCGCGGACGCGAGACGAGGTGGCGGGCTGATGTCGCGCATCATCATGGGCATCGAGAGCTCGTGCGACGAGACCGGCGTCGGCCTGGTCCGCCTGCACGACGACGGCACGCTCGAGCTGCTGGCCGACGAGGTCGCCTCGAGCGTCGAGCAGCACGCGCGCTTCGGCGGCGTCGTGCCCGAGGTCGCCAGCCGGGCGCACCTCGAAGCGATGGTCCCGACGACTGAACGGGCTTTCGCCACGGCCGGGCTGTCACTGTCCGATGTGGACGCCATCGCCGTGACGGCGGGGCCGGGCCTCGCGGGCGCGCTGCTCGTCGGCGTCTCCGCGGCGAAGGCGTACGCGACGGCGCTGGACGTGCCGCTCTACGGCGTCAACCACCTGGCCGGGCACATCGCGGTGGACACGTTGCAGCACGGGCCGTTGCCGGCGCCGTGCCTGGCGCTGCTGGTCTCCGGCGGGCACACGCAGCTGCTGCGCGTCGACGACATCGCGTCGTCGATCACCGAGCTGGGGTCCACTGTGGACGACGCGGCGGGGGAGGCGTACGACAAGGTCGCGCGCGTGCTCGGCCTGCCGTACCCGGGCGGCCCGCCGATCGACAAGGCGGCGAAGAACGGCAACCCGGCCGCGATCGCGTTCCCGCGCGGCATGACCGGCCCGCGCGACGCGAAGTTCGACTTCTCCTTCTCCGGCTTGAAGACGTCGGTCGCGCGCTGGGTCGAAGGCGCTCAGCGTCGCGGCGAGGAGATCCCGGTGGACGACGTCGCGGCGTCGTTCCAGGAAGCCGTCGCGGACGTCCTGACGGCGAAGGCGATCCGCGCGGCGAAGGAGCAGGGGATCGGCACGATCGTCATCTCCGGCGGCGTGGCGGCGAACTCGCGGCTGTCGTCGCTGGCGGCGGAACGCTGCGCGGCGGCGGGCATCGAGCTGCGCGTCCCGCGGCCGCGGCTGTGCACGGACAACGGCGCGATGATCGCCGCGCTGGGCGCCCACGTGGTGGCGGCCAAGCGCCCCACGGCGGCCCTGGACTTCAGCGCGAACCCGGCCCTCCCGGTCACCGTCATCTCGCTCTAGGCCTCGTGAGTCTTGGTCCTAGGAAGCCGCGGCGTGCCTGTGCGCGGGCGTCCCGACGCCCAGCAGCTCCTCGATCGCCGCCACCGCCAAGACGGCCGCATTGCCGTTGCCGTAAGGGTTTCCGACCTGGGCCGTGCACAGCTCGCCGCGCAGCAGGCGGGCCGCGGTGTCGGCGATGCGGGCCGTGTCCGTACCCACCAGCCACGCGCACCCCGCGTCGACGACCTCCGCGCGCTCGGTGACGTCGCGCAGGACCAGCACCGGCGTGCCGAACGTCGGCGCCTCCTCCTGGATACCGCCCGAGTCCGTCAGCACCAGCGACGCCAGCCGCAGCGCGCGGACCAGGTCCGGGTACTCCAGCGGGTCCGTCACCGTCACCCGCGGCAGGCCGCCCAGCGCGGCGTCCACCTGGGTCCTGACCTGCGGGTTCGGGTGGGCCGGGAACAGTACCTGGACGTCCGGGTGCTCGGCGACGATCAGCTGCACCGCGGCGAGCGTCCGCTCCAGCGGCTCGCCCCAGGACTCGCGGCGGTGCGACGTCACCAGCACCAGCCGCTCGCCGGCCTCCGCGATCTCCATCTCCAGCAAGGCCAGCGCTGTGTCGCGCGCCGGGAGATCGCGCGCCGCGATCTCCAGCACCGCGTCGACGATCGTGTTGCCCGTGACCGCGATGCGTTGCCGCGCAACGCCTTCCGCGCGCAGCTCGGCCGCCGCGCCGAGCGTCGGGGCGAGGTGCAGCGCGGCCAGGCGGGACACCATCTGCCGCGCGCCCTCCTCGGGGAACGGCGCCGTGAGGTCGTGCGTGCGCAGCCCGGCCTCCAGGTGCACCACCGGGATGCCCAGCCAGAACGCGGCCAGCGCGCCCGCCAGCGTCGTCGTCGTGTCGCCCTGGACGACCAGCGCGGCCGGGGCGAGCCGGCGCAGCGCGTCGTCGAGGGCAGGCAGCAGGCCCGCCACGAGCTCCGCCTGTCCGCCGGTGACGCGCGACGGGACGTCCAGCCACGCGTCGGCGACCAGGCCGAACGGCAGCAGCGCCTGCTCGACCATGCCCGCGTGCTGGCCGCTGTGGACCAGGATCGGCCGGAGTGTCGGGTGCGCGTCCATGGCCAGCGCCAGCGGCGCGAGTTTGAGCGCTTCCGGGCGGGTCCCGGCCAGCAACATCACATCCACCCCGCGGTGCCTCTTTTCCACATCGTCCAGTGTCCACGAGAATTTCCGTCCGGAGTCGCCGGCGTGCGAGGGCGCACGCCGGCGACCCCGGGTTTCAGTGCTCCCGCGCCCGGGAGAGCCGGCGGCTGCGGCGGTGGACGGCGATCAGCGCGACGGTCCCGAGCAGGACCAGCAGCACACCGACGGCCAGCCACCACCCGACGTCGGCCCCGGTGACGGCGAGGGTGCCCACCCCGCCACCGGCCACGCCGACGCCGGCACCTGGCATCCTGTACACCCGGACCTCGCTCAGACCGTGCGGCGGTTGCGGAGGAAACGCGTGCCGACCGGCAGCGCGATGGCGCCGAGCAGGCCGAGCCCGACCCACAGGCCGGCGCCAGAGGCCAGCGGCATCGGCGGCGCGGCCGGGCCACAGGTCGCCGACGACACGATCACGTCACCCGAGCCGAGCGCGCCGACGACACCGCCGAGCAGCTGCACGTGGAGCGCGTTGACCGTGAGGCTGCCGTCCTTGTTCTTGGCCTGCTCATTCAGGATGATCGTCGCGACGTTGACCAGGCCGACGGCCACCTTGACCTGGGTGTTCGGCGCCGGGTTGGCGTCGACCGCGCCGACGCTGCCGAGCTTCGCGTCGGCCAGCGTGCTGCTGCCCTTGACGCCTTCCTGGGTGGCGGTGCAGACGGCTTCGACGGTCTTGACGCCGACGGTGCCGAGCGCGGCCTTGAGCAGCGGCAGGCCGACGTCGGCGGTGGTCGCCTTCGCCGTCACCGCGCCGGAGTCGTCGTCACGCTTGGCCTCGGCGGTGATCACCCCGGCCGTCAGGATGCCGGCCGCGTTCGCGCCGGCCACGGTGCTCGTGGTCGGGCCGGCGGTGTTGGCGACCGCGAGCGGCCCCACCTTCACCGCGGGCCGGCCGAGCAGCGTCACGTTCACGCTGACGCCGTACGCGGAACCGTCGCCGGGGGCCGCCGAAGCGGGGGCCGCGCCGGCGAGCACGACGCTCGCCACGACCGCGGCGAGCAGTCCGCCACGGCGCACGAGGGAGCTCTTCATCAACTGGTCCTCCGAATTTCGCTGAGTTTCTCGGGGGTTCGCGTGGTGTGTACGACTCCGGCGCGGATCGGTCCGGCCAGCCTCGAGTCGGCACGCGAATCGACTATCGCCAACAGGGCCTCGAATAGCACATGAAATTCACCGAATCACCGGATCGGGTAATGCTTTCGGACGTCTTCGCAGGTCGAATACGGCATCACTCGGACGGTCTAGCAAGTTCGCCGCCGCACCTGCCGAATGGCCGCTTGAACCTCCATGAGAAATCGACACCGAGAGGAACGTCGTGGCCGTAGCGAGCGCTCCGAACTCAGGGATGGCGAAGTTCCCGCTGGTCGTGGGGCTGGGCGCGCTGGCCGCCGCGGGCGCCGTCGTGGTGCTGGCCGAGCGGCTGTACCGCGAGCTGGAAGTGCAGCTGGCGGGCGCGATCCTCAACATCATCACTACATCGGGTGTTTATGTCGCCGGTGATCGGGAGTCCGTTTACTTTGGGTTGAGCGGTGCTGCTCCATTCGGGTTGAGAATGACGCCGGAATGTTCGTCGGCGTTTCTTCTGTTGCCACTGCTCGTTGTGACGATGGCCATGCTGTGGTTCCGGCCCGCCAATGCGAAACGACTGTTCTTTTCCCTCGGCGTTTCCGTGGTCGTCGTGGTGCTGGTGAACCAGCTGCGCATTCTCACGATCGTCGGCCTGGTCCATTGGCTCGGCCCGGACGAGGGCTACTACTGGGGGCACACGCTGCTGGGCTCGATGGTGAGCGTGTTCGGCGGCGCCGTCTCGCTCGTCCTGTTCGTCTGGCTGGCCACGCGGAAGAAGAACGCATGAGCGGCAAGGTCCTGCTGGCGATCACCCAGGCGTTCGCGCTGACGATGAGCGTGGCGTTCCTGGTCTACGTCGTGCTGATCGTCGTGCCGTACCTGCGCCGCAAGCCGGGCCCGGTGGGCGACCCGGCGGACTTCACGTGGCACTTCTTCGTCCCGTGCCGCGACGAGCAGACCGTCATCCGCGAGACGATCCGCTACCTGCGCACGACGTTCCGGCACGCGCACGTCTGGGTCGTCGACGACGACTCGGAGGACCGCACCGCCCGCGTCGTCCGGATGCTGTGGCGGCGCAACGGCGGTTATGACCCGTACCTGCACCTCGTGCCGCGCGTCCGGCCCGAAGCCCGCACCGGCAAGGGTGACGCGCTCAACGCGGCCTACCGGGCTCTGAACGACTGGATGGGGCCGGACGCGGCCCGCGACGACGTCGTGGTCGTGGTGGTCGACGCCGACGGCCGCCCGGCGCCGAACTGCCTCGAGGTCTGCGCGGCGGACCACCTCTTCGGCGACCCGGGGATCGGCGCGGTGCAGCTCGACGTCCGGATGAGCAACGTCGAGACCCCGCCGCCGACGCGCAACCCGGCCGGCCGCTGGTTCGGGCTGAAGCTCGCGCAGCTGCAGGACCTGGAGTTCCGGACGGCGATCGCGGCGATCCAGACGTCGCGCGGCTTCACCGGCACGATCTCCATGGGCGGCAACGGCCAGTTCACCCGGCTCACCGCGCTCGACTCGATCGCCGGCCCCGGCGAGCAGCCGTGGCGCGGCTCGCTGCTGGAGGACTTCGAGCTCGGCGTCCACCTGCTGACCGCGGGCTGGCGCACCGGGTTCACCCCGGATTCCCATGTGGCGCAGGAAGGTCTGTACAGCCTGCGGCGGTTCCTGGTGCAGCGCACGCGCTGGGGCCAGGGCACCATGCAGTGCGCGCGGTACCTGCGGCGGATCTGGGACTCACCGCACGTCAGCACGCTCGGCGCGGCGGAGATGATGTACTACCTCGCGCAGCCGTGGCTGCAGCTGCTCGGCTCGCTGCTGTACCCGATCCCGTTCCTGCTGCTGATCTTCAGCACCGCCGGCGACCCGGCGCAGATGTGGACGTGGTTCACCGGCGGCGCCTGGATCCTGTTCGCGATCTACGGTTCGTTCGGCCTGCTGCCGTTCATCGTCTGGGGCCCGATCTACCAGCTGAAGTGCTTGCGCAGCCGCAATGTGCTGCGTGGCATCGGCCTGGGCTTCGCCTACGCGGCGTACATCTACACGTTCTACGTGACGTCGTGGCGCGCCGTGTTCCGGCTGATCCGCGGCCGCAACGGCTGGGCGAAGACGCGCCGCAACACCGAGCGGACCGGGGGAGCGAAGGTCGCGCTCGACGCCTGAAAGCCGTGAAGGCCCCCTTCCCGGCTCTTACGGCCGGTAAGGAGGCCTTCACGGCTTTGGGCTAGAACGCCGGCAGGAACCGGACGTCGTCCGCCTTGACGAACGCGATCCGGTGCCCGAACTGGATCTGGACGTACTTGAGCTTGCCCTTCACGACCACGTGATCGGCCACGTCGAACGTGGTCGCCGAGTAGTACTCCGACCCGACCACCCCGGCCGACGAGTACTTCTGCCCGGCGGCCAGCGTGTACGGCAGCGGCGTGATCGCCTGCGGCGTGAGGTTCGCCGGGTAGGCCTCGGGTTCGGGGTAGGCGCGCCCGTACACCGGGATCGTGGCCAGCCCCGGCTTCGGCGTCACGACCAGGCCGATCGCGGGCTTGGCGACGCGCGCGTTGTGCGGGTTGTGGAACCAGCCCTTCTGGCCGAGGTACCAGATCGCCGTCCAGTCGCCGCTGGTGCCGGCGACGGCGAACTGCTGCCCGGTGGCGGCGCGGCTGCCGACGTCGGAGACGTCCGTTGTGGACGGTCCGCCCGCGGGGTGCAGGCCGATGTCGACCAGCAGCGGCGAGGCGTCACTGGGCTGCGAGTGCAGCACGACAGCCTCGGAACCCCTCGGCGCGCAAGGGGTTCCGGCGGTGTCGCAGCCGGTGAAGAGCGGCTGGTTCTTCGCGAAGTCCGGGTCGATGGTGACCAGCGACGAGCCGGGCAGGCCGAACCCGCCGAGCGGCGCGCCCAGCAGGTCGAAGTAGTGCGACCAGTCCCAGTAGGGGCCCGGGTCCCAGTGCATGCCCGCGATCGTCGACGGGACCGTGCCCGGCACGTTGTCGTGGCCGATGATGTGCGCGCGGTCGAGCGGGATGTCGTACTTGCGCGCCAGGTAGCCGACGAGCTTCGCGCTCGAGCGGTACATCGCCTCGGTGTACCAGGTGCCCTTCGCGGCGAAGCCCTCGTGCTCGACGCCGATCGACTTCGCGTTGATGTACCAGTTGCCCGCGTGCCAGGCGACGTCCTTGGTCGGCACGTGCTGCGCGATCAGGCCGTCGGCCGAGCGGATGGTGTAGTTCCAGCTGACGTACGTCGGGTCCTGGGCGAGCTTGAGGACGCTGTCCCAGTAGCCCTCGGTGTCGTGGATGACGATGTGGTCGATCTTCTGGCTCACCGGCCGATTGGCCAGGTCGTGGTTGCCGTAGTCGTTGCCCGGCAGTTCCTGGTAGGGCGCCGGGACGGACTCGCAGGTGACGGTCCGCGGGCACTCGACGTTCGCCGGGTTCGCCGCGGCCTCGGCGTGCTTCGGCAGCGCGAGGCCCGGCGTGGCGGCGAGGGTGACCTGCTGGCCGTCGTCGGTGGTGCGGCTCATCCCGCTCTTGATCGTCTCGAAGACTTCGTCGGCGAACGTCTGCGCGGCGTCGCCGGTCGAGCCGCTGTAGCGCGCGACGGCGTCGTACCAGCCGGTCTGGCCGACGTGGTACTTCGCGAGCAGCGCGGCGCCGCCCCGGATGTTCTGCCGGGTGTCGGTGCGCAGGGTCCGCGCGTCGGTCTTCGTCAGCGCCGCGGCCTCGTCGACGGTCTGCAGCCCGGTCTGCGGCGGCACGTCGGGCCCGGCGGCCGGGTGCAGCGCGGGCCGCGCGTCGTCGCCGCGCGGGTCCTCGCTGCCGACGTCGTGGTGACTGCCGGCGACCCCGGCTTCCCGCAGGTCGGTGAGGTGCATCGGGCCGTAGCCGGCGGATGCGCTGGGCGTCCCGGCGTTGAAGTCCCACCGGGATTCGAGGTAGGAGACGCCGAGCAGGACGTCCACCGGAACGCCGAACTCGGCCGCGGCGGCGGCGAAGTCCCGCTGCCGCTGATCGGTGGTGGTGCTCGCGGCGTGGGCTTGGCCGGTGAGGGCCCCGCCGAGCAGGGCGACGGCGGCGGCCAGCGCCGCCGTTCTGGAGAGCGAACGAGACGACATGGGCATAAACCCCCAGGGTTCAGGTGCCAGACGGTGAGAACCTAACCAGAAACTCACGCCGGGGGTAAGAGCCCGCGCTCAGGCGGGAACGAGCACGGCGGCCAGCCGGGCCAGCACCTCGGGGTGGACGCGGTAGTAGACCCACGTCCCGCGCCGTTCGCCGGTGATCAGGCCGGCCTCCCGCAGCACCTTCAGGTGGTGCGAAATGGTCGGGCCGGTCAGGTCGAAGGCCTCGGTCAGGTCGCACACGCACGCTTCGCCGCCACCGTGGGAGGCGATCAGGGACAGCAGGCGCAGCCGCACCGGGTCGGCCATCGCCTTGAACAACGCGGACAGCTCCACGGCCTGCGGTCCGGTCAGCGGCTCGCGGACGAGCGGCGCGCAGCAGGCGATCGGAAGCTGATTCGACACCTCTCTATCTTGACGGATGTCTATCCAAGGCGCAATCCTCTGCTTAGACAATCATCTATCCAAGGAGGCAGTGGTGTCCCGAGTACAGCTCGCTCTGCGGGTCGGCGACCTCGAAGGCTCGATCGGCTTCTACTCGAAGCTGTTCGGTACCGGCCCCGCCAAGCGCCGGCCCGGCTACGCGAACTTCGCCGTCGCCGAACCCGCGCTCAAGCTCGTCCTCCTGGAGGGCGAGCCCGGGCAGGCCACGGTCCTGGACCACCTCGGCGTCGAGGTCGAGTCCGCCGAGCAGGTCGAGTCGGCCGCCGGGCGGCTCGCCGGCGAAGGCCTCGAAACCCGGGCCGAGACCGGTACCACCTGCTGCTACGCCGTCCAGGACAAGGTTTGGGTGCACGGGCCGGGGCGGGAGCCGTGGGAGGTCTACGTCGTCAAGGTCGACGCGGGGAGCGCGGCGCCGTCCGGGGGCTGCTGCTCCTGAGCGGCGCCGGTGGGCGGCGGTGGGGGCGGCGGAACAAAGCCGCCGGTCAGGCGCGTTATCACCGGCAAGACGCACCCTCCTTGCGAGACTGGCACTCCCGTGGCTAGAGTGCTAATCGCACGGCCCGACAGCCCCGGCACCCGCGACGGCGGGGGTGGTAGAGCCGTAACCACAACCTGCCAACGCTTTCGACGACCGTGGAGGTCAACCCGGTGAGCGTGAACATCAAGCCGCTCGAGGACAAGATCGTTGTCCAGACGAGTGAGGCCGAGGAGACGACCGCTTCCGGTCTCGTCATCCCCGACACCGCCAAGGAGAAGCCCCAGGAGGGCAAGGTTCTGGCCGTGGGCCCGGGCCGGATCGACGACAAGGGCAACCGCGTCCCGCTCGACGTTTCCGTCGGCGACGTCGTCATCTACTCGAAGTACGGCGGCACCGAGGTCAAGTACAACGGTGAGGACTACCTGATCCTGTCCGCCCGCGACGTGCTGGCCGTCATCAACTGACGTCCGCTCGCAGCGCATGACGCCCCGGGCCCCGCACAAGCCGGGGAGCGGGGCGTTCGTGCGTTTCAGACCCACCGAAAGGTAAGCGGAACACGCTATGCCCAAGCAGATCAGATTCGACGAGGACGCTCGTCGCGCCTTGGAGCGCGGGGTGAACAAGCTCGCCGACACGGTCAAGGTCACCCTCGGCCCGCGCGGTCGCCACGTCGTGCTCGACAAGAAGTTCGGCGGCCCGACCATCACCCTCGACGGCGTGACCGTCGCCCGTGAGATCGAGCTCGACGACCCGTTCGAGAACCTCGGCGCCCAGCTCGCCAAGAGCGTGGCCACCAAGACCAACGACGTCGCCGGCGACGGCACCACGACCGCGACGGTGCTCGCGCAGTCGCTGGTGAAGGTCGGCCTGCGCAACGTCGCGGCCGGCGCGAACCCGACCTCGATCGGCCGTGGCATCGAAGCCGCCGCGGCGAAGGTCATCGAGGTCCTCAAGAGCAAGGCGACCCCGGTCAAGGGCCGCGAGAGCATCGCGCAGGTCGGCACCGTCACCTCGCGTGACGCGAACATCGGCGCCCTGCTCGGCGAAGCCGTCGAGAAGGTCGGCGAAGACGGCGTCATCACCATCGAGGAGTCGTCGACCCTGGCGACCGAGCTGGTGATCACCGAGGGCGTCCAGTTCGACAAGGGCTTCCTCTCGGCGCACTTCGCGACCAACCCGGAGGAGCAGAAGGCGATCCTCGAGGACGCCTACATCCTGCTCGTCCGCGAGAAGGTCTCGTCGCTGGCGGAGCTGCTGCCGGTGCTCGAGAAGGTCGTTGAGGCCAAGAAGCCGCTGCTGATCATCGCCGAGGACGTCGACGGCGAAGCGCTGTCCACCCTCGTGGTGAACTCGCTGCGCAAGACGATCACCGCCGTCGCCGTCAAGGCGCCGTTCTTCGGTGACCGTCGCAAGGCGTTCCTGGACGACCTCGCGTTCGTCACCGGTGGTGAGGTCGTCTCCGCGGAGATCGGCCAGAAGCTGTCCGAGACCGACCTCGGTTCGCTGGGCAAGGCCCGCCGGATCGTCGTCACCAAGGACGACACCACGATCGTCGACGGCGGCGGGGCCAAGGACGCCATCCAGGGCCGGATCGCGCAGATCCGCAAGGAGATCGAGACCACCGACTCCGACTGGGACCGCGAGAAGCTGCAGGAGCGGCTCGCGAAGCTGGGCGGCGGTGTCGCGGTGATCAAGGTCGGCGCGGCCACCGAGACCGAGCTGAACGAGCGCAAGCACCGCATCGAGGACGCCGTGGCGGCGACAAAGGCGGCTGTCGAAGAGGGCATCCTGCCCGGCGGCGGCTCGGCGCTGGTGCACGCGGTCAAGGAGCTCGAAGACGGCCTCGGCCTCGAGGGCGACGAAGCGACCGGTGTCCGCATCGTGCGTGACGCGCTGTCCGCCCCGCTGTTCTGGATCGCGACCAACGCGGGCCACGAAGGTGCGGTCATCGTGAACAAGGTCCGGGAGCAGAGCTGGGGCCACGGCTTCAACGCCGCCACCGGCGAGCTGACGGACCTGCTGGCCGCCGGCATCGTCGACCCGGTCAAGGTGACCCGGTCCGCGGTGGCGAACGCCGCCTCGATCGCGCGCCTGGTGCTGACGACGGAGTCGTCGATCGTCGAGAAGCCGGCCGAGGAAGAGTCCGCCGCAGCGGGCCACGGCCACTCGCACTGACGCAGTCCTGAGCACGAGAGGGGCGGCATCCCGCAAGGGGTGCCGCCCCTTTCTCGTCTCGGACGGGGCCTGCTCCGCGCGCGAAAACGGGGCGGCATCCGCGAGGGATGCCGCCCCGGTCCCGTCCCGGGCAGAACTCACCCGGAAAGCACGGAGGGCGGCCACCCCACCCGGCGCCGCCCTCCGGTGTTCGTGGGCCTTCAGCCGCCCGACATGCTGAGCGTGCGCTTGTCGGCCTTGATCAAGTGTTCGCGTTCGGACTCCGAGAGCCCGCCCCAGATGCCGTAGGGCTCGTGCACCGCCAGCGCGTGGCTGCGGCACATCTCCAAAACGGGACAGCTCAGGCACACGGCTTTCGCCCTGGCCTCCCGCCGTGCCCGCGCCGGGCCGCGCTCGCCGTCCGGGTGAAAGAAGGACGCGCTGTCCATCCCCCGGCACGACCCCTCCAGCTGCCAGTCCCACATGTCGGCGTTGGGTCCTGGGAGCCTGCGCGTGTCTGCCATCCTGACCGCCTCCGTCATTCGGTCGATGCCGCTAGCTGCTCTGCTGTGGTGCCGATACTCCATTCGGTGCAACGGCCGTAACGTTAGAAGCGCGCCAATAGTTGTTCAAGCGATTCGGTTCGATATCAGCCGTTAGGCATCCCCCGGATGTGTGAGCGGGGGGTTCGCCTCCGGTTGCCGACCTCGGTGGGTGCCTGGATATTGAGGCTCGTGGGAGCTGGGTCGGGTACCGAAGAACCCACCCTGCCGGTGGCCTCGGTCGCCCGCCGGCTCGGGGTCGCGCCGTCCACCCTCCGAACCTGGGACCGGCGCTACGGGCTGGGCCCCAGCCGCCACACCGACGGCCGTCACCGCCGCTACGGCACCTCCGACATCGGCCGGCTCGAACTGATGCAGCGGGCCCTCCTCAGCGGCGCGTCGACGGCGGAGGCCGCGCGCTACGCCCTCGAGCAGATCCCGCGCTCCGGCTCACCGCAGCCGGAGGAGCCCGAGGAGCCTCCCGAACCCGGCACCGCCGACGACGGTCACGAGGTCCGCTCCCGCCTGGCGCGCCGGCTGAGCACCGCCGCGCTGGCCATGGACGTCCACGCCGTGCAGCGCATGCTCGCCGACACCGTCGCGGAGCTGGGGGTGCTGCCCGCCTGGACGGGCGTCCTCGAACCGGTCCTGTCGGCGCTGCGGGCCCGCTGGCGCGGGGCCAGCGCGGGCGCCGAGGTCGAGTACCTGCTCGCCGAGTGCGTGTACGCCGCCCTGATCCGCGCCACCCCGGTGCTCGACGAGCCGCGCAACACCCGCCCGGTGCTGCTCGGCTGCGTCCCGGAGGAGCGCGACACGATGCCGATGTACGCGCTTGCGGCGTCACTGGCCGGCCGGCGGATCGGCGCCCAGCTGTTCGGGGTCCCGCTGCCCGCGGACGTCCTGGCGGTGGCGGTCCGCCGCAGCGCGCCGGCGGCGGTGGTGCTGTGGGCCCACCGCCACGGGATGGCGGACACCCGCCTGTTCGCCCGGGTGTCGCGCGGGCGCCAGCGGAGCCGGCTGTTCGCCTGCGGCCCGGGCTGGGACCCGTCCGGGTTGCCGGACAAGGTGGAGCACCTCCCGGACCTGCAGGGCGCGGCGGACCGCATCGAGCACGTCCTGGTCGGGGTCCACCACTAACCGACCCGCGCGGAACGCCGTGAAGGGCACCTTCAGGGCGCTCAGGTCCCTGAGGGTGCCCCTCACGGCCGTGCCGAGCCCAACGCGCAGCGCGTCGTGCGCTGGTTGTGGCTCGATCCGTCCTGCGGCCATTCGGCCGATCCGTCCGCACCCCGGATCGAGCCGCGGCCCCGGGCCGGCTCGATCCGGGCCCAGCGCACTTCGATCATGTTTCTGTCGGTGGCAGGCGCTAGAAAGGACGGGTGCACGAACCCGCCCTCCGCGCCGCGGCCTTCGGCAGTGACCCGCGGCCCGACCCCGCCGTCCTGCGCGGTACCGGGCCGCCACGCGCCCGCCTGCTCGCCGCCGTCGTCCTGGGCGCCCAGGGGCGGTACGCGGCCGCCGCGGCGCTCCTGGACCCCCTGCGTGCCGCGGGCGACCCCTTGCTCGGCTCCCTGGCCGCCAGCACCCTCGCGGCGCACCGGCGGCAGCTGGGCGGCCACGCCCGGGCCCGCGCACTCGACGGCGAGGCCTTCGCGCGGGCGGCGGCCCTGCGCGGCGACCCCGACCCGGATGGCCTCGACCCCGCCGGGGCCCGGGCGGACGCGCTGCTCGGGCTGGCCGCCGACAACCTCGCCCTGGGCCGGCTGAGCGCCGCGCGGCGGCTGGCCGCGCGGGCCGCGGCGCAGGACGCCGGGTGGCGGGCCGAGGTCCGCGGTGGCTGGGTCGGCGCCGAGATCGAGCTCGCCGCAGGTCAGGGTGCCGCCGCCGTGGCGCCCGCCGAGCGCGCGTTCGAAACCGCCGTCGCCCGTGGTGCCCGCCGCCACGCGACCAAATCCGGCATCGTGCTGGCCGTGGCCCTGCGGGCGGCCGGAGCTCCCGATCACCGGAACATTTCGGACGCTCTCGTCGGAAAGGCAATGGCGGCCGCCGAAGAATGCGAATTGCTTTCACTTTTGTGGCCCGCCGCCCTCGTCGCGGCCGACCTGCGCCCAGGACACGCCGAGGAGTATCGATTCAGAGTCGCCGAGGTGTTGCACGCAGTGTTACGAAGCGCAGATCCTTGCGGGAGGAGGATCGCGGGGGAATCGCCATGGGTCCCCGCCCCGGGTGGTTGAGCCGTCGGAATGGGGTGTTCCGGCATCCGGGCTAAGAAGTTTCAAAAAAAGCCACCGGATCGTGTCAAGGTTCGGGCTAAAGCGTCCGATAGGGGAAGTGGAATGTCACCCGGCTGCAGGAAGGAAACCCCGTGACGACGGTCTTGATCTGCGACGACCGACGCAGTGTCCGTGAAGGGCTCACCCGAGTGATGTCCGCGGTCCCTGGGGTCAGTCGCATCGACTGCGTAGCGCACGGTGACGAGCTGCTGGCCCGGTACTCCCGTCAGCCCGTCGACGTCGTGCTGGTCGGGACGCAACGCGCGGTCCCGACAGGTGTCGAAGCCACCCGGCGGCTCGTCTCCGCGAACCCCCAGGCGAACGTCATCGTGTTCGGCGCCCCCGACGACGCCGGCAGCATCGCTGCCGCCATCGCCGGTGGTGCCCGCGGCTACCTCCGCTGGGACGCGTCCCGGCCGGAGCTGGTCGCCGCACTGGCCCACACCCTCGCGAGCACCTCGGTGCCCGCGCCCCGTCAGCCGTCCGACCCGGGCGTCCAGCTGACCGAGCGCGAGCTTCAGGTGCTCCGCGGGATGAGCCAGGGCAAGAGCAACGGCCAGATCGGCCGCGAGCTGTACCTGTCCGAGGACACGGTCAAGACCCACGCCCGGCGGCTGTTCCGCAAGCTCGGCGTGCGCGACCGCGCGCAGGCCGTGGCTCACGGCTTCCGCCGCGGCCTGGTCAGCTGACCGTTCCGCGGCACTCTCCTCGATCCTGACACGGCCGGAATACAGGTGACAGCGGGCCAGGGCGACGTATCGTCCTGGCCCGTACCTGTGTGGTCCCCATCACACTCCGGCGCCCTTCGGGGCAGCCCTCGGGGCGGTCTCCCGCCCCGGCTCCCGCCCTCCGGACGGGAACTCGTACCTGTGGCCCCGGTCGCTCGTTGATTCGACGACATCGACCGTGGGCCGCAGAGGCTAATCCGTATTTTCGCGGCGCCGGCAGGCGCGGCGCGCCGGGGAGCACCGCGCGCGCCGGTCCGAGCCGGCCGCAGGTACGGTAACGGTCACCGGTCCGCGGCGCGGGCAGCCACGAGCCGGACTCTTTGCACGCCTACACGTAACACTGGGACTGTTGTCTGCGATGGCCAATGTGGGGGATGGACTGGATGAACCGGTCGCCGCTGCTGTCGAGGGAGATCCCCAGGCAGTGGAGCGGCTGCTGGCTGCTATCCGTCCACTGGTAGTGCGGTATTGCCGCGCTCGGGTTGGCAGGCAGGAGCGATCGTTCGCTTCGGCGGACGACGTTGCGCAGGAGGTGTGTCTCGCGGTGCTAACGGCATTGCCTTCGTACCGTGACCAAGGGCGCCCTTTCCTGGCCTTCGTCTACGGGATCGCCCAGCACAAGGTGGCCGACGCGCACCGCGCGGCGGCTCGCAACCGCGCCGAACCGGTCGCCGAGATCCCCGACGAGGTCGAGGGTGGCGTCGGTCCCGAGCAGCGGGCGTTGCAGGGTGAGC